>JBNKCG010000087.1:0-1746 GCA_050287605.1 Gammaproteobacteria bacterium | reverse complement strand
CTTGTCGCCCGGGTTGATGCGCTCCGGGGAGTAGCCGACGTGGAAGTCCTCCCTCCAGCGCAGTCCGGAGTGCTGTTCCAGGATCGGCACGCAGACCTCTTCGGTCGCTCCCGGGTAGACGGTGGATTCGTAGATGACGGTAGCGCCCCGGCGCATGTGTTCTCCCACGGTACGGCTGGCGGCGGCCAAGGGGGTGAAGTCGGGCTGATGAGCGCTGTCGATTGGGGTGGGGACGGCGACGATGATGAGCTCCGCCTCGCCGATGATGGCGGGGTCGGCCGAACAGCGCAGCTGTGTGGCCGCGCGCAGATCGGTTTCGCTGACCTCTCCGGTGGGGTCACAGTATTTGAGATAGCTCTCCACCTTATGCGCGTTGGGGTCGAAACCCACGGTGGGTTGCAGTTTGCCGAGGGCGACCGCCAGTGGCAGTCCTACATAGCCGAGACCGACGATGGCGACGGTTTCCATTGCGAATTGTCCTCTTGAAGTTGCTGCGGCAGCACGGCGGCAGGACCCAGGGATGTTGCCCCGACGGCGTCGTGGCAGGCTCCCACTTGTTGCAAAAGAGCGAGGATTATAGCAACTGGCACCCAAAAAACACCGGGAACAAGGGGGTGTTTCATCAAATTGTTTGATGGTGTAGAGGGGGTGCGGCCTGCTGCTTTGCGCAAAAGCGCGTTCGGCCTACGGATGGTTCTTGTAACCAATGCCGAGATTAGATACGTTCACTAGGTTGCGAAGGGCGTGGCATATCTGGGCGTTGGGTCGTGGCGGTAGGAGCAATGGTGGAAGACGACAACCTTGAATCGTCCGGCGTGGATCTGCGGGCCGACAGCGTGACCGAAGAGCCCAGCAAGCGGGTTGCCCGGCACGTGGGCAGCGATGCGCCCGTTGTCATTCAACCGCTGCAGTGGTTGTTGGAGGACCGCCGTCCGCAAGGTTACGTGCAGACTACGGACCTGCGCCTGCGCGCCAAGGCGCTCGGTATCCGTTACCAAGACGTCATTCCATCCTACCTGCGCCGCCCCTGGCGCGCGTTGCTGAAAAAGGCAAAGACGCGGGGTTTGACCGAGGAGGAGTGCCGCAGCGTCAGCGAGTACTCCGTGATCATCGCTCACCGACTGCGCAAGGCGATCGAAATGCGCACTCCCTCGCCGAAAGAGTAACAAGCCTCCGCAACGACAGTGCTAGTGTGTGGCCAGTTTTTGTTCCCAGGCCAACGCGGTGCGCACGATGGTTTCCAGCGAGTCGTAGCGCGGTGTCCAACCCAGCACTTCGCGGATACGTTCCGCGGCGGCGATCAGAGAGGGAGGGTCGCCCGCGCGGCGCGGCTGCTCGACGACCGGCAACGGACGACCGGTGACGCGTTCGACCACGTCGATCACTTCACGCACGCTGTAGCCGTGACCGTAACCGCAGTTCAAGGTGACGGAAGCACCGTTGTCGCGCAGGTAATCCACGGCCTTGAGGTGGGCATCGGCCAGATCCTCCACGTGAATGTAGTCGCGTACACCGGTACCGTCAGGCGTGGGGTAGTCGGTGCCGAACAGGGACAGCGCCTGGCGTTTCCCCATAACCACCTCGCATGCCACTTTGATCAATAACGTGGCCTTGGGGGTCGACTGACCGATGCGCGTTTCGGGGTCGCAGCCGGCAACATTGAAATAACGCAGTGCCACGTAGCGCAGAGTGCTCGCCGCCGCCAGGTCGCGCAGCATCCATTCGCTCATCAGCTTGGAGGTGCCG
>JBNKCG010000086.1:0-47083 GCA_050287605.1 Gammaproteobacteria bacterium | reverse complement strand
CCAGAGCGGGGGAGGATCGACGTTCAGAAAGCGGCGGGGCTGGCGCTATCTCAACGTCCTCCGCCTCAATCACCTCTTCGTCAGAGAGCACCCAGGCATTGAGAAGCACGTTCTCGAGCTGGCGAATGTTGCCCGGCATGGGGTGGTCCATCAATCGCGCGAGGGCCTCACGGGAGTGGTCGTTGGCTACGACGGCATCCCCCGGCTGGACGGCGCCGGCCCGGCGCTGGACTACGCGGTGCGCATGCGGCGCTTTCCGCAGTCGCAACTGCTCGACCGCCTACAGCGCCAGGGCCGTCTCAGCGCCGCGCTCATCGACACGGCCACGGTCGAGGTGGCACACTTTCATCGAGCGCTGGGGCCGGCACCCGAACACTCCCTCTATGGCGATCCGCAGCGAATCTGGGCGCCTGCCGAGCAGAACTTCCGCCAGATCGACGCCACGCCGCTCGCCGCATCCCAGCACGAGCGCCTGGCGCGGCTGCGCGCCTGGAGCGTGCGCGAGCATACCACGAAGCACGAGCACTTTTTGCGCCGTCGCGCCCAAGGCCACATCCGCGAGTGCCACGGCGACCTGCATCTCGGCAACATGGTGGCGCTGGAAGACCAGGTGGTGCTGTTCGACTGCATCGAGTTCAATCCCGAGCTGCGCTGGATCGACACCCTGAGCGAGATCGCCTTCCTGGTGATGGATCTGGACGACCGCGGCGAACCCGCCCTCGCCCACCGCTGCCTCAACCGTTACCTGGAGGAGACCGGCGACTACCGCGATTTGGCGGTCCTACCGTTCTATCTGGTCTATCGCGCCCTGGTGCGGGCCAAGGTCAACGCTATCCGCAGCAACCAGGACGGCATCGCAAACGAGGAGCGCGAGCGGGCGCTGGCCGAGGGCGCGCAGTATCTGACCCTGGCCAGCCGCTACACCGATCCGGACCTCCCGCAGCTCTATCTCACCCACGGCGTGTCGGGCAGCGGCAAGACGACGTTGACGCAGACCCTGGTGGAACGGTTGGGAGCAATCCGGGTGCGTTCCGACGTGGAGCGCAAACGTCTTGCCGGTCTCGCCGCGCATGCGCGCAGCGGCTCCGCGCCGGGCGGCGGCCTCTACGATGCTGGGATGACGGCGCGCACCTACGCGGAGTTGCGGCAACTGGCCGAAGCGATCCTGGGCGCCGGGCGCTCGGTGGTCGTCGATGCCACGTTCCTGCGCCAGGCGCAGCGCGCACCGTTCCTGGAACTGGCGCAACGCCTGAGCGTACCGGTCACGCTGCTCTGTTTCGAGGCGCCGGAGGCGGTGTTGGAAACGCGAATCGGCGAGCGCCAGCGCGCAGGGGCGGATGCCTCGGAAGCAACGCCGGAGGTATTGCATCAGCAGCTGACGCAGCGCGAACCGCTCACCCCCTTCGAAGCGGGCATCGCCGTGGCCTTGGATACCCGCGACCCGGAGTGCGTGAGCCGCTGGTTGGCAAGCGTGTCTAGATAGGACCGTCGCCCTTGCGCCGATCGTCCGGGTAGTGTTCGGTGAGGCGCTGCAGATGATCGCGGATCAGCGCCACCGCCGCGTCCGCGCTGTCCACCACGGAGAGCAGATCGAGGTCGGCGCGGTCGATGCAGTGACGGCGCATCACCTGCTCGCGCATCCACTCGATCAGCCCCTGCCAGTAGTCGCTGCCCACCAGCACGATGGGAAAACGGCGAATGCGTTCGGTCTGCACCAGCGTCAGCGCCTCGAACAACTCGTCCAGCGTCCCGTAGCCGCCGGGAAAGATGATGAAGCCGCTGGCGTACTTCACGAACATCAGCTTGCGTACGAAGAAGTAGCGGAAGGTGAGGCTGACGTCCTGGAAGGAGTTGGGAGTCTGCTCGTGGGGCAGCGCGATGTTAAGCCCCACCGAGTGACAGCCGCCATCGTAGCAGCCTCTGTTGGCCCCCTCCATGATGCCGGGGCCTCCCCCGGTGATCACCGACACCCCCATGTCCGACAGCATGCGGCCGGTGGCCACCGCCGTTTCGTAATAGGGATCGCCTGGCCGGAGACGGGCGCTGCCGAACACCGTCACTGCCGGCCCAAGCTCGTTGAGAGTTTCGATACCGTCGATCAACTCGGCCTGGATGCGGAACACCCGCCAGGCTTCCGATGATTTGAGATCCTCCACGTACACCTCCCCGGTCATTGGTTTCGAATCCGGTCGTCGGGCGCGACGACCGCAACGCTTTTCCGTATACTTTCGACTTCTTCGCCGCCGCCTACAACCACCAACGAGCCCAACGCGGAATGCCCCACGTACTACTCGTCGAACGCTCCGACACGCTGCGCCACGTCCTCAACCGGCTCCTCGAGCAGGCCGGTTTCGAAACCGACGCCACCTCCAGCTATCTGGAAGCCCACGACCGGCTGGTTTCACTGTCGCCCGATCGCGAACCTTACGACGGCGTAGTGCTCGGCTGGCCCAAACACGGCGAACCCCACGCCAATCGGCTACTGGACCGTCTGCTGCACCCCCCTTACCGCGATCTGGGCGTCGCGGTGCTGACCCAGGAGATCGAGCCGGCAATCCAGGGCTGGTGCGCACAACAGGGCAATGCCACCCCCGTCCTGTGGGAGAACTACCGCCAAGTCTCGTCGGTCATCGCCAGCATCGCCGACCGCAGCCTGACGCAATCGATCTCGGCGCCGGCGCCCGATCTGCAAATCCCCATCCGGGTCCTGCTGGTGGACGACTCCCCCACGGTACGGCGCCATTTCAGCGGCCTGCTGGCGGCCCTTGGCTACTATACGGAAACCGCCTATTCCGTTGAAGAAGGCATGCGCCTAGCGCTGACCAAGCCGTTCGACATCGCCATCATCGACTACTTCATGCCGGACCAGAACGGCGACGTGCTGTGCCGCAAGCTGCGCAACAACCGCGCCACCGCCCACATCGCCTGCGCCATCCTCACCGCCACTTACGTGGAACAGGTGATCCACGACGCACTGGAAGCCGGTGCCGTGGAGTGCATGTTCAAGGACGAATCGGAGGAACTGTTCAAAGCGCGCGTGGCGGCAATCGGACGCATGATCCGCGCCCGCAAGGCCACCGAGGCCGAACGCCAGCGGCTGGCGGGGATTCTGGGATCGGTGGGCGACGGCGTCTACGGCGTCGACCGCTCGGGACGCATCACCTTCATCAACCCCGCGGCGCGGCGCATCCTGGGCTATGCCGAGGCGCCGACGCCCCTAGAAGGGCAACTTGCGCACGTACTGTTTCACTTCGCACACGAAGACGGTTCCAGCAAGGACGCCCAACACTGTTTTCTGTGCCGCGCGTATGGCACCGGCAGCGAATTGCACTGCTGGGAGACGGTGTTCTGGAACCGCGGCGGCAAGCCGCTGCCCGTCGAATGCACCATTTTCCCGTTACGCATCCAGGGGCGCCTCGAAGGATCGGTGGTAGCGTTTCGCGACATCTCCGAACGCAAGGGCATCGAGGAGCTGCGCTGGCAGGCCAATCACGACCCGCTCACCGAGCTCTACAACAACCGCTATTTCACCGAGCAACTGGAGGCCGAACTGGCGCAACTGCGCCGCGGCAGCGATCGCAGCGCGTTGTTGATGATCGATCTCGATCGGTTCAAATTCGTCAACGACCTCGCCGGCCATGCCGCCGGCGATCACCTGCTGGTCGAGGTGGCGCGCCTGCTGCACACGCGCCTGCGCGAATCGGACATCCTGGCGCGACTCGGCGGTGATAACTTCGCCATCCTGCTGCGCAACATCGAAACGCGAAACTTGTATTACATCGCCAACAGCTTCCGCAACGTTCTCGCGGAGAGCAGCTTCAACTACGGAGGACGTCGTCTGCGCATCTACGGCAGCGTGGGCGCGGCACTGCTGAACGGAACCATACAAAACGCCGAAGAGGCGTTGAAGACCACCGAACTGGCCTGCCAAATGGCCAAGCGCCGCGGGCGCAACCAGACCTACGTGATCGAGCAACCCGAGGTTCAACCGGCGAGCCAGGACGGTGTCGGATCAGGCTGGTCGCATCATCTGCAACAGGCGCTGCGCGAAGACGGTTTTCAACTGTACTATCAGCCGATCCTCGCGGTGTCGGATATCGCATGCCCGACACTCCCCGAGAACGATACGCTTTGGGACAGTTCCTGCGTAACGGAGGGCGGCGAGCGCATCTTTGAAGTCCTCGTTCGCCTCACCGGACCCGACGGCGAAGTCACGCCACCGCACCTGTTCCTGCCCAGTGCGGAACGCTACGACCTGCTCAAGGAGATCGATCTGTGGGTGGTCACGCGCGCACTGCAAGTGCTGGACAAGGTGCGCGAAACCCACAACAACGTGTCGTTGTCCATCAACCTGTCGTCCCGCACGCTGGAAGACCCCACGCTGTTGGAGATGATCGTGGGTCTGTTCGAATCCACGCAGCTCGAACCCAATGCCGTCATCTTCGAAATCACCGAAACCTCGGCCATCACCAATCTTGCCGCTGCGCAACGTTTCATGGGCGAGCTGCGCGAACGCGGCTGCCGTTTCGCCCTCGACGACTTCGGATCTGGATTCAGCTCGTTTACCTACCTCAAGCACCTGCCAGTGGACTTCATCAAGATCGACGGCCAGTTCGTGCAGGACATGATCATCGATACCGTTGACAGCACCATGGTCATGCACATGAACGAAATGGCCCATACCCTGGGGCGCAAGACCATCGCCGAGCATGTGGAGAATCCGCAGGTGCTGCTCATGCTGCAGCAATGCGGGGTGGATTGGGTGCAGGGGAACTACATTTCCAAGCCGCTGCCGGATCTGGATGCGTTGATCGCGGCCCACAACCCGCTGGCAGTCGAACAGCAGGCCAACTAGCTCACGGCCACGCGCCGACTCTAGGCGGCCAGATCGCGGGACATCTGTTCCAGTTGGTCGTTGCCGCCGATCAGGCGTTCGAGTAGGGATTCCGCCATGTCCTCCGCCAACCCCAGGGCGGTCAGGACGGATCGCGACAGCTCCCCGGTAGGGGCATCGCCCAGACCATGGCGCTTGAGCAGCTGATCGGTGATAAAGGCGAGATTGGCGAGGACACCGTCCTCGGCACGGTAGGACTCGTTATGGTGGTGGTAAGCCGCCGCCACGATCTCTTCGGGCAGATTCCACGCCTCCAGCAACGCCCCGCCTAGATAGCTGTGGCGACTGCCTTCCGAACCGTTGCCGTTGCCATTGCCCAATACGCGGCGCTCGATGACGCCGATGGGCACCTCGGGGTTGGTCTCGGCCAGCTTGTTGAGCACGTAGAAATGGGCCGGAAACAGGTATCCCACCAGTAGTTGGCCGAAGTTGTGCAGCAAACCTGCCAGATAGGCAACCCCGGGTTTGGGACGGATCTTCTTGGGTAGCACGCTGGCCAGCAACTGCATCAACGCCGCGCTGTACACGGCGTGACGCCAGAAGGCATGCAGGCCCAGGTGCCCGTCGTAGGGTATTTTGAAGCCGCGCCCCGCCGCGATGCCCACCGTCATATTCATCACCATATCGAATCCCAGCACGCGGGAGATGGCTTCGTGTAGCGAATCGATGCGCCCGCGGTAGCCGAAGAACGGCGAACGGGCGTAGCGGATGATCTGGGCGGCCAGGCTGGGATCGCGCTCCACGATCGCCGACAGGTCGCGCGCGTTGGCCATAGGATCGTTGCGCAGCCGCAGCAGTTGGTGGGCCATCTCCGGCATCGCGGGCAGCCTGTCGATCCCCTTGAGCGCCGCCTTGATATCGCCTACCGGCGTGAGGTTTTGCAGCGTATCGCGAAATTCACGATCCTCAGGCACCAAGAACTCGTGGGTGGTCAGGTGCGTGACGTTCGACTCGCTGCAGGCAATGGGACGCAGCTTTGCGCCGCGCATCAGCGCGCGGAAATCCTGATTGGCCACGCCCACCAAGCACCCCTTGCGGCCGGGTTCGAAATAGACCTCCGGCACCAGCATCAGGCTCTCGTCGATCAGAGTGGGAATCTCATAACGGGGGCCGAACGGCGGAATCGATCCTTCGTCGCAGTCCGTAAAGAGGCGATTCAGCGGCAGATGGGTAACCGGCGACAGGTCCCGCAGCGTTACCTGATGGAGTGCACGGAAATCGATCATGGCCGTCAACGGCAATACGGCCATCACAATCCCTTGTGCATCGTTGAGCAGTACCGCTCGCGCCACCTGTTCCTGGGCAATACCCGCCGACTGGGCGGCCTGCTCCAACGAATGCGCCCAAGTGTGTCGGATGACCTTGTACTTTACCCCCGACTCCCTCAGGGCATTAGCAACGGTAGTAGCGAAATCCACGCGCCTGCATCCAACCCATCATGATTTCTGGCAGTATAAGACAGTATTTTCAAAAAATCCTTACCGATCATCCGTGAGTAGCACCCGGCTGTCCGCTTTTCCCAATGCCCAGACTGGCCTAGAGTGTCACTGTGCGGAGGCATCTCAGTGCCGTGATTCCGCTGTCTGAACACGAAGAGACATCTTGCTCACTCAACGCTCAACGCCCATGACACTTGCCTGGATTGATTCGCGCCTTGCCGGTGACCCGTTCCCCGACGTGCGACGGGCGCTCGCCGTTCCGGATGGCCTCTTGGCAGTCGGGGGTACTCTGGAACCCGAGCTGCTGCTTACCGCCTACCGCCGCGGCATTTTTCCCTGGTACAGCGCCGGTCAGCCACTGTTGTGGTGGTCGCCCGATCCCCGCGCGGTCTTCTTCCCCGATCGTCTGCACGTATCGCGCAGTCTCGCAAAGCGGCTGCGCCGGCGCGACTACACCGTCACACTCAACTGCGACTTTGCCGCCGTCATCGGTGCCTGCTCGCTGCCACGCCAGGGCCAGGACGGCACCTGGATTACGCCCGAGATGACCGACGCCTACCGTGCGCTCGCCGCGCTGGGACACGCCCACTCCGTGGAAGTCTGGTCCGCCGGGGAACTCGTCGGCGGGCTGTACGGCGTGGCCATCGGCAGAGTCTTCTACGGTGAGTCCATGTTCAGCCTGCAACGTGACGCCTCCAAGGTCGCGTCGGCAACCCTGGCCACGAACCTCGATCGGCGCGGCTATCGCTTGATCGATTGCCAGGTACAGTCTGCCCATCTCGATTCCCTGGGCGCGCAAACCCTGCCCCGCACGCAATTCATCGCGCTGCTGCAACGCCTGTGCGATGAACAGCCGGAGGCGCCGCTCACCCGCGCCCCGGAACAGCTCGACCATGCATTCTGAGCAAAGGCGATCGATTATCCTCTACGCCGGACCCCATCACGGCTGCGGTTACTTGCCCGAGCACACCGCATGCAACTGGTTCATCGATCCCGCTCTGCCCCTCAACCCGACACTCTACGGGCATCTGCTGGGGCGTGGATTTCGCCGCAGCGGGGGTTTCGTCTACCGCCCCTCCTGCCCCGACTGTTCGGCCTGTATTCCGGTACGCATTCCCGTCGACCGTTTCATCCTGCGCCGCTGGGCCAAGCGCACACTGAATGCAAACCGCGATCTCATCATGACCCTGCACAGCGACGGCATCAGCAGCGCTGCCTTCGATCTGTACCGCCGCTACCAGCGCAGCCGCCACCCCGACGGCGACATGGACTACGCCAACAGTCTGGAGGTGGAGGGATTTCTCTACTGCACCTGGCTGGAGCGGTTGACCCTGCAGTGGCACCAGGGCGAGCGCCTGGTGGCGGTATCCATTCTCGACGAAGTACCGCACGCGCTGTCAGCGGTCTACACCTTTTTTGATCCCGAACTCACCGCGCGCGGCCTGGGAACCTTTGCCATCCTGAATCAGGTCGCGCTGGCACGCGCCCGCGGGCATCGCTGGCTCTACCTCGGGTACTGGGTGGAGAACTCACCCAAGATGCGCTACAAAGCGCGATTTCAGCCTCTGGAGGGGCTCCAGGACAACCGTTGGGGGCCGATTGACGCTACCCGGCGTTAAGTCGGGCACAAACCCTTGTCAATACCGCGAATATGCTCATAATTACGCGCTGGCAAAAGAGAAGTGCGGATTGAGGTACACCGGTAGCAGCCCCGCGCTTCCCAGTGTGGAGATTGAATGGCTAAAGAAGATCATATCGAGATGGAGGGGACGGTCGTCGAGACCTTGCCCAATACGATGTTTCGGGTCGAACTGGAGAACGGTCACGTGGTGACCGCCCATATCTCAGGCAAGATGCGCAAACACTACATTCGGATCCTGACAGGCGACAAGGTGACGGTGCAACTGACGCCGTATGACCTCACCAAAGGCCGCATCACCTACCGCGCCCGCTGACCCCCGGCGTTGCCACCGATCGCCTCGGTGGCTCTCCCAGGCACAACACCTACACCTAGCGGTACGCGTCCGCCTGAGGCGGACCGTCAGTGTACCGGCTGCTTGCGCCCTTCGATTTCGAAGGTGAGGGCCGTGCCGTCGGCATCCACCAGCACGCTGCCACCCTGCGAGAGTTGCCCAAACAGAAGCTCCTCGGCCAAGGGGCGTTTGATGTGTTCCTGGATTACGCGGGCCATGGGGCGAGCACCCATCTTTTCGTCGAATCCGTGCTCGGCCAGCCACTCGCGTGCCGGCGCCGTGACCTCCAGCGCAACGCCCTTTTCGTTGAGCTGAGTCTCCAGTTCGATGAGAAACTTGTCGACCACCCGCCCGACGTCGACCCGGTCCAGTGGCTGGAACTGGATGACGCCATCGAGCCGATTGCGAAATTCGGGCGTGAACATCCGCTTGATCGCCTCCATCCCATCGGTCGCGTGATCCTGGCTGACGAATCCGATGGAGGGCCGGCTCATGAGCTCCGCCCCGGCGTTGGTGGTCATCACCAGGACGACGCTGCGAAAATCCGCCTCGCGCCCGTTGTTGTCGGTCAGGGTGCCGTGATCCATCACCTGCAACAGCAGGTTGAAGACATCCGGATGTGCCTTTTCAATCTCATCCAGCAGCAACACGGCATGCGGATTCTTGGTGATCGCCTCGGTCAACAGTCCGCCCTGATCGAAACCCACGTAGCCGGGCGGCGCGCCGATGAGGCGCGATACCGTATGCCGTTCCATGTACTCGGACATATCGAAGCGAATCAGCTCCACGCCCATTACGCGCGCCAGTTGCCGGGTGACCTCGGTCTTGCCCACGCCGGTGGGGCCGGCGAACAGGAACGCACCCACCGGACGCTCCTCGTTGCCGAGCCCGGAACGCGACATCTTGATGGCCGTGGACAAGGTTTCGATGGCGTGGTCTTGGCCGAAGATCACCATCTTTAAATCGCGTTCCAGGTAGCGTAACTGCTCCTTGTCGGAGGCACTGACGGTCTTCGGGGGAATGCGCGCCATTTTGGCCACCAAGTTCTCGATATCCGTCACGCCGATGGTCTTTTTCCGTTTGGAAACCGCCAGCAGCCGCTGGCTGGCACCGGCCTCGTCGATCACGTCGATCGCCTTGTCCGGCAGATGGCGGTCATTGATGTACTTGTGCGACAGCTCGGCGGCGACGCGCAGTGCGGCGCGCGAGTATTTGATCCCGTGGTGCTCCTCGAAGCGCGATTTGAGTCCTTCGAGGATCTTCACCGTGTCCTCCACCGACGGTTCGGAAACGTCGATTTTCTGGAAGCGGCGCGCCAACGCCCGATCCTTTTCGAAAATACCGCGAAACTCCTGGTAGGTGGTCGATCCGATGCAGCGCAGCTCCCCGGAGGCAAGCATGGGTTTGATGAGGTTGGAGGCATCCATGACGCCGCCCGAGGCCGCTCCCGCGCCGATGACGGTATGGATCTCGTCGATGAAGAGGATGGCGTTGGGCTCTTTCTTGAGCTGCTTCAATACCGCCTTGAGGCGCTTCTCGAAATCACCGCGGTACTTGGTGCCGGCCACCAGAGCCCCGAGATCCAGCGCGTAAATGGTGCATTCGCTGAGCACCTCGGGCACTTCGCTATCGACGATCTTCTTGGCCAAACCCTCGGCGATGGCGGTCTTGCCGACACCCGCCTCGCCCACCAACAGCGGATTGTTCTTGCGGCGCCGGCAAAGGATCTGCACCACCCGCTCCACCTCGTTGTGGCGACCGATCAGCGGGTCGATCTTGCCCGCCAGCGCCAACTGATTGAGGTTGGACGCAAAGCTCTCCAGCGGCTGATTCGTCGCCTCGACACCGCCCTCCTCGTCGCCGCCGGATGGCGAAATGCCCTCGCCATCCTCATCGTTGTGCACCTTGGAGATCCCGTGGGAGATGTAGTTGACCACATCGAGACGCGCCACATCCTGGCGACTGAGAAAATAGACCGCCTGTGACTTCTGCTCATTGAAGATGGCTACCAACACGTTGGCGCCGGTGACTTCGCGCTTCCCCGCCGACTGCGCCTGAAACACGGCGCGCTGCAAGACGCGTTGAAAGCCCAGCGTCGGCTGGGTCTCGCGCTGGTCGTGGGCGGGAATCAGCGGGGAGGTCTCTTCCAGGAATTTGACGAGATCGCGGCGCAGCGCTTCGATATCGGCACCGCACGCGCGCAACACCTCATTGGCGGTGCTGTTGTCCAGAAGCGCGAGCAACAGATGTTCCACCGTGAGAAATTCGTGCTTCTTCTCACGCGCCTCCTTGAAGGCATTGTTAAGAGTGAGTTCCAGTTCCTTACTCAGCATACGACAGAACCTCCCTCAAGCGCCTACGCCTCCTCCAGGGTACAAAGCAGAGGATGCTGATGGCGGCGGGAATATTCGTTGACTTGGGCGACCTTGGTTTCGGCAACCTCGTAGGTATACACGCCGCACACCCCCCGGCCGCGGGTGTGGACGTGTAGCATGATTTGGGTTGCCTTCTCTCGATTCATGCCAAAAAACTGCTCCAGAATCTGAACCACGAATTCCATAGGGGTAAAATCGTCGTTCAGTAGTAACACCTTGAACAGGGGCGGCCGCTTGAGTTTCGGCTTCGCCTCCTGTACCGCCAAACCGTCGTCGTAGTCTGGATTCCGCTCACTCATGGGACCCGATTGTAGCGGAAAAGCCCGTGACTTTCGTCAATCCTCCGGCCGTTGCGCTACAGCGAACCGTTCACTTTGACTTTAGCGCATGGAAAAAGTTGTGATGCGCCCGCCGGCGAAATATTTTGGCCGTCCTGCGCTAACACTACGGCGGATGTGAGCAATTCTTGACCAGAAACGCACAAGGCCGGTCAGCGCCCAGCTGACCGGCCTTGTGCGGGGGATGGCGCCGCTGGGCAGTTACATATTGGCGATCATCGCATCGCCGAATTCCGAACAGCTCAGCAGCGTGGCACCTTCCATCAGGCGCTCGAAATCGTAGGTCACGGTGCGGGCCTCGATGGCGCCCTCCATGCCCTTGACGATTAGGTCGGCGGCCTCGATCCACCCCATGTGGCGCAGCATCATCTCAGCCGACAAGATCAGCGACCCCGGATTCACCTTGTCCTGCCCAGCGTACTTGGGGGCGGTCCCGTGGGTCGCCTCGAACATGGCAACGGTGTCGGAGAGGTTGGCGCCCGGCGCGATACCGATACCACCCACCTGGGCAGCCAGGGCATCGGAGATGTAGTCGCCGTTGAGGTTGAGCGTCGCGATTACGTCGTACTCGGCGGGTCGCAGCAGGATCTGCTGCAGGAAGGCATCAGCAATAACGTCCTTAACGACGATATCCTGTCCCGTCTTGGGGTTTTTGAAACTACACCAGGGCCCGCCACCCATCTCCTGGGCACCGAATTCGGTCTTGGCCAGCTCGTAACCCCAATCGCGGAAACCGCCCTCGGTGAACTTCATAATGTTGCCCTTGTGCACCAGGGTGACCGACGGGCGGTTGTTGTCGATGGCGTACTGGATGGCCTTGCGCACCAAGCGATGCGTCCCCTCCTGGGAGACCGGTTTGATCCCAATACCCGAAGTCTCAGGGAAACGGATCTTAGTCACCCCCATTTCGTGCTGCAGGAAGTCGACCACCTTGCGGGCGGCGTCGCTCTTGGCCTCCCACTCGATACCGGCGTAGATGTCCTCGGAGTTCTCGCGGAAGATCACCATGTCGGTCTTTTCCGGTTCACGCAGCGGGCTGGGGGTGCCCTTGTAGTAGCGGACCGGGCGCAGGCAGACGTAGAGATCGAGGTTTTGGCGCAAGGCTACGTTGAGCGACCGGATCCCGCCGCCCACCGGCGTGGTGAGGGGGCCTTTAATGGAGACCACGAACTCCTTCACCGCTGCAAGGGTCTCTTCCGGCAGCCAGGTATCCTTGTCGTAGATACGGGTGGCCTTCTCGCCTGCAAAGAGCTCCATCCAGGCGATCTTGCGCTCGCCGCGGTAGGCTTTTTCCACCGCGGAATCAACCACTTTAATCATCACCGGGGTGATGTCCACGCCGATGCCATCGCCCTCGATGTAGGGGATGATCGGGCGCAGCGGCACGTTGACCGAGTTGTCCTCGTTGACGGTAATCCGCTCACCCTCGGCGGGAACAGAGATCTTGTCGTAGGCCACGGGTATTCCCCTCCAACCGATGCTTGAAAAGAGCGCGATTATAACCGGTTACCCCGGATCAGCAAATCTTATAGGGTAATAATTCACGCTAAAATATGCGTCTTAGCCGAGAGTAATTCCCATCGCCCGATTGTGATAAGGTTCGCCCGATGCGTTGGATGCCCCACCTTACTGTCGCTGCCATCGCCGAGCGTGACGGCGCCTTCTTGATGGTCGAGGAGAATATCGACGGCCGGCTCGTCATCAACCAGCCCGCCGGCCACCTGGACGATGCCGAGAGCCTCCTGGATGCCGTGGTGCGCGAAACCCTGGAGGAGACCGGTTGGCATTTCAGCCCCGAGGCCGTTACCGGTATCTACCGCTGGCGAAACGCCGACAACGGCGAAACGTTCATCCGAATCGCTTTTTGCGGCCAATGCGAGGCGCACGATCCCGGCCGACCGTTGGACAAGGGCATCGAGCGTGCCTTGTGGATGCCCTATGCGCAGATTACCGCCGAGCGCACAGCGCTGCGCAGCCCGTTGGTGCTGCGGTGTCTCGACGACCATCTTTCCGGGACCCGATTCCCGTTGAGTGCGCTGCGCGACGTCCTATAGGCCACAGTTATGAGCGGTCGAGACCACAAGCGCGTGATCGTGGGCCTGTCGGGCGGTGTCGACTCGTCGGTCGCCGCCTTGCGGTTGAAGCAGCAGGGCTACGACGTCCAGGGCCTGTTCATGAAGAACTGGGACGAGGACGATGCGACCGAGGGCTGCACGGCGGCCGAGGATCTGCGCGACGTGGAGGCGGTTTGCCGCATCCTCGACATCCCCTGGCGTGCCGTCAACTTCTCCTTCGAGTATTGGGAGAACGTGTTCGAACGCTTCCTGGCCGAGTACCGTGCCGGTCGCACCCCCAATCCCGACATCCTGTGCAATAAGGAGATCAAGTTCCGCGCCTTTCTCGATTTCGCCCTGGAACAGGGCGCCGACGCCATCGCCACCGGTCACTACGCGCGCATCGGTCACGACGCAAGCGGATACCACCTGCTGTGCGGTTGCGACGCCGGCAAGGACCAGAGCTACTTTCTCTATGCCCTGAACCAGACACCGCTGTCGCGCAGCCTGTTTCCCGTCGGCGAGCTGCCCAAATCGCAGGTGCGCCAACTGGCCCGTGAAGCGGGCCTGCCGACCCACGACAAGAAGGACAGCACCGGTATCTGCTTCATCGGCGAGCGCCGCTTCAAGACCTTCCTGCAGCGGTACCTTCCCGCGCAACCTGGCCCCATCCAGACCCTGGACGGGCAAACCATCGGCCGCCACGACGGGTTGATGTACTACACCCTCGGCCAACGTCAGGGGCTGGGAATCGGCGGGCGCCGCGACGCCTCGTCCGAACCGTGGTACGTGGCGGGGAAGGATCTCGACGCGAACGCCCTGCTGGTGGTCCAGGGGGGCGAACACCCGGCGCTGCAGAGCAGCGGATTGGTCGCGGGCGACCTGCACTGGGTGAGCGGTCATGCGCCCGGCATGCCGCTGCGCTGCACGGCCAAGGTCCGCTACCGGCAGCCCGACCAGCCGGCCACCCTGACGCCCCGTGGCGACGGAACGTGCCAAGTGCTGTTCGATCAACCGCAGCGTGCCGTGACGCCCGGCCAATCGGTGGTGTTCTACCAGGGGGAGGAATGCCTGGGCGGCGGCATCATCGAATCGCTGGAGGGGGCTGCGGCCCGCTACCAGCGCGGCCTGCCGGCTGATGCCACGGCGACGCTGGCCCCGGTGGCATAGGGCCGCGAGCACCCTGCCGTGATCCAGAACAGCACCAATCGTACCCTGGCGTTGGGCGGCGTCTTTCAGACCCTCACCCTGGTTCAGTCCATTGCCTACACGGGCAAGGCCGACGCCGACGCCTTCGGCGCCAGTATCGGCAGCATCTTCGCCACCGACGCCGCCAGCGTCGAGGCGGTGTACGGCGGACGCTCGGGAGTCCGCCTGGGGCTCGAGCAGTTGCACCGCCAGATCCGCGGCAGCAAGGAACCACGCGACATCGAACTGGCCAAATACGCCGTCGCCCTGCTCTACCTGGAGGGTAAACTGAAACGCGACCGCGACATGCTGCGACGGTTGCGCGAAGGTATCGACCATGCCGCCCAGCAGAGTGCCCATTTCGACAGGCTGCACGCCAACGTGCTGGCCAGCCTGGCGGACACGTATTTGACGACGCTCAGTACGCTGAAACCGCGGATTCTGGTGAACGGCGAACATGTTCACCTGTCGAACCAGGACAATGCCAACCGTATCCGCGCGCTGCTGCTCGCCGGCGTCCGCTCTCTGGTGCTCTGGCGTCAGTGCGGCGGCAGGCGCTGGCAACTGATATTTCGACAAAAAGCCATCGGCCGCGAAGCGGCCCGGTTGTTGGCCGCGTCGGAAGCGCACTAGCCGATTTCTACCCGAAAGGTATTCGACCAACCATGATCGACAGAGCCACTGCTGCCAGAGTGTTCGTGCTGACGGCGTTGTTGCTTAGCGGGTGCATGGCGTCCATCCCGACGGCACCTCAGACCGTGCACCTGATCTACCTGGGCAATCTTGATGGCGAACTCGAACCGTGCGGATGTACGCAGGAGGGCGACCTGGGGGGATTGTTACGCCAGACCACGGCGATCGACCAGCTCCGGGACCGCTACCCGGGGTTGTTTCTGATCCATTCCGGCGGGCTGTTCAACAGCACCACTGCCACCGACCGCATCACCAGCCGCTTCATCCTCTCGGGGATGCAGGCGCAGAACTTCGACGCCGTCGGACTGCAGTGGAAGGACCTGGCCTACGGCATCGATTTCATCGCCGAGGGAGGGCTGCCCACGGTCGCCAGCAACCTGCTGCACACGCCGTTTGCCCGCGAAAAGCGCATCCGCCACGGCACTACGGAACTGGCCTTCTTCCAGTGGCTGGACCCGGCGCAGTCGCCCTATAGGGAGATGCAGGGTGT
Source organism: Gammaproteobacteria bacterium (assembly GCA_050287605.1). Lineage (GTDB taxonomy): Bacteria > Pseudomonadota > Gammaproteobacteria > QQUJ01 > QQUJ01 > QQUJ01. The sequence continues at coordinate 31,639 of JBNKCG010000086.1, read as the reverse complement.
GCACTTCCCCGCCGACGCCGATACCCGATCCCTAGCACAGTCCTTGCAGCAGGCGCGTGACGACGGCGCCATGACGGTGCTCTCCACCACCCTGTCGCAGCAGGAGGCCGCCGACCGCTTGCCGGTGGCGCTGGCGGATATCGTGGTCCTGCAGTCGCAATTTGAAAATTTCGCCGAACCGCAGCAGGTGGGTGGGACCTGGTACCTGCAGCCCGGTTCCCGCGGCCAGCGTCTGGGATCGGTGGAATTGGTACGCGGCGCCTCGGGCCGCATCGAGCAGCTGAGCCAGCAGATCATCGTCCTGCCCAATACGGTGGCCGACGCACCGCGGCTGAAGGCCTGGTACGAGGCGTTCACCACGGCGTTGCGCGCCGACTACAAACAACGCGTCGCCAAACGCAAGGCGCTCGCCGCCCAACCCTCGGATTACGTGGGTGACGCCGCCTGTCGCGCCTGTCACACGCAGGCCTACCAGGTGTGGAAAGAGAGCCGCCACGCCCACGCGTTCGCCACACTGGAGCGCGTCAACAAGGCCTTCGACGCCAACTGCTTGCAGTGCCACACGGTGGCCTTCAATCGACCCGGCGGATTCGTCGATCCCGAGATCACGCCGAGCCGCCTCAACGTGCAATGCGAGGTGTGCCACGGACCGGGGAAACAGCACATCGCTACGGCGGGATCGTCACCGCTTGCCAAAACCAGCGGACCGGACGGGCCGGTGTGCCTGCAATGCCACAACCACAACCACAGCCCCAAATTCGACTTCCTGCGCTACTGGCCCAAGATCGACCACGGACTGGATACCAAAACGGCGGCTCAGTAATAGCATCTGCCGGCTAGGCGCGCGCCCCATGCGCCCCGGCAAACCGGTGGCCGCAGACCAGGCAGTATTCCAGCCATTTTTCCAGAAACCGGTTGAGCTGCCACTTGCGCTCCAACACCCAGCCGTCCACCTGCTGCGTCACCCAGGAGCACTCCGGCAGGGATTCACCGAAACCCAGCGCCTCGGCAACCCCGGCATCGTGGTACAACCGCACCAGAATATCGGGATCGGTCTGGGGAACGCCGGAATCGCGGAACAGATAGGTCAGTGACACGGTGGTGGTGTAGGGAAACCGTTCCAGCACCGTCAGGCGCAGTGGCAGATGCCCGGGAAGTCGCGACAACGCCTGGCGCGGAAGGCGCGCCAGATCGCCCAACAACTCGGCGAGATACCCGTAATTCTGCTCGTAAATCGCCATCAACCCGGCAAAAGAACCGGGTGCGCAGAGGCATTGGTCGAGGAGCGATTCGGTGCGCATGCGCAGAGGATATCACACGCCCGCATCGCACCATGGCGACCCGGCGCAGTGCTTGCCTGGCCTACACTATCGGTTGCAGCTCGACTCCGAACAGACGGCAGAAGTTGGCGCTGGTCTGTTCGGCGACCCGCTCCACGGGGACACCGCGCAGCGCTGCCACCTGCGTCGCCACCCGCGTCACCCACGCCGGCTGGTTGGATTTGCCGCGGTAGGGTGCCGGCGCCAGGTAGGGGCTGTCCGTTTCCACCAGCAGCCGGTCTTCCGGCACGCTGGCCGCCGCCTCGCGGATCTCGCCCGCCGAGGGGAAGGTGACGATACCGGAAAACGAGACATGAAACCCCAGTTCAAGCGCACGTTGCGCTTCCGCGGCATTGCCGGTGAAGCAGTGCATCACACCGCCGATCTCCGCCGCCCCCTCCTCGTCGAGAATGTGCAGCGTGTCATCCATCGCATCCCGGGTGTGCACGATCAGCGGCAGGTGCGCTTCGCGTGCCGCCCGAATGTGGGTGCGAAAACGCGTCCGCTGCCACTCCACGTCGCCGCGGCTGCGGAAATAGTCGAGCCCGGTCTCGCCGATGGCGACGATGTCCGCGTCCGCGGCGGCAGCCTGCACCAGCCGCTCTACGGTGGGCTCCTCCCCTTCCTGCTCGTTGGGGTGCACACCGACGGAACCGGACACGAAGGGGTAGCGATGAACCAATGCCATCATCGCCGGAAAGGCTTCCAGATCGATCCCCACGCACAGCATATGCGCCACACCGGCTGCGCGAGCCGCCGCCAACGCACGATCCAGATCGCCGTCGAAATCGGCCAGGCTCAAGCGGTCGAGGTGACAATGGGAATCTACCAGCATGGCGCTTCTCGGAACAAAATGGTGGGAAATGCCGCCGCAGCAGATGCCGCGCGGAAGAGGCTACATGGTATGGGTCGAACGGTCGGAATCCAGCATTCCGGCTAGGTAGGTTTCGATTTTGGCGCGCGTGGTACCGCCGTCCTGTTCGCTGAACTGCACGCCGATGCCGGCGGCGCGATTGCCTTCGGCCCCTTTTGGGGTGATCCAGATGATCTTGCCCGCGACCGGAAGCTTGTCCTTCTCTTCCATGAGGTTGATCAGCATGAAGACTTCATCCCCCAACTGGTAGGGTTTGTTGGTGGGGATGAACAGACCGCCGTTTTTCACGAACGGCATGTACGCGGCGTACAGCGCGTACTTGTCCTTGATGGTCAGGGAGAGTATGCCCTGGCGCGGAGCCGTCTGCGGTTTATGATCGGGACTCGTACTCATCGCATCATCTTCGTCGGCGCAACCATGCTGCCGCGCCAGCGTATCAGCAGATCCTCCAGCAGGAGTTGTGCGTTGACCTGCGTGTCTGCCAACCACAGCGCGTTCAGCAGGTCATCATAGTACTGAAACAGTCGGGCCGGGTGCCAACCCGGGGCGGTTCCGGCAACGCCCTGCCGAGCGGCTGAGCCGCCGGCCCCGGGAACCATCGACAGCCGTATCATATCCGCGACATGCCCCAACAACCAACTATATACCATGCGGGCATCCAACTGATGGTAGCGCGCCGCGATGGCCGCGGGATCCCCCGCGCCGCGGGCCAACCGATCCAGGTCAGCTAACAGCTGATCACGCAGCGCCAGATCGCCCGATGCCGCAAGCTCCAGTGCCTTGATTGGGGCTCCGGCTGCGACCTCCAACGCACGCTCGGCGGAAGAGACTTCGTGCCGCTGCAACCAGTCCAGTGCTTGCTCGCGCGGGGGAGCTGCGAAGTTGACCCGCTGACAGCGGCTGCGCACCGTCGCGGGCAAAGCAGCCGGCCGCGCGCAGACCAATACCAGCAGTGTCTGCGGCGCCGGCTCCTCCAGAGTCTTCAATAACGCATTGGCTGCCGCGTTGTTCATCCGATCGGCTGGCGTCAACAGGGCGATCTTGTAGCCACCGTACTGCGACTTTAACGTCAGGTTGCCGATCGCATCGCGTACCGCATCGATGCGGATCGCCTTGCCCTCCTCCTCGGGGGCAACGCGCCGGATGTCCGGGTGAGTTCCCGCGGCATACAGCTGGCATGCCGCGCAACGTCCACAGGCCTCACCCTCGTCATCGCGGTGTGTGCAGAGCAGAGCACGTGCCAACCGCTCGGCGAAGAGCCCTTTGCCGACCCCCGCCGGACCCGCCAACATCAATGCGTGGGGCAGCCGCTGCGCCGCGACGCGGCGCAGCAGCGACTTCCATTGTGCGTCGTGCCAGGGGAGACGCTCGTCCGGCGTCAACGCCATCGCCGCACCAGCTCGTCGAGGGTTGCACGCACTTGCGACTCCACCGCCTGCAGACTCTGCCCGGCATCGATGATTCGGTAGCGCTGAGCGTCGCTGTTAGCCCTATCCAGATAGGCTTGGCGGACCTTTTCGAAAAAATCGCGAGCTTCACTCTCAAACCGGTCGGCCGCGCCGCGCTGTCCGGCACGCGCCATGCCAACCTCTACTGGCACGTCGAACAGTAGTGTGGCATCGGGGCGCAGATCTCCCTGAACCAGCTGTTCGAGCACGGCAACGGACTCGACGCCCAACCCTCTCGCCACACCCTGGTAGGCATAGCTGGCGTCGGTGAAGCGGTCGCAAATCACCCAGCTACCCACCTGCAGTGCGGGACGGATTACCCGCGCCAGGTGCTCCGCGCGCGCGGCGAACATCAACAACAGCTCCGCCGTCGCGCACATGGGGTTTTCGCGATGCTCCAGCAACAAACCGCGAATCTCTTCGCCCAGCGATGTTCCGCCCGGTTCGCGGGTCACCACATACGCGATACCGCGCTCCGTGAGCCAGCCCTCGATGAGCGCGAGACTGGTCGATTTACCGGCCCCTTCACCACCTTCCATGGTGATGAATCGTCCCGCAGTCTGGGTATCGCCGCGTGTATTCACTGAATGTCCACCCCGTCAACGCCGCTTGAGTTGATAACGCCGCACCGCCGCCTGATGCTGCGCCATCGTATCCGAAAATTGATGGCTGCCATCGCCCCGGGCGACGAAATAGAGCGCGCTGCCCTCATCGGGGTGCAGTGCCGCCTGTATCGCCGCCAAACCCGGCAGCGCGATGGGCGTCGGCGGTAATCCGCCTCGGGTGTAGGTGTTGTACGGCGTATCGCGGGTGAGGTCGGCCTTGCGAATATTTCCGTCGTAGCGCTCCCCCATGCCGTAGATCACCGTGGGATCGGTCTGCAGCCGCATCCCCTTCTGCAAGCGGCGCACGAAGACCCCGGAGATCTGCCGACGTTCGCTGGCACGGCCGGTCTCTTTTTCAACGATGGAGGCCATGATGAGAGCCTGGTAAGGAGTGTCGTAAGGCAGATTTTCCGCGCGTTGGGCCCACGCCTGCTGTAGCCACTGTTCCAGCGTGGCATGCGCACGGCGCAGAAACTCCAGGTCCGTGGTGCCGCGCGGGAAACGGTAGGTATCCGGCGCAAACTGCCCTTCGGGATGCAGCTCAGGGCTACCCAGACGCGCCATGATCTCCGCGTCCGTCAACGAACGCAGGGTCTGGGTTAGGGCATCATTCTGTTCCAATGCCGCACGCAGCTGGCTGAATGTCCAGCCCTCGAGCACGGTCAACTCGTGCTGAATCACGGCGCCATTGACCAGAAGGTCCAGCAAGGCGCGGGGCGTCGTTCCCTGCGCCACCTGGTACTCGCCCGCCCGTATCCGCGACGCCGCACCTTCCCAGCGTCCCAGCCAGACAAAGTAGCCGGGCTTGCCCAGCAGATCACGCTCGTGGAGTTCGCGCGCCAAGCCGCTCAGGCTGGTACCGGGAGCGACTTCCAGTACGACACCCTCCGGCCCGAGGTTGAGCGGAGCAACGGCAAAGACCCGAAAATCCCACAGATACCACCCGCCGATCAAACTGACCGCGAGGATGAGAATTCCGAGGACGCGATGGAGCTGCCCGACCATATCTTCAGCATACCCCAAGGGGGACGGCGTCAGAGCGGTCTCGTATCACGATACCGACCGCTCCGCCCGGCGCGGGGAATCCTGCGACTCAGATGCGGCGCAGGATCACCGTGCCGTTGGTGCCGCCGAATCCGAAGGAGTTGGAAAGGGCGATGTCGATCTTCATCTCGCGCGCCGTGTGCGGCACGTAGTCGAGGTCGCAGCCTTCGTCCGGATTGTCGAGATTGATGGTGGGCGGGGCCACCTGATGGTAGATGGCCAACGTCGTCAGCACCGCCTCCAGACCGCCCGCCGCACCCAGGAGGTGGCCGGTCATCGACTTGGTGGAACTCATGGCCAGCTTGTAGGCGTGATCCCCGAACGCACTTTTCACCGCCAACGTCTCGGCGATGTCGCCTGCTTCGGTAGAGGTGCCGTGGGCATTGATGTAATCGACGTCCTCGGGATTGATGCCACCGCTGCGCAACGCGTGTTCCATACAGCGTCTGGCACCATCACCACCCTCGGCAGGCGCCGTCATGTGATACGCATCGCCGCTCATGCCGTAGCCGACCAGCTCTGCGTAGATGCGTGCACCGCGCGCCTTGGCGTGCTCGTACTCCTCAAGCAAGACGACTCCGGCACCGTCGCTCAACACGAACCCGTCGCGTTCCTTGTCCCACGGACGGCTCGCCGCCTGCGGATCGTCGTTGCGGGTCGACAACGCGCGCGCCGCGCAGAACCCGCCCAGGCCGAGTTTGGTGATGGCGTATTCGGCACCGCCGGCGATCATGGCATCGGCGTCGCCGTACTGAATCATGCGTCCCGCTTCGCCAATGCTGTGCGTCCCGGTGGTGCACGCCGTAACCATGGCGATGTTCGGGCCCTTGATACCGCGCATGATGGAGAGGTTGCCCGAGATCATGTTGATGATGCTGGCCGGCACGAAAAACGGCGATATCTTGCGCGGTCCGCCCGCGGCGTAAGCCTCGTAGTTGTTTTCGATGGTATTGATGCCGCCGATACCGGAACCAATAGCAACGCCGATACGCTCGGCATTGGCCTCAGTCACCTCCAGCCCCGCATCGTCGAGGGCCTGCATGCCCGCCGCGATCCCGAAGTGAATGAAGGGATCCATCTTGCGGGCATCTTTCTTGGACATGTACTGCTCGGGGTCGAAGCCTTTGACTTCTCCGCCGAACTGCGTCGCAAAGGCCGATACGTCAAACCGGGTGATCGGACCAATGCCGCTCCTGCCCGAGACGATGTTGTCCCAGCATTCCGCCACGGTGAGGCCAACCGGAGCCACCGTTCCCAGACCCGTCACTACTACGCGCCGCTTCGACAACGGTCTACCCTCTCCTTACGTGCTCACAGATCTCAAACTCAGTGTGCAAAAGAAAAGGCCGCAACCACTGATGTGGCAGGCCGCGACCTGATCTTCAGTTACGACGTCTGGGGATTAACCGAGACGCGAGTTTACGTAATCTATTGCCTGCTGAACGGTGGTGATCTTCTCTGCCTCTTCGTCGGGAATTTCGCACTCGAATTCCTCTTCCAGAGCCATCACCAGCTCGACGGTATCCAGCGAGTCTGCGCCAAGATCGTCAACGAACGAGGCTTCGTTGGTAACCTCTTCTTCTTTGACCCCCAGTTGCTCGACTACGATTTTCTTGACGCGCTCTTCGACGGTACTCATGATCGTCACTTCCTCCCAAATACGAAATCGGGCAGCAAACGCTGCGCCGGGTATTGTATTGAAAACTATCCTACGAGGCCACAACCGCTCCCGACGGTGTCGGGGAGGGCATGGCGACACGCCCGTTCCTACCAACATTACTCCAACTAATTCATATACATACCGCCATTCACGTGGAGTGTCTGGCCGGTAATATAGCTCGCTTGCGGTGATGCGAGAAACGCGACGGCGTGGGCGATATCGCTCACATCACCCAACCGCTCCAGAGGTATCTGATTTTGCAGATGCTGGCGCTGTTCCTCAGCCAGCGCGCGCGTCATATCGGTGTCGATAAACCCTGGTGCCACCGTGTTGACGGTAATGCCGCGGCTGCCCACCTCGCGCGCCAGCGATTTCGCAAATCCCATCATGCCGGCTTTGGCGGCCGCATAATTGGTCTGCCCGGGGTTGCCGGTAGCACCCACCACAGAGGCAATATTGATGATCCGGCCCTTGCGCGCCTTCATCATGCCACGCAGGCAGGCGCGGCTCATGCGAAACACCGAGCCGAGATTGGTGTTGACGATCGCGTCCCACTCGTCGTCCTTCATGCGCATCAGCAGATTGTCACGGGTAATACCGGCGTTGTTGACCAGAATGGAAGGCGCGCCGTACATCTCCTGAACGCCTTTGATCAGCGCATCGACGGAGTCCTGGCTGGTCACGTCCAGCATCCAGCCGCACCCGGTGATGCCAAGGTCAGCAAACCCTGCGGAAATCGCTTCTGCGCCCGCTTCGGAAGTGGCAGTGCCCACCACCACCGCACCGCACTTGCCCAGTTCTTCGGCGATGGCGCGTCCGATACCACGGCTGGCGCCCGTGACCAATGCGATCTCTTGCTGCAGATCCACTAGCTCTCCTCCTCGGCACGGGCCAGCGCCTTTTCCAGCGTCGCGGCATCGTAAAACGGCAGTGCGTTGACCTCCCGGCTAACCCGTTTGCACAGTCCCGCAAGCACCTTGCCGGGGCCGCATTCGATAATGGTGTTAACGCCCTCGTCGATCATGTAGCGCACGCTGTCCACCCACAACACCGGGCGGTACAGCTGCTGACACAACTTCTCGCGAATCTTCGCCGGGTCTTTGGTGACCTCCGCATCGACATTCTGAATAACGGCGATCTGTGGCTGCTTGATCTCGATGTCGTTGAGTCGCGCCGCCAGCTTCTCCGCCGCTGGCGTCATCAGACTGCAATGCGACGGCACGCTGACCGGCAAGGTGACCGCACGCTTTGCACCTGCGTCACCCGCCAACGCCACCGCCCGCTCCACAGCCGCACGTTGCCCGGCGATAACCACCTGCCCGGGAGAATTGAAATTGACGGCGGCGACGACATCGCCCTGCGCCGCCCGTTCGCACACCTCGCGCACCTGATCATCTTCGAGGCCGAGAATGGCCGCCATGGCGCCCTGCCCCTCCGGTACCGCTTCCTGCATCAACCGTCCACGTTCGGCAACGATGGCGACGGCGTCTTCGAAGCGAAGGCTATTCGCGCAGGTCAGCGCGGTGTATTCGCCGAGACTGTGTCCCGCGACGTAGGTAGGCAGGGAACCACCTTCGTCGTCCCACACGCGCCACATCGCAACGCATGCGGTCAACATGGCGGGTTGCGTGTTTTGCGTGCGGTTGAGCGTCTCTTCCGGTCCCTCTTGGACCAGTTTCCACAAATCCAGCCCGAGAATATCGGACGCACCGGCAAAGGTCTCCCTGACCACCGGATGGGTCGTGGCGATCTCCGCCAGCATTCCGACCGATTGCGATCCCTGCCCAGGAAACACGAAAGCGAAAGCCATTGCAGTCACCCGAAAATTTGTCGACGGAAGCCGCCCAAAGGCAGCGAAGTTGTTCTATGACCTTGAAGCGACCCGACCGGCCGTGCGGCGGGGTGCGAAAAGCCGAAGCAAGATTAATTCATCGTTCAATAGACTGCCAGCACCGAACCCCAGGTGAACCCCCCACCAAAGGCCTCCATGAGCAGGGTCTCGCCACGCTGGATTCTACCGTCGCGAATCGCCACGTCCAGGGCCAGCGGAACCGACGCCGCCGAGGTATTTCCGTGTTCGGCGACAGTCATCACCACGCGATCCATGGGGAGTTTCAATTTCCTGGCGGTCGCCTCGATGATGCGGCTGTTGGCTTGATGGGGGATCAACCAATCGACGTCCCCCTTCTCCATGCCGTTCGCTTCCAGCGTTTCATCCACGATCCGACCCAGGGTGCGCACGGCCACCTTGAACACCTCGTTGCCGCGCATCTGGGTCCAACGGTTCTCGTTGGAGAGTGCCGCATAACCCTGACCGACTCCCCAGGGAACCCCGAGCAGACTCTCGTAGCACCCATCGGCGTGCAGATGCACCGACAGGACGCCGGGGTCCTCGGAGGCTTCGAGCACCACCGCGCCGGCGCCGTCTCCGAACAGCACGCAAGTGCCGCGGTCGTTCCAATCGATAATGCGCGAAAACAGCTCTGATCCCACCACCAAGGCGCGCTGTGTTCCGCCGGCACGGATGAACTTCTCCGCCACGCCCAAGGCATACACGAACCCGGTACAGGCCGCTGCCACATCGAACGCAGGGCTGTTGCGCACCCCCAACCGATCCTGCAGCAGACAGGCGGTGCTCGGAAATACGCGATCCGGGGTGGAGGTCGCCAGCACGATCAGGTCGATGGCATCGGGGCCGACACCCGCGGCCTCCATCGCGCGACGCGCTGCCGCCTCGGCCAGATCCGTGCAGGTCTGATCGTCGGCAGCGATGTGACGCTCGCGGATGCCGGTACGCTCCTGAATCCACTGGTCGCTGGTATCGACCGTGTTCTCCAGCTCCGCATTGGTGAGGATTCTCTCCGGCAAATACCCGCCGGTACCGGCGATGCGTGCGTAGATCAAACCGATTGCCTCTGGCTAAGCAGCTCCTCGAGCTTGCGACTGACTTTTTGCGGTACCGCGTTGCGCGCCTCGAGCTGCGCGATCTTGATCGCGTTGGCGAAAGCGAGAACGTCCGCGGACCCGTGACTCTTGATGACCGTCCCCTGCAGCCCCAGCAGCGTCGCACCGTTGTAACGGCGCGGATCGATGCGTCCACGGATGCGACGCAGCACCGGCAATGCCAACGCGCCAATCAAGCGCCCGTAGACTCCGCTGGTAAATCCCTCTTTCAGGAAGTACGCAATCATGTTGGCAACGCCTTCGATGCTTTTCAGCATGACGTTTCCCACAAAACCGTCGCACACCACCACGTCCGCGCCACCTTTATAGATATCGTCGCCCTCGACATAACCAATGTAGTTGAGCGGGGTGTCGGACAACAGTTTCGCCGCCTCCTTGACGACTTCGTTGCCCTTGATCTCCTCCTCGCCGATGTTGAGCAGACCGACGCGAGGTCGATCCACTCCATCCACGGCGGTTGCCAGCACCGACCCCATCACCGCCAGCTGCACCAGATGCTCGGCGCGCAAATCGACGTTGGCACCCAGATCCAGCACATGGGTATGGCCCTCCAGGGACGGCAGCGCGGTCATAATGGCCGGGCGATCAATCCCGGGCAGGGTCTTCAGCACGAAACGTGCGATGGCCATCAGCGCGCCCGTGTTGCCTGCGCTGACGCAGGCGTCGGCGTCACCCTCCTTCACCAGGTTGATGGCCACCCGCATGGAGGAGTCTTTCTTAGTGCGCAGGGCGTGCGACGGCAGTTCATCCATCTCCACGCGTTCGGTGGTATGCACGATGCGCGTGCGCGCTTCGGCCTCGACCGGGAGGTTGTGCAGCTGCGCTCGGATATCGTTCTCGTCTCCCACCAACACGATATGCAACGCCAGATCATCGCGCAGCATCTTGACAGCTGCCGGCACCACGACGGACGGTCCGAAATCTCCGCCCATGGCGTCCAGCGCGATGGTTGTGGGTTTACTCATGCGTTATCAAGTAGAGCATCGAAACCTGTTGTTGTTATTTTCGTAAGAAGGGCGGCGCGCACGCACCCCTGCCCCGAAATCGTATCAGGATTTCGTGGAACGGGGGCGCGCTACGAGATACGCCGGTCTATTCGCCTTTGGAGGGAACGACCTTGCGTCCGCGGTAGTAGCCCTCGGCGCTCACGTGATGACGCAGATGGGTTTCGCCCGTAGTGGGTTCGATGGAGAGGGTGCGAGCACTCAGTGCGTCGTGCGAACGGCGCATGCCACGCTTGGAAGGGGTTTTGCGATTCTGTTGAACGGCCATCTGCCACGTTCTCCTCAGGTACCTGTGAACACTTCAGTTGCGTCGTTTTAACTGCTCCAGAACGCCGAACGGATTGCCGTCCCTGCCCGCGCTGGACTTCAGCGCTTCGTCACCGCCAGACCAAATCCGCTGCTCGGCGCACGCGCCCGAGGTGTGTTTTGCCTCCTGTGGGAGAAGCAACAGCAGTTCGTCTTCCACGAGATCAGCCACCGACAGCGGATCTTCGCCATACGGCAGCGGATCGACCTCGGGTGGCAGTGCCTGCGCCTCCGCATCACTGGCAACGACAGCCAGGTGCAGCGTTTTGTGCAGCGCCAGCTCCACCGGCTCCAGACAGCGCTGGCAGACCAGGCGCACGCTCGCCACCAGCGAGCCGGTCACTTCCGCACGGCCCTCCGGACCAACGGTGAAGCCCAACACCACCGCCACCGTGCCGGCGTCGTCCACGAGCAGGGCGGACAGGCGCTTCATGCGCATCAATTCCAGCTCACCCTCCATGCGCACCCGCCGTTCGGCGAGGCGCACCGGATCGATGCGTTCTGGGAGCCGCGTCGACATAAGCGCGGAATGGTAGTGCTTTCAGGGTGCTGACGTCAAAGAGAAAATGGGGAAAATCCCGCCCCTCCCCACCCCTAGGTGCAAGCGCTGTTGACAGCACCGCCCACGCCCGCAAGCGACGGCCAACACACACTCGATTACCACCCCACCCGCGACGCTCAGCGGCGACCCGGGTGCGCCCGTCACGCATGCCGGCAATTGCGCAGTGCACGAAAACCGGGTAGATTATCGCCGGTCCTTGGGGGGCATTACTTCTGTAACACCTTGTAGTTATTACAGTATTTTTTTGATTTCAGGTGGCGAAACGGGATTGCGCAGTGACGCATTCCCGGTAATTTTCCGCACCGCATCATCCCGTTACGCCGTTAGAGACTTGGGTGGCACCAGAGCGTCGGATCGACACGCACCCGGGGTCGGCGTGCGCCAGATGCCGGCGCCGGACGCGCCCCCGGAACACCTCGGGCCCGACGCGCAAGCGGTAATCGACTGACTTGGGGGAAATGACATGGCGAATTCCAACCTCCTGGTAGACGGCCTGCAGCTCATGGTGCTGGGGATGAGCGTAGTGTTCCTGTTTCTCGGGATTCTGGTGGCCGCCATGCACGCCACCGCGCGACTGGTACGCGGAATCGAGACACGCCGTTCCTCCACCACCGCCCACGAATCCGCCGCATCCCAGGCCGAACCCGACTGGGCCATGCTGGCGGCGATCAGTGTCGCGGTTCAGCGCTATCGCCGCACCCACACCTTCTGACCCCGACCCGCTCTCCGCAGCGTATCCACCTCGGTCCACCGAGCCACAGGAGACCCGCACGCCATGAAGCAACCGCTAGGGATTACCGACGTCGTACTGCGCGATGCCCACCAGTCGCTGCTGGCGACCCGCATGCGCATCGAAGACATGCTGCCCATCGCGGAGAAACTGGACAACGTCGGCTTCTGGTCGCTGGAGGTGTGGGGCGGCGCCACTTTCGACGCCTGTATCCGCTATCTGGGTGAGGATCCCTGGGAGCGGTTGCGCCAACTCAAGCGGGCACTGCCCAAAACGCCGTTGCAGATGCTATTTCGCGGCCAGAATATCCTCGGCTACCGCCACTACGCCGACGACGTGGTGGAAGCCTTCGTCGAGCGCTCGGCCGCCAACGGCATCGATGTGTTCCGCATCTTCGATGCCATGAACGACATCCGCAATCTCGAAACCGCCGTCAAGGCAACACTCAAGGTGGGCAAACACGCGCAGGGCACCATCTCCTACACGCTGAGCCCCGTGCACACCATCGAGATGTGGGTCGACATGGGCAAGCACCTGGAAGACCTGGGCTGTCACTCCATTTGTATCAAGGACATGGCTGGCCTGCTCAAGCCCTACACGGCCTACGAACTGGTCAGCCGGCTGAAATCGTCCTGCGCCATCCCCATCGCCATGCAGTGCCACGCCACCACCGGCCTGAGCACCACGAGCATCCTCAAGGCGGCGGAAGCCGGCATCGACATGGTGGACACCTCCATCTCCTCCATGTCCATGACCTACGGCCACTCCCCCACCGAATCGGTGGTCTCTATTTTCGAAGGCGGCGAGCGCGATACCGGCCTCGACCTGCACCGGCTCGAAGAGATCGCCGCCTATTTCCGCACGGTGCGGAAGAAATACGTCAAATTCGAAGGCAGCCTCAAGGGCGTGGATTCGCGCATTCTTGTCGCCCAGGTGCCCGGCGGCATGCTCACCAACATGGAGAACCAGCTGCGCGAACAGGGCGCTTCCGACCGCCTGGATGAGGTGCTGGAGGAGATTCCGCGGGTGCGCGAAGATCTGGGATTCATCCCGCTGGTCACGCCTACCTCGCAGATTGTCGGCTCGCAGGCGGTCTTCAACGTATTGATGGGGGAACGCTACAAGACCATCACCAAAGAGACGGCGGCGGTGCTCAAGGGTGAGTACGGCGCTACCCCTGCCCCGGTCAACCGCGAGCTGCAGTTGCGCGTCCTGGAAGGCGCCACCCCCACCACCTGCCGACCCGCCGATCTGCTCGAGCCCGAAATGGACCACCTCACCGCCGAACTGACCGAGATCGCCACCCAAAAAGGGCTGGATCTGGCTCCCACCGTAGATGAGGACGTACTGATCTACGCCCTGTTCCCGCAGATCGGGTTGCGTTTCATCGAGAACCGCGGCGACGCCGATGCCTTCGAACCCGCGCCGGGCAGCGAACCCGTCGAAGCAGCCGCCACTGCAGCGCCCGCCCCCACCGCCGGCCCCGTCGAGCACTACAGCGTTACGGTAAACGGCACCAGTTACCAGGTCTCGGTGGGACCGGCCGGGGCCGTTATCGACGCGCAGCCGGCCAGCGTCACCGCCCCGCCCGCTCCCGCAGCGCCATCGGGAGCCAACCACGCGGTCAACGCCCCGCTCACCGGGACGGTGGTGACCCTCAAGGTCAAAGAAGGCCAGTTCGTCAAAGCGGGGGATGTCATCGCCATCATGGAGGCGATGAAGATGGAGACCGAGGTGCGTGCAGCCCACTCCGGCACCGTGACCGCCGTCGCCGCCAAAGAGGGCGATACGGTCCAGGCCGGCGACGTACTCTTTCAGCTCAGCGCCTAGGTATCGCCGCCATGGATCTCGAACTCTTTCACAAGCTGTGGATGACCACCGGGGTGGCCAGCATCAGCTGGGGTGAGCTGCTGATGATCGGCGTCGGCGCCTTGCTGCTCTACCTCGCCATCGTTCGCAACTTCGAGCCGCTGCTGCTGGTTCCCATCGGCTTCGGGGCCATTCTCAGCAACATCCCGCTGGCGGGTATCGCGGGACCCGACGGGCTGCTGGGCTGGCTGTCGACGGTGGGCATCAGCACCGGCGTGTTTCCCCTGCTGATCTTCATGGGCGTGGGCGCGCTGACCGACTTCGGCCCGCTTATCGCCAACCCGCAGACCCTGCTGTTGGGCGCCGCCGCGCAGTTCGGCATCTTTCTCACCCTGATCGGCGCCTTGGCGATGAACGTCATTCCGGGATTCGACTTCTCCCTGGCCGACGCCGCCGCCATCGGCATCATCGGCGGTGCCGACGGACCAACGGCGATCTTTCTCGCCTCGCGACTGGCCCCCGACCTGCTGGGTGCCATCGCGGTGGCCGCCTACTCCTACATGGCACTGGTGCCCCTCATCCAGCCGCCCATCATGAAACTGCTGACCACGGAATCGGAGCGCAAAGTGGTGATGCAGCAGCTGCGCCACGTCTCTAAATTGGAGAGGATCACCTTCCCGCTGCTGGTGCTGCTGCTCTGTCTGCTGTTGCTGCCCAGCGCCGCCCCGCTCATCGGCATGTTGACGTTCGGCAACCTGCTGCGTGAATCCGGAGTGGTGGAGCGACTCAGCCGCACCGCGCAACACGAACTGATCAACATCGTCACCATCATGCTGGGCCTGGCCGTGGGATCGAAACTCTCCGCCTACAAGTTTCTCAAGCTCGAGACGCTGGGCATACTCTGCCTCGGCGCCATTGCCTTCGCCGTCGGCACCGCGGCCGGCGTGCTGATGGGCAAGCTGATGTGCCGCCTCAGCGGCGGCAAGGTCAATCCCCTGATCGGGGCGGCCGGGGTCTCGGCGGTGCCGATGGCGGCGCGCGTGGTCAACAAGGTGGGTCTGGAGAGCGATCACCACAACTTCCTGCTGATGCACGCCATGGGCCCCAACGTCGCCGGCGTGATCGGGTCGGCGGTCGCCGCCGGCGTATTGCTGGCCATCATCGGCGGGTAAGGAACAGCCTCGTGAGCAGTAATCGCCCGACGCTGGTCCTGGCATCGACCTCGCCTTTCCGCAAGGCGTTGCTGGAGCGTCTGGGATTCGAGTTCGCCACCGCGGCGCCTGACGTGGATGAAACGGCGTTGCCCGGCGAGTCACCGCACGACTTGGTGAAACGCCTGTCGGAAGCCAAGGCGCGCGCGGTGACCGTGCAGTACCCCACCGGGTTGATCATCGGCTCCGACCAAGTGGCGGTGTTGGACGGCGCAGTGATCGGCAAGCCCGGCGATCATGCCAACGCGGTGACTCAGTTACGCAACGCCTCGGGGCGTAGCGTGCGTTTCCTGACCGGACTGTGCCTGCTCGACGCCGCCAGCGGCACGGCGCAACTGGACGTAGTGCCCTTTAAAGTCACCTTCCGCCGCCTCGACGACGGCCAGATCGAACGCTACCTGCAGCGCGAACAGCCCTACAACTGTGCCGGCAGTTTCCGCTCCGAAGCCCTGGGTATCGCCCTGTTCGAAAAGATGCAGGGCGACGACCCCAACGCCTTGATCGGCCTGCCGCTGATTCGGCTGATCTCCATGCTGGAACAGGCTGGCTACCCGGTCCTGTGAACCCACCTCAGCGGATAACGCCGCTACCCGCTTTCATCATGGCGTTGGCCATGGCCATGCCCAATCGATCCGTCACGCGCTGCAGCAGGTCGCGCCGCGCGGTGTAGTTGCGGATCTGCTCGACACCGATCACGTCGCGCGCCACCTCGCCGGCGCTGCGCAGCTCATCCACCAATCCCAGCTCCAACGCCTGTTCGCCGGTCCACATCAGTCCGGTGAACAGCTCCGGATCGTCCTTGAGGCGATCACCCCGCCCCTCCTTGACCGCGACGATGAATTGGCGATGGATGGTGTTCAGCATGCCTTTGAGATGCTGCACTTCATCCTGCTTCAGCGGCTGGAAAGGATCCAACATTCCCTTGTTCTGACCCGCGGTGAGCAGGCGCCGCTCGACGCCCAGCTTCTTCAGCGCCTCGACGAACCCGAAACTGTCCATGCGCACCCCGATGGAACCGACGATGCTCGCCCGGTTGGCGTAGATCTTGTCCGCAGTGGCGGCAATGTAATAGCCGCCCGATGCGCACATATCGGTCACCACGGCATAGAGCGGGACATCCGGATGCAACGCGCGCAGCCGTTTGATCTCGTCGGAGATGTACCCGGCCTGCACCGGCGTGCCGCCCGGGCTGTTGATGCGCAGGATCACGCCGGCGGTTTTGGCGTCGTCAAAAGCGGCGCGCAGCGCGCTGACGATGTCGTCGGCGTTGGCATCCTGACCGGCCGCGATGAGCCCGTCGATCTCGACCAACGCCGTGTGGCGGCCGCTGGGAAGGGGCGCCGCTTCCTTCCAGTTACCGAGGAACAGCGCCAACAGCGCAAACAGGTAGACGAAGGTCAGGGTCTTGAAAAAAATGCCCCAGCGCCGGGCGCGGCGCTGCTCGCGCACCGACTCCAGCAGCACCTTCTCCAGGACCTGCTGCTGCCAGTCACCTGCTCCGGACATGGGGGCGGGCGAACGCTCGGGCCCTTGGGTCCAGGGATCTGTCGGGGCTCCCTGATTCGGCGTCGATTCCATCGTATTCCCTCGTTGTTGGTTTGCGGTTCAGCGCCGCGACGTTGAATCCCGGCGCGCCTCCAGCCACGGCGGCAGCTCCCGGATATCGTCCAGACACCCCAGCGGTTCGTGGCGCAGCAGACGCTCCACCGCGTGCACACCGTAGGAGACCGCCAAGGCGTGGGTGGCGGCGTTGCGCGCCATCTGCATATCGTACTCGGTATCGCCGATCATCAGGCTCGCCTCAGGTTCAACCCCCAGCGTGTCGAGAATATCCAACACCATCTCGGGGTGCGGTTTGGAGGCGGTCTCGTCGGCACAGCGCGTCATGTGGAAAAAGCGCGCGCATCCGGTATCCGCCAGCGCCTGGTCCAACCCGCGACGCCCTTTCCCAGTGGCCACGGCGAGCCAATAACCCGCTTCGTGCAGACTTTCCAAGGTCTCGTAGGCGCCGGGGAACAGCGCCGAAGGGGTCGTGTCCTGACCCAGAAAATGGTGGCGATAACGCTCGACGAACTCGCTGGCGAACGCGGCGTCGGCGCCCGGAAACAACATGTCGATGGCCTCCTGCAACCCCAGTCCGATGACGTTGCTCATCTGGGCGTGGGCCAGCGGCGCCAGCCCCAGGTCCTCCACGGCCGCGCGCATGCAAGCGACGATGCGCGCCTCCGAATCCATCAGGGTGCCGTCCCAATCGAATATCAGCAGTTGGAAAGCGTGTGTCATTTGGTCAGCTCTGGGCGGGCGCCGGCCCCGGCGCGCATCCGGCGCACATCCCGTCAGGTGGCCAGCGCATCGAGTACCGTCTTCAATTCGTCGTCGAGCGGCGCGCTGACATGAATCTCCCGCCGCGGTTCGGGAAGGGTGAACGCCAACAGATGGGCGTGGAGAAACAGCCGCTTCAAACCCAACGCCCTGAGCGTGCGGTTGCACTGTTCATCGCCATACTTGGGATCACCCGCTACAGGGTAGCCCATGTGGGCGGCATGGACCCGGATCTGGTGGGTACGCCCGCTCATCAGTTGTGCCTCCACCAGCGCGGCGTCGGTGTACACCGACAGCGGATGAAAGCGCGTCGCGGAAGGCTTGCCCTGTGCATCCACCCGAACCTGGCGTTCGCCGCTACGCAGCACGTTCTTGAGCAAGGGCGCATCGATGTGGCGGTCGCCGCCCTTCCATGCCCCGCACAGCAGCGCAAGATAGCGCTTGTCCATGGCATTGCTGCGCACCAGCTCGTGGAGCTGACGCAGGGTGCTGCGTCGCTTGGCCAACAACAGACAGCCGGAGGTCTCCCGGTCCAGGCGGTGCACCAGCTCCAGCGACTTCAGCTCAGGACGCAGGTGGCGCATCGCCTCGATCACGCCGAAGCTGACACCACTACCGCCGTGCACCGCCATTCCCGAAGGCTTGTTGAGGATCAACAGGCGCTCGTCCTCGTACAAAACCGCATCGCGCAGCCGCTCGACCGCACCACCGCCGGGCTGCACCGGCCGCGATTCTCCTATGCGCACCGGTGGGATGCGCACTTGGTCACCGCTCTGCAACCGATAGGCGGCATCGATGCGCCCCTTGTTCACCCGCACCTCACCCTTGCGCAGGATGCGGTAGATGCGGCTCTTGGGAACCCCTTTCAGGTGACGAATCAGGTAGTTGTCGATGCGCTGCCCGGCATCGTCGGCGGCGATCACCAGCACCCGGACGGCGGATAACGTGGAACTTCGAGGTTCATTCATAGGCCAATGATATCATTAGCGTTTCCAATTGATGGTCTGCGCGAAGGCTGATATATTGGCATGGTCATTGCGTTTGCGCAGATCGACGAGGTCTGCGGCCCCGCGCATGATCGGGTAGTACCTCTGCAGAATATTCCCGCGGAAGAACCGACCACAGCAGCGATGACACTGCGTTAACCGAGTTTCCCGAGCCGTCGCTTTGCGGTGCCGGCTCGATCAGGGTTGAAGTCGCCCGACCCCTTTCCAAGGGCGACACCGTACAAAGCGCCCATGTCCGTGTCGCCTCACACGCGGACCTGGAAGTTGGCCGCAACCGCTGAGCGGAACGCCGATCGCGCCCAAGGGAAGCCGCCCAAGACCGCGCTCCCTCCCCGGTAAAAAACCGCCGAGGCGCTGCATCAGGAGATCCGTCGCGAGACCGCCGACATTCCAGCCTGGCTCAACGTCCGCCAGCCGTTGCCGCGTGCCCAGCGCACCGGCCGCCGGTGGATCCCGCCAGCCGGTCCGCCGTGACCGTAACTGACATGCAGGCGCGGAGAGATACTCCGCATGAAAAGAATGTTGATCAACGCAACTCAACCGGAAGAGTTGCGCGTTGCTATGGTGGATGGCCAGAAGCTCTACGATCTGGACATCGAAACCGTCGCCCGGGAACAGAAAAAGGCCAACATCTACAAAGGCCGCATCACCCGCATCGAACCCAGCCTGGAAGCCGCCTTCGTTGACTACGGTAGCGAGCGTCACGGCTTCCTGCCCCTGAAGGAGATCGCCCGCAGTTACTTCTCATCCTCTGCCCAGGAGGGCGAGGGGCGCGTCAACATCAAGGACGCCCTTAAAGAGGGCCAGGAGCTGGTGGTTCAGGTAGAGAAGGAGGAGCGCGGCAACAAGGGCGCTGCGCTCACCACCTTCGTCAGTCTGGCCGGACGCTACCTGGTACTGATGCCCAACAACCCGCGCGCCGGCGGCGTATCACGCCGCATCGAGGGCGCCGACCGCAGCGAACTGCGCGATGCCCTGAGCGAGCTGGAGATCCCCGAGAGCATGGGCCTGATCATCCGCACCGCCGGTGTCGGCCGCTCGGTCGACGAGCTGCAGTGGGACCTGGACTACCTGCTGCACCTGTGGGACGCCATCGAGCGCGCCGCTGCCGCGCGCAGCGCACCGTTCCTCATCTACCAGGAGAGCAACCTGATCATCCGCGCGCTGCGCGACTACCTGCGCCAGGAGATCGGCGAGATCCTCATCGACGATGCCGAGGTCCATCGCCAGGCGCGGGTCTTCATGGAACAGGTGATGCCCCACAACCTGAACAAGATAAAGCTCTACACCGACGCCATCCCACTGTTCAACCGCTTCCAGATCGAAAGCCAGATCGAAAGCGCCTTCAACCGCGAGGTGCGCCTGCCCTCGGGCGGCGCCATCGTCATCGACCACACCGAGGCGCTGACCACGATCGACGTCAATTCCTCGCGCGCCACCAAGGGCGGCGACATCGAGGAGACCGCGCTCAACACCAACCTGGAGGCGGTGGACGAGATCTCACGCCAGCTGAAGCTGCGCGATACCGGCGGCCTGATCGTCATCGACTTTATCGACATGACCCCGGCGCGCAACCAGCGCGAAGTGGAAAACCGACTCAAGGATGCCCTCAAGCAGGATCGCGCGCGGGTCCAGATCAACCGCATCTCGCGTTTCGGACTGTTGGAGATGTCGCGCCAGCGGCTGCGGCCCTCGCTGGGAGAATCCAGTCAGATTGTCTGCCCGCGCTGCAACGGCCAGGGCACCATCCGCAGCGTGGAATCGCTCGCATTGTCGATCCTGCGCATCGTCGAAGAAGAGGCGATGAAGGGCAACACCGCACGCGTGGTGGCGCAGTTGCCGGTGGAGGTCGCCACCTTCCTGCTCAACGAAAAGCGCGACATGATCCAGGCGTTGGAGGAGCGCAACAAGATACGCGTAGTGCTGCTCCCCAATCCGCATCTCACCACCCCGCAGTACCAAGTGGTACGACAGCGGGAAAACGAAGTTGCCGAAGACGGGGAGAGCCGGCCCAGCTACGAGCTGATCGAGACGGCCCAGGAGGTGATCCCGGATACGGCGGAAACCCACCGCACTCCGGTAGAGGAGCCGGCCGTCAAAACCGTCGCCCCGCGCAGCCCCGCTCCGCCGCGGCAGGAGGAAAAACCACAAGCCGCCGAAGCGGGCTTTTTCAAGCGTCTGTTCGGCGGTCTATTCGGCGGCGCCAAAGCCGAGGCCGAAGCAGCGCCTGAAAAGCAGCCCGCCAAACCCGTCAAGCGTGACAACGCGGGGCGCGCCCGGGCGGCGCGCAACGAACCTCAGAGACGCGGCCAGGAGCGGCGTCCGCGGCGTGCCCAGGGCAACAGCGACGCCCGCCGCAGCAGCCCGCGCGACAGCGGCGGCGCCAACGGTAACACCAAAGAGAAGACCGCAGCGCGGCGCAGCGACGAATCCAAGGCGCCGCGCGACGCGGAGCGCCAAACCCAGGCCCCCGCCCCCGCCAACCGGGGACCCGAACCGGCAGCTAGCGCTCCCGACGACAGCGCAGAGGCCGGCGGCCGCAGCCGCAACCGCCGTGGACGACGCGGAGGTCGGCGCCGTTCGGGTGGCCGCGGTGAACGCGATGGCGGCGACAACGCACAGCCACAGGGTACGGTTCAGGAGCATGAGCATCCGGTCGCCGCGGAGCAAGCGCCGAAACCGGTGGACTCCCCGCGCGACCTGGACAAACCGGCGCCCCCTGCCCCGCGCTCGACCGACATGGGTGCAGCACCTTCTGCTCAGAAACCGGCGCCCGCCTCCCCGTCTCCCAGCGCACCGCCAGCGGCGCCTGTGCAACGTCCTGCGGATACCGCGGCGCAACCCGTTCGCCCGCCCGTCTCCGCGCCACCTGCGGGCAGCGAACCGAAGCCTGCACCCACGGTCACGCCTCCGCCCGCGGTACCGCCGGCGGTTGCCCGTCCGGCGCCGGTAAATCCGCCTGTTCCGTCACCCGTCGCCCCGCCGGTAAAACCGTTGCTTCCCGACGTGCCCCCGGCGGCGCCAAAACCCGCGGCTGAAGCTCCGCGATCACCCGACACTCCCCCGGTGCCTCGGCCAGTGGCGCCCCCGGCACCGGCACCTACGCCTGCACCCGGCAGTCAGAATCAGGCGCCCGCACGTGCACCGGAAGCTGCGACACCCCCGATAGCCCGCCCGCCTGTGGAGCCCCCCAAGGCACCGGCACCGCCAACCGCCGCGGCTCCCGAGCCGCGTCCGGCACCCGCACCCGCCACCCCGCCGACGCCCGAGCGCGCCCCGGCCGCGGCACCGATTCCGGTGACGCCGCCTGCGACCCCGCGTCCGAGCATCCCGGTCTCGCCGGCGCCCGGCGCCACGGCGTCACCTGTGGTGACTGGCGGCGCGGCACCCGCAGCGCAACCACCACGAGCGCCGGCTCCAGCACCTGCGCCCGGTGAAACACGCACCGCAGAGAGCGCACCGGCGCCGCGTCCAGACGACACTTGAGTGGGAGTTGTCGCCGCAAGGCGATGAAGAAAGGGCGGACCCACGCGGGTCCGCTTTTTTTTTACGTCCCGGTTTGAGCGAGCCGTTCACGCACCGTCTGCAACAGACCGTGCGCCGCGCTCTCCACCATGTCCAGCACCTGTTCGAAGCCGCGGGCACCACCGTAGTAGGGATCGGGCACCTCTTGCAGCGTGGCGTGCGGGGCGAACTCCATGAACAGGCGCAACTCCGCACGGCATTGTGCCGGACGCAAGCGGCGCAGAGCGGCGAGATTGTCGTGGTCCATGGCCAGCACGTAGTCGAAACGCTCGAAATCCTCCGCCACGGCGGCCCGCGCGCGCAGATCGCTGAGATCGATCCCTCGCGTCGCGGCGGCTTGCTGGGAGCGTCGGTCCGGCGGCTCGCCCACGTGGTAGGCATGAGTACCCGCGGAATCGACCAACACACGGTGAGCCAGACCTTGCTCGATCACCAACTGGCGGAAAACGCCGTGCGCAGTAGGCGAG
This sequence comes from Gammaproteobacteria bacterium, assembly GCA_050287605.1. Taxonomy (GTDB): domain Bacteria; phylum Pseudomonadota; class Gammaproteobacteria; order QQUJ01; family QQUJ01; genus QQUJ01. The sequence continues at coordinate 8,782 of JBNKCG010000086.1, read as the reverse complement.
CGGCAGATGTTGCCCATGCAGCAGAACAGCACGGCGATGGAGTGGTCCGTCGGATCGTCGCGTTCAGCCATCGCCGCCGCCCCGTTGCCCGAGCAGCCGCGCAACCTGTTCCAGGTCGCGCTCCGTATCGACCCCGGGACCGGGGGGCTGCGCCGCCTCGGCCACGTAGATGCTTTCACCGTTCCACAGCACGCGCAGCTGTTCCAGCGACTCGGTGCGCTCCAACGCGCACGGCGGCCACGTGACGTAGCGCTGCAGAAATCCCACGCGATAGGCATACAGTCCGATATGGCGGGCGTGCGCCGCCTGCGGCTCCAGGTGCGGCGGCTGCTCGCGGAACCCTTCGCGATCCCACGGCAACGCCGCGCGGCTGAACAGCAGGGCATCGCCACGCTGGTTACGCACCACTTTCACCACGTTGGGGTCGAACAACTCCTCGGCGTCGCCGATAGGTGTACACAGCGTGGCCATGCCGGCATAGGTGTGAGTGGCCAATCCGTCGGCCACCTGCGCGAGCAGCGCCGGCGGCATCAGCGGCTCATCCCCCTGCAGGTTGACCACCACCGTTTCGTCATCCCAACCGCGCACCCGGGTCACCTCTTCGATGCGGTCGGTCCCCGAGGGGTGCGAATCGGCGGTCATGCACACGTCCGCGCCGAATTCGCGCGCGGCATCGCGGATGCGGACATCGTCGGTGGCGATGACCACCTCCTGGGCACCGCTCTCCAGCGCGCGCTGGTGGACGTGCCACAGCATGGGACGGCCGGCCAGTTCGCGCAGCGGTTTCCCCGGCAGGCGCGTCGATGCGTAGCGCGCGGGGATGACGACCTTGAAACCCAATCAGACCTCCTCGTCCGCCGGCAGCTGGCGCGCCTCGTCCTCCAGCATCACCGGTATGTCGTCGCGTATCGGGTAGGCCAGGCGATCGGCTTTGCAGACCAACTCCTGTTCGGCCTTCTTGTAGACCAGTTGCCCTTTGCAGACCGGGCAGACCAGGATATCCAGCAGCTTCTTATCCACGCGATTTCTTCCTCTCCAGCAGGGCCAGCAAACGCTCGCCGAAACGGGGGTCCAACTCGGCGTCCACCGGGACGTACCAGAGATTGGGGCGGCCTAAGTGGCGGCATTTTACCGCATCTTTTTCGGTCATCAGGATGGCGTCACCGGGCGCGGCGAAATCGAAATCGGTAGCGCCGTAGCGATGGTGGTCGGGAAAGGCATGCTCCTCGATGGCGAGCCCCTGCTGGCGCAAGGTCTCGAAAAAGCGTGCCGGATGGCCGATGCCGGCCACGGCGTGCACCGCTCCGCCCTGGAAATGGTCCCAGGCGATGGGCCCGCCACTCCCATCCACCGGCCGCGGAAGCCCGGGACGCAGCTTCATCCCGTATTCCCCGTGGCCGCCGCCGCCGTTGGCGACGATAAAATCGACGCGCCGCAGACGGCGTCGGGGTTCGCGCAGCGGGCCTGCCGGCAGCAGATGCCCGTTGCCGAGACGCCGCACGCCGTCCACCACCGCGATCTCCACGTCGCGCCCCAGGGCGTAGTGCTGCAGACCGTCGTCGGAGAGCAGAATGTCGCAGTGCCGGTAGCGTAGCAACGCACGCGCAGCATCCACACGTCGTGGACCCACCGCCATGGGACAGCCGCTGCGCCCGGCGAGCAGCACCGCCTCGTCGCCCACGGTAACGGGATCGCTGTCGGGACGCACCTGTTGCGGCCACTGGGAAGCGGCGCCGCCGTAGCCGCGGCTGACCAGACCCGGTGTGTAGCCGTGACGTTGGAGAAACCCCGCAAGCCACGCCACCAGCGGCGTCTTGCCGGTACCCCCCACGGTGATGTTGCCCACCACGATCACCGGCACTTCCAGACGCGAGACGCGCAGCACTCCCACGCGGTAGGCCAGACGACGCAGCGCGACCAGCAGCCGGTAGAGCCAGGAGAGAGGGATGAGCAGCCGCACCAGCGGCCGTTCGCTGTACCAGTAGTGTTCGAGGGCGTGCAACCCCTCGCGCCGCCGTCCAGCGGGGGTTAGCGGTGACGACGGCAAGTCGGCTGGCCGGGGTGCGCGCAGTGCCGCACGGTTCACTCCTCGGGCGTCTGCCGCGTGGCGAAGGTGAGGTGGACGATGCCCAACTGGCGCGCGGCATCCATGGCCCTAATCACCGCCTGATGGGGGGCACGGCCGTCGGCGCTGATGACCAAGGGCGGATCGCTGCGCCCCGCGGCCACCTTGGCGATGGCCTGCTTGAGCGTCTGCAGGCGATCGTTGAGCACCTCCTGACGATTGACGAAGTAGCGCCCCTGCGCATCGATGGTGATCTCGATGGCCTCCGGCGGCTGCTTGCGCTCTTCGCCCGACGACTCCGGCAGCTGGATCTTCAGCTCCGCTTCGCGGTTGAAGGTGGTGGAGACCATGAAGAAGATCAGCAGCAGAAACACCACGTCGATGAGCGGCGTGAGATTGATGTCCGGCTCTTCCTTGCGGATCGGGCGCAGATTCACTTGGCAACGCCCTCCTCTTCGCCCTCGCGTTCGCGCTGCCCGTGCATCACCTCCACCATCTTCAGCGCCTCCTCTTCCATGCGCACCACCAACTCGTCCACGCGGCCGCGGAAGAAGCGGTAGAACATCAGCGTGGGAATCGCCACCGAAAGGCCCGCGGCGGTGGTGATCAGCGCCTGCGAAATACCGCCCGCCAGGATGGTCGGGTCGCCCACGCCGTGGCCGACGATGGCGGCGAAGACCTGGATCATGCCGATAACCGTGCCCAGCAGCCCGAGCAGCGGCGAGATGGAAGCGATGGTACCCAGGGTGTTGAGATAGCGCTCCAACTCATGGACCACCTGGCGCCCGGTCTCTTCGATGGCCTCCTTCATGATCTCGCGGTCGTGGTGCAGGTTGACCAAGCCGGCGGCCAGAATCCGTCCCAGCAGCGACCCCTTGCGCAGCGCCTGCACGCGGTTGGCATCGAGTTGGTCGTTGCGGTACATGTGCCACACCTGGGCGACCAGGTGCTTGGGCAGCACCCGCTTGGTCTGCAGCGACCAGAAACGTTCGGCGACGATGGCAAGGGAAAGAATGGAACAGGCAATGATGGGCACCATCAGCCAGCCGCCCGATTTGATCAGCTCAAGCACTTACACGCTCCCCTCGTAGTCGCCGTAACCCGTCCCGCGTAGCCGGAATCGGTCGCGGCGTCAGGCCAAAGGCGCTATGGTACTCGATTTGGCGAGACGAACTCTAACCGCGCCGCCGACGATGTGACAACGCTGTCGTCGTTCCTGCGCAGCGGCGATCCGGACGACGCGATCACGGACTCAAAGGCTGGCGGCGTTCCAGTAGTGGCGGGCCTCCAAACGCCAACGCCGCGGCGCGCTCAGCCCGCGCCGGGGGTCGACGGAGATCTCCAGGGCACCGTACCGGGCACTGTCCCAAACCTCCGCCCCGACCTCCCGATAGCGCAGCACCACCTCCGGCTTGGGGAACCCCCAGCGATTGGCGTAGCCGCTGCTCACCCACGCCAGGCGGGGCCGCACCGCCGCGACGAAGGCGCGCGTAGACGAGGTCGCGCTGCCGTGGTGGGGCATCACCACGAGATCCGCAGACAGCGCCTCCCGGTCCCTCCGCACCAGCCCGACCTCCGCCCTGCGTTCGATGTCACCGGTGAGCAGCGCGGCGTGACCGCCGGCCCGAATGCGCAACACGCACGAGTGGTCGTTCTCCTCCTGCGGATCGTCGAATCCGGCGACCGGATTCAGCACGGCGAACTCGACCTCGTCCCATACCCAGCGCTGCCCCGCCTGGCAGTTGTCCGCGTGCAGCGCTTCGCCGGGTTGCGGTGCCCGCCGCAGATCCTCCACCGGTAACGCCGCCAGCACCGAGGCAACGCCGCCGCTATGATCGCTGTCGCCGTGACTCACCAGCAGACGATCCACGTGCTGGACACCGACGCTGCGCAGGTAGGGCACCACCACTGCGGCGCCGGTGTCGAACCCGCTGGCGAATCCCGGACCGGTGTCGTAAACCAGCGTATGGCGGGCGGTGCGCACCACCATGGCCAGCCCCTGCCCCACATCCAGCAGCGTCAGCCGAAAACCCTGGGCGGGTGGCCCCGGATGCGCGGCCACCAGGGCGACCGGCATCAGCATCACCGCACCCAGCGCCCGCAGCGGGATACCCCGCGGCAGCAACAGCGCCAGCACGCCTGCGGCGGCGAGGGGCAACGTCCACAGCGGTGGTTCGGGCAACTGCCAGAGCGCCACGGGCAGATCCGCCAAACCCTCCAGTAGCGGCCACAGGGCGCTCAGTGCAACGTGCGCGCCGTGCAATAACAGCCCCGCCAGGGTATCGCTGAGGGGCAGAAATACGACGCCCGCCAGGGTCAGTGGGACCACCACAAACCCGACCCAGGGAATGGCTAGCAGATTGGCCAGCGGCGCCACCAGCGAAACCTGCCCGAACGCCAGCGCCAGCAGCGGAAACAACCCCAGGGTCACCGCGCCCTGGACGCTCACCCAACGGCGCCAGGCGGGCCGTCCGCCGCGCTCTCCCACCAGTGTCCAGAGGATGACGCCGACGGCGGCAAACGAGAGCCAGAACCCCACCCCCAGCAGCGCGCCGGGGTCCCAGGCCAGTACCAGCGCCAAGGCCACGAACAGGGTACGCGCCGGGCGCAGCGCACGCGCCGCCAGCACCGCCCCCATCACGACGGTTACCATGATCAACGCCCGCTGGGTGGGAATCGAAAATCCCGCCAGCGCCGCATACCCCAAAGCCCCCAACACCGCGGCGGCCGCCTCGGCCCGCGGCGCCGCCAGCCACAGCGCCGCGCGCGGCCAGCGCGCCCAGCCGGCGCGCACCAACAGAAACACCAGGCCCGCCACCAGCCCCACGTGCAGTCCCGAGATGGCCACTAGATGACTGGTACCGGTACGGCGCAGAACCGTCCATTGAGCATCGTCGATGTCGCCGCGATACCCCAGCCCCAGGGCAGCCAAGACACCGCGCCCCGCGGCATCGGGCAGCAGACGGCTCATCGCCGCCACACCGCGCGCTCGCACCGCGTCCACCCCCGCACGCCCACGCCAGGCATCCGCCAGGTGGCCGTTGTCGGCGTGGACACGCACGTAGCCGGTAGCGCGTATCCCAGCGCTGAACAGCCAACGCTCGTAGTCAAAGCCGCCGGGATTGCGGTACCCGCGCGGCCGCTTGAGGCGTACCTGCAGGCGCCACGTTTCGCCGCTGGTGAGCGGCGGGGCATCGCGGTACCAACTCAGACGGATGCGCCCCGGCGTCCGGTACGAACGCCCCTGCCGGGTGAGCGTTTCGACGTCGAACAGAAACCGCAGGCGCTCACCGTCACGTTCAGGGAGTCCCGCCACGCGGCCCACAACCTGCACATCGACGCCCTCCAGGTCGTGGGGCAATTCGCGGGCCAGTAGCCAGTGCGCATGCAGCAGCGCCCACAGGAAACCTGCCAGCGCCAGGGCCGCCCAACGCCATCGCGGACGGCGCCACGCCACCAACAGCGCCACGGGAAGGCAAACACTCCAGAGCAGCGAGGGAAGCGCGGGCAGCCACTGCAGTGCTGCGATTCCCATCATCCAGGCAAGCGTCCCTGCGATCATGTTCCGTTGCGGAAAATAGTGGATAATGTGCCGCCAGGAGACTTGGTTACCCGGACGGAACCGACCAACCCCACTCCTGGCAGGTACCCGCACCGCATCCTAGCGGCAGCGGTCTTCACTCCATCCGACTCGAATCAGCCGGTGGCGAAAAAGATCATAAAACGGTTCATGCCGGATCACCATAAGATCCGCGAGCACAAGCACCTGCGTATCTTTGGGCGTCTGCTGCACGATCCCAACCTGTTCCATTTGAATCGGCGCTCCGTGTCGGGTGCCTTTGCGCTGGGACTGTTCAACGCCTTCGTGCCGGTACCCTTTCAAATGGTGCTCTCTGCGGCGGGTGCGATACTGTTTCGCGTCAACCTGCCCATTTCGGTGGGGCTGGTGTGGGTCACCAACCCGGTGACCATGCCCCCCATCTTCTACTTCTGCTACCTGGTGGGAACCTGGATTCTGGGCACGCCGGTGAGCGACGTGCAGTTCTCCATTTCGCTGGAGTGGCTGAGCCGCGAACTGGCGCGCATCTGGGAACCGTTTCTACTGGGCTGTTTCGTTTGCGGCGTGATCGCCGCGGCAACTGGATATGTGCTGATGCGCAGCTTCTGGCGCCTGCACGTGATTCGCGATTGGAAGGCACGGCGCCTGCGCCGCGGTAGGAAGCCCGCCCATCCGGAAGTCACCGCGGATTCCCGCGACGACCAAGATCCCCGGTAACCGCCGCCTTACGGCGAGTCGCTGGTGAAGCGGCCGTCTTCCAGGGTGCAGACGCGATCCATGCGCGCCGCCAGCTCCAGGTCGTGGGTCACCATCACCAGGCTGGTACCCAGCTCACGATTCAACTCCACCATCAGGTCGTAGACCTGTTCGGCGTTGCGCCGGTCCAGGTTGCCGGTGGGTTCGTCGGCCAACACGCACTTGGGACCGGTCACCAGGGCGCGTGCGACGGCAGCGCGCTGACGCTCACCGCCCGAAAGCTCACCGGGACGGTGCCGCTCACGATTGTCCAGTCCCACGCGCGCCAGCATCTCCCGTGCCTGCCGTTGCGCCAGCGCCGGCGCCACACCCTGAATGAGCAGCGGCATGGCGACGTTTTCCAGCGCCGAAAACTCCGGCAGCAAATGATGAAACTGGTAGACGAAGCCCAGCACCCGGTTGCGCAGGCGGCCGCGCGCCGCTTCGCTCATGCGCCGCGTCACCTGACCGTCGATGGTCACCTCACCGGAGGTAGGCACATCGAGACCGCCCAGCAGGTGCAGCAGCGTGCTCTTACCCGATCCCGACGCCCCCAGGATGGCCACCCGCTCGCCCGCGGCGACACTGAAGTCCACCCCGCGCAGCACCTCGGTCTGCAGGTCACCCTCGCTGAAGACGCGCGCCAACCCCTGGCAGGCCAGAATCATCTGCGCACCCGACTCCGCGTCGCTCGCGTCACTCATAGCGCAGCGCCTCTGCCGGTTGGGTGCGCGCCGCGCGCCACGCCGGGTAGAGCGTCGCCACCAGACTCAACGCAAAACCCACGCCGCCGATGCGCAACACGTCGTCCCAGTGCAGTTCCGACGGCAACTCGCTGATGTAGTAAACATCCGGTGAAAGAAAACGGATGCCGAACAGCTGTTCGATGGCCGGCACGATGGTCTCCACGTTGAGCGCCAGCGCTACGCCGCCCACCACCCCCAGCAGCATGCCGATCAGCCCGATCAGCGCACCCTGGACGATGAACACCGCCATCACGCTGCCGGGGGTGATGCCCAGCGTGCGCAGAATAGCGATGTCGCCCTGTTTATCCGTCACCACCATCACCAGGGTGGAGACGATGTTGAACGCCGCCACGGCGACGATGAGCAGCAGGATGATGAACATCACCCGCTTTTCGGTCTGGATGGCGCGGAAGAAGTTGGCGTGCTGACGCGTCCAGTCGCTGATGTAGAGCGCGCCGCCCAGTTGGCGCGCGATCTCACGCACCACCTGCGGTGCCTGGAACAGGTCGTCGAGCTTGAGCCGCACCCCGGAGACGCGATCGTCCATGCGCAACAGCTTGGCGGCATCCGCCATGTGAATGAACGCCAGATTACGATCGTATTCGTACATCCCCACTTCGAACAGCCCGATGACCGTGAAGCGCTTGAAGCGCGGCAGGATACCGGCAGGCGTTACGCTCGCCTGCGGCGTCACCACCGTCACCTTGTCGCCCGCGCGCACGCCCATGGCATAGGCGAGCTCCTTGCCCAGCACAATGCCGAACTCACCCGGCTTGAGATCGGACAGCTGGCCCACCAGCATTTTGTCCGCCACATCGGATACCTCGGGTTCCTCCTCGGGCAGCACGCCGCGCAGCAGTGCACCGCTCACCGTATCGCCGAAACTCAGCATCACCTGCGCGTTGACGTAGGGCGCCGCGCCGATCACCCGCGGGTTCTCGCGGGCCACGCGCTCGGCGCTGCGCCAGTCGGCGAGCCCTTCGTTGGCACCGCTGATGGTGGCATGGCTGGCCATGCCCAGGATGCGTTCGCGCAGCTCCTTCTCAAATCCGTTCATCACCGACAACACCGTGATCAACGCGGTGATGCCCAGCGCGATACCCAGGATCGAACTGAGGGAGATGAAGGAGATGAAGTGGTTGCGGCGCTTGGCGCGAGTGTAACGCAGGCCGATGAAGAGTTCGTAGGGTTGCAAGGCGGCAGTTCGAAATATTGAAGGGCGCTAGTGTGCCACAAGAGCCTGTATTGCGGGATGGTAAACTGCCGAAATGAAACAATTACATTTGATCATTCCCGACCTGATTCCCCCGCAAGACATCGCTGACGAAGTGTGCGCCGGACTGCATTTGCCTGTGCTGGGAAAGTTGCTGGCACGCGGGAAAGCAGACACATTGCCTGCCGGGACTCTGGAAGACAGGCTGTGTGCCGCGTTTGGTGTGCAATCCATTGCGCCGGTTCGTGCTGCTGCCGACGGTCTGGAGGTTGCGGCGCATTACTGGTTATGTGCCGATCCGGTGAGTTTGCAACTGCAAAGTGCGCAGATGCTGCTGTTGCCGGATGTGGCGCCAAGCAGGGAGGACGCTGCGGCGCTGTGTGTCAGTCTGAATGAGCACTTCGCTGGGACAGGATTGCAGTTTTTTGCGCCGCATCCCCAGCGCTGGTATGCGCAGGTGGAGG
>JBNKCG010000085.1:0-31326 GCA_050287605.1 Gammaproteobacteria bacterium | reverse complement strand
TCCAAGCCATCTCGATAAAACGGGTAGCTACGCCATCCCTTCTCTTGCTGCTCCAACGCGTGAGCCCCCGCACCCGGCAGTCGCAATATGAGATACAGCATTTCCGCCTGCTGGGCATCGAATCCGAGATCACACAGCGCCGCTGCCGCTACCCCGGTCATGGCTAGCGGCAGCTGTGAGGAAAACTCAAGCTGATCGCGGTGGGTGTTCAACCACGGGAGCGCGCCCCCGCACGATCGGGCAGCCAGGTGGGAAAGTAGTTGCCGGACCGGGAGGGGGCAGGAGGCACCATTGGGGTCGAACCCGGGCGGGTGGTCGGTGGCCGGCCATATGTCGGGCCGGTCGTCCCGGTCCGGTTGAGCGATGAAATTCTTCCAGGCCTCCAGATCTGTGCCGCAACGTGTCCACGCGGAAACGCATGCCGCGACCTCATGGGCCCCGCCCAGCTGACCGGCTCCCACGGCGAGTGCAGCGGTTAGGCTGGCGGCATGCGTCGAGCCTCCTGCGCCGCCGGCCATCGCAGCGAGAACGCTGTGATCGCGCGGGCCGGGGTTTGCGAGTGCAACGGCAAGATCGTTGAATAGCGCCGCCTGTTCGGGCGCAGGGCGCTCTCCCCTAAACAGCAGGTAGACGTACTCGGCCCAGCTTGCGTTGCCGAGGACTTCGCCGAATACGTCGTAGCCTGCGCACAGGGCACGTCGCGCAGCGAACGGATTGTCGGGTTCGGGCTCTTCCCACCAGAGGCTCGATCGGATGCATTCGTCGCTGCTCATGAAGATTTCTTCGTCAGCATCTGAACACGTGCGCCCATGGGCGGGCACTCTTCGGGATCGATCCGGACGTCGAGTAAGGTGGGGCCGGCACGGTTGCAGATGGCTGCGATATCGAGAGTTTCGAGATCCTGCGGCGAGCGAATGATGTGAGAGTCGGCTCCCAATGCCTGCGCAAGCATCGCGAAATCGGTGGGCGGGAGCTCGGTTCCGATTCGTTCTGCGTTTCCGAGCCGCTGTCCATGTTTAACCATGCCGAAGCCGCCGTCGTTCAGTACGACGAATATGACGGTCAGGTTCTCCTGAACGGCGGTGGATATCTCCTGGCCGCTCATCAGCATGGAGCCATCACCCGTGATGCAGACCGTGGGTGCGTCGGGGTACCCGATGGCGGAGCCGACGGAGGCGCCGATTGCCCATCCCATCGAGGAAAAGGTGACCGTGGTGCGAAACACGAAGTCCGCCCGTCTCCGGCGTCCTTCGCGGCGGCCGGGGAAGGAGCGTCTGCGGCTTTCGATGCGCCGATCGTAGGGGTGTAGATAGTGGACCCCCCAGGCGATGCTTGAGCCGGTGTCGGCGAACCACCGCGTTTGCGGTGGAAAGAGCCGGGCGAGGTCGGTCATCAGTCGTTGCGGTTTGATGGGGGTCGATTCGTCGACGCATTTCTCAGGATCGTGTATGGCGAATTCGAAGGGCCTGATACACGAATCGCTGGATTCCGGGCGTGGGTCGACGCGGGTCTGCGCTACCGGGTGTTCCGCTTGCTCGAGGTGTGCAACCAAGCGTGAGAATACCTCACGAATGTCTCCGCGCACGTGCATTCTGGCCATCGGGGAACGGGTGAAGTTGAACTCGACCGAATCGACATGCACCAGTCGATCGTTCAGTAGTGTCTCGGAATCCCAATTGTTGGTCGCAAACTCGGAAAGCGCGGTTCCAATGGCGACTACGCGATCGACCGAGGGATCGAGCAGCGCTTGGTTGGCGCTGGCGTGTCCGGCGAAGCCGATGACCCCTTTAAACAGCGGATGATAAGGGCTGACCAGGCCTTTCCCGTGCGGGGTGGTGACGACGTCCGCCCCCAGATGTCTCGCGGCGGCTAAAATCTCGCTCATGGCATCTGCGCAACCATCACCGATCACGAAGACGTAGCGGCGATTGTTGTACACGTCCTCGATGAATCGATCCACGGACTGATCGTCGACCAGCGTTGCTTTAACCAGCAGATTCTTGAGATCGAATGCAGGTTTTACGTCGGGGAGTTGCGTTTGCAGGATATCCCTGGGGATGGAGAGATGCACGGGACCGTATGGAGACTGAAATGCGGTCATGATTGCTGCCGCCAGCTTGTGCTCGAGCTGCGTAATGTGCGACACGAGGCTGTTGTAGCGGGTTATGGATTGAAACAGACTCATAATGTTGACGCCGGTACAACTCGATTCTTGAACGGCGCCGCGCCCGAAAGTGTAGAGCGGTGTCTGGGCGGTGATGACCAACATCGGCACGCGTTCTTCGTAGGCGCTGGCGACGCTGGTTACCAGGTTCGTTGCCCCTGGACCGGATGTCGAACACACGACCGCCAATTTGCCTGTCTCGTGGTAGTAACCGTCGCACATGAAGCCTGCGCCGGTTTCGTGACGCGCGACGATGGGTGCCACGGTGCCGCGGCGCTTCGAACGTGCCAGCGCATCGAAGAACGGCTCGATGGCTCCGCCGGGCACGCCGAATACGTAGTCGATATCAAGCTGTTCCAGATAGGAGACGATCAGGTCCGCGGCGTTGCGGCCCGTCGCGTCGGGGGATTTGCTTTCTTTCGAATGCACGACGTCGGGGTTGGCTGTACGCCCCATGTTGAACTCCTTCGGATCCCTGTCAGATGGCATTCCGGCTGCATGCAGGTGCCCAGTGCGGCCGGGATGTGCTTTATAGTCACTGCTGCGTCGGATTTATACAGCAGTTTCTTACCGGAACGTATGTCAACAATCAACATTTTCGATCGCGAATCGCGAACTCCACTACCGATTCGGAGGCGGGTCGTGTGCAATCCGGCATTTCCTGTATGAATAAATTGGTTTTATGGAAAATCTTTTCGAATAGCGTGCTTGCTGCGGACTCCGTTGGGGTGAGTCCGACAACTCCGGGCGTATTTGTGACGAGGCTGCGTTGTGAGTAGGCATTCCATTCCCAGATCGAGCTGTGCTCGGGGAAGGCGGGGAGCGGTCGGAAATCGGTAGAATTCGGTACGGGTGCGCGGTTTGCCCTCCCGCCAGGACGAGTTGAAACGATTGAGAGGTGATCGATGTCCAAACACCAGCAATTAGATCAGCTATTCGATGCCATCGACAGCAGGGATGCACGAGCATTCGCCTCCTTCTTGACGCAGGATTGCCGGTTTCGCTTTGGTAATCTGCCGCAGACCGAAGGGCGGGCGGCGATCGAGGCCTTTGTGGCCGGTTTTTTCTCCTCCATCGAGGCGCTGAGTCACCAGATCGTCGCCAGTTGGGAGGTGCCGGACGGTCTGATCTGTCACGGACTGGTATCGTATACCCGCCACGACGGCTCACGGCTGACGGTACCCTTCGCCAACGTGTTGAAAACAACCGATGCCGGAATCGAGGAGTACCTGATCTTCGCGGATACCTCGGCGCTGTATGTGTGAGGTGTGCGATGGGGCTCGGTGGCAGCTTTGCGAGTTGCACTGGCGGGTGTTCGCGGTGCCGGGGATCGTCGAGGGGCATCGCATCTGAAGGTTTTGGAAGGTAACGGTCTATCGTGGGCAGATCCGGTTTACGCATTCCCAACAACGTCGGTTGCCTGGATACCTCCCGGCTGCGCGCGACGTTTGTTTCGGACCGCGGCTTTCATTGCGATGCCTGGCAGGTCAATCGCGTCTTTTTGCGCGACGGCAAGAGTCTGATCCGCAACTACATCATCAAGCGCTACCGCCGGCCGTGCAGCATGCACCAGACTCAGATCTATCAGAGGGACTACCTGGAATTGCGGGCGCAGTTGGGCGCCATCGTCCCCAAGGCGGTGTTTTTGCAGACCCGCGTCGATGGCCAGGTGACGGTGATGGCCATCGCGCGGGTGGTAACGCGCTGGTTCAATCTGGCCAACCCGGCGTTTGAATCGGAGGTGGTGCCGCTGTTGCGGCGCCTGACCAAGGCGCGTGCGCAATTGCAGGATTTCGTCTCTGCCGCGCACCGCTGGTACCGATCACCGGAAATGAAGGTTATCGATCTCTGGGGTGACGAAAATCTGGTGCTCGACAACAAGCAGAATGTGCGCTATCTCGACAGCTTCAATGTGTTTTTCTATCCGGACGTGTTCTACGTCATTGACGAGCCCAGCGAGGTGCTCGCCGAGAAGATCGCCGTATCGCGCCACCGACTGGAGTATCTGAAGCATCTGCTGGCGGAGTCGGGCTAACGATGAGCGATTGCCAACCTCTGACCTTGCGGCCCGGTCCGGTGCTGATCTTCGGCGGGCCCTACAGCAATCTGGCCGCCACCCGGGCGATGCGGGAGCAGGCTCAGATACTGGGTATCCCGCCAGCCAACTGCATCTGCACCGGAGATGTGGTGGCCTATTGTGCGCAGCCGGAAGCGACCATCGGACTGCTGCGCGAATGGGGCGTTGCCGTCGTGATGGGTAACTGCGAGGAGTCGCTGGGCAACGAAGCCGCGGACTGCGGCTGTGGCTTCGAAGAGGGCAGCACCTGCTCGCTGCTGTCGGTGGGGTGGTACACGTACGCCGCGCGGCAGATCGGCGACCAACAACGGACATGGATGCGCGATCTTCCTCGGGCCGTCACCTTTACGCTGCAAGGTCGACGTTTTCGGGTGATCCATGGCGGCGTGGAGCAGATCAACCGCTTCGTGTTTCCCTCCACCGCGGCGGAGGACAAGGTGCGCCAGCTGCGCGCGGCCCATGCCGACGTGGTGGTCGGCGGCCACTGTGGCATTCCTTTCGGTCAGGCGGTGGCGGGCGGCGTGTGGCTGAATGCGGGCGTAATCGGAATGCCGGCGAACGACGGCACCCGCGACGGGTGGTATTTGACGCTGACACCGGGGGACGACGGGATCACCGCGGCATGGCACCGTCTCGGCTACGCGGCTGAGACGGAGGCGCAGGCCATGCGTCGCGCCGGTCTCGATAACGGCTACGCTGAGGCGCTGGTAAGCGGCTTGTGGCCGAGCATGGACGTGTTGCCAGAGGTCGAGCGGGCGCAGCGCGGCGTCCCAATCGATCCCGAACCGCTGGTCATCAAATAGCCGGCGGCACGGCGCGCTGGCGGCGGCGGTCGTGCAGCGTGTGGGCGATCAGCGAGGCGATGACGATTCCCGCGCCGAACAGGGCGGACCGGCTCAGCGCTTCACCCAGGAACAGCCAGACCCAGACCGGCCCAAGGATGGGTTCCAACAGCCCGATCAGCGCTACCTGGGCGGCGGGCGCCAGCCGCGCGCCGGAGGTGAACAGCGCCAGCCCCAGCCCCAGTTGCCCGGCGCCGAAGAAGATCAGCAGTGAAAAGTCGCCGGCCGACGCGGCCGTGGGCGATGCCAGCGGCAGCGCGATGGCGGCCGCCAGCAATGTGGCCAGGCAGGTGGCGGGGGTCATACGCACCTCGCGGTGACGGCGGATGGTGACGAGGCCCACCGCCAGAGCACCGGCGATGGCCAGCGCGATGAGATCCCCGGCGATGGCACCGTGGCTGCCGGTGTCGTCCGATACCATCAATGCCACGCCGCAGGAGGCGGCCACCATGGCCAGCCAGCTGCTGCGCGACGGCCGCTCGCCCAACGCCGCCCAGCCGACCGCAGCCGCCATCAGCGGCGAAACGCTGAGGATAATGAGGGTGTTGGCCACGGTTGTCAGGCTGATGGCGACTACCATGCCGATGGAGGCGGCGGCGAAGCAGGCGGCAATCAGCAGCCCCGCCCGACCCATCTGCAGAAATACCGCCAGTGTGCGGCCACGCTCGCGCAGTGCGATGTAGACCACCAGAAACAGCGTCGCGAAGGTGGAACGCCAGAGGATCGTGGTCCAGGGGTCGGTGTCCAGCACGCGCACGATCAGTCCGCCGCTGCTCCAGATCAGCGTGGCCACCGTCACCAGCAGCAGTCCGCGGCTGTGCTGGGCGCTGTCGTCAAGCGCGGCGGCGGTGCTTCCCGAGGATGCCTCCATGGATGGGGCGCGCGATGTTCAGTCGGGCATGGAGGGCGGCGGCTCGGATTTGTCGGTCATCAGCAGGTAGACGCCCAGCGCCACCAGCGCAATCCAGATCACCATGGCCAGGAATCCGATGGCCTCCCACAGCTTGCCGAACTCCAGCAGCACGATCATGGCCACCACGAGCACGGCGTTGCCGAGCCAGAAATTCTTCGATTTGGTTTCGCTCATCGTTTCCCCCAGTCGTGTCGTCAATCCAAAAGCAGTCCGTCGTCCGCCAGCTCCTCCCCCCGGGAGCGTTCGAACAGTGCCAGCAGATCAGGCACATCCAGCCCCTCGCGCTCGTCGCCCGCTACGTCGAAGGCGATCTGCCCGCGGTGGAGCATCACGGTGCGCGTACCCACGTCCAGCGCCTGACGCATGGAGTGGGTGACCATCAGCGTGGTGAGCTGCTGTTCGGCGACGATCTCGCGCGTCAGCCCCAGCACGAAGGCGCCGGTCTTGGGATCGAGCGCTGCGGTGTGCTCGTCCAGCAGCAGGATCTTCATCGGCTGCAGCGTGGCCATCAGCAGGCTCACCGCTTGGCGCTGCCCGCCCGATAGCAGCCCCATGCGATCGTCCAGGCGATTTTCCAGGCCGAGGTTGAGGCGCGCCAGCTGGTCGCGAAAACGCGCGCGCTGATGACCGTTGGATGCGCTGCGCAGGCCGCGGCGTTGGCCGCGCTGCGCCGCCAGCGCCAGGTTCTCTTCGATGGTGAGCGCCTCGCAGGTGCCCGCCATGGGGTCCTGGAAGACGCGCGCGGCCACGCCGGCGCGCTGGTCCGTGGTCTGGCGGGTGACGTCGACGTCGTCGATCTCGATGCGTCCGCGGTCGGGCGTCACCTCGCCGGCCAGGGCGTTGAGCAGCGTCGACTTGCCCGCCCCGTTGCTGCCGATGACGGTGACGAACTGCCCGGCGGGAATCTCCAGCGAAAGGCCGCGCAGTGCCGGCGTCTCCAGCGGCGTCCCCTTGCCGAAGGTGACGCTGAGATCGCGCACCGCGATCACCGCGCGCCGCCTTTGAGCAACGCCTTGAAGGGGTTACGCGCCCCCGGCAGGACGATGGCGATGGTGACCAGCACGGCGGTGACCAGGTTGAGGTCCTGCGCCTGCAGGCCGAGGAAATCGGTGTTGAGCGCGACGGCGATGGCGAGGCGGTAAAGCACCGCGCCCAGCACGCAGGCGACCACCGCCAGCAGCACCGTGCGTGTGGACATGAGCGCCTCGCCGCCGATCACCGAGGCCAGCCCCACCACGATGACGCCCACGCCCATGGTCACGTCGGCGCTGCCCTGACTCTGCGCGAACAGCGCCCCCGCCAGCGCCACCAGCGCGTTGGAGAGCGCCATGCCGATCACCGTGGCGCGGCCGGTGGCGATGCCGTTGGCGCGCGCCATGCGCGGGTTGGCGCCGGTGGCACGCATCGCCAGTCCCAGCTCGGAGTTGAGGAAGCGGATCAGCAGCACGGCGACGACCAGCACGATCAGCGCAAAGGCGAGCGGGGTGCTCACGTAGTAGGGGATGGGCAGGCGGTCGAGCGGCGTGAGCAGCGTCTGCTCGCCCAGCAGTGCCACGTTGGGCTTGCCCATGATGCGCAGGTTGACCGAATAGAGCGCGATCATGGTGAGGATGGAGGCCAGCAGGTGCAGGATCTTGAGTCTGACATTGAGCCATGCCGTCACCGCTCCTGCGGTAGCGCCGGCTGCGATGGCGGTGAGCGTCGCCAGCCAGGGGTTGGCGCCGGCGACGATCAGCGTCGCGGCCACCGCCGCGCCCAGGGGGAAGCTGCCGTCGACGGTGAGGTCGGGAAACTGCAGTACCCGGAACGAGAGGAACACGCCGAAGGCGACCAGGGCGAACACCAGCCCGGTCTCCAGGGCGCCGAGAAAGGCGATCAGGCTCACGGTGGGATACGAACCGGTCTCAGGCGCGCCCGCTCAGCGGATCACCTCTTTGGCTTCTTCGAGCATGGCCGCCGGCAGCGTCACACCCATCTTTGCGGCGGCGCCGGGGTTGACGAAGAGCTGCAGCTTTTTCACGTACTCCACCGGGATGTCGCCGGGTTTTTCACCGCGCAGCACGCGCGCCACCACCTGGCCCGTCTGGCGCCCCACGTCGTAGTAGTCGAAGCCCAGCGCCGCGATGGAACCGCGCTTGACCGAGTCGGTGTCGCCGGTGATGACGGGAAGCTGGGCGTCCATCCCCACCTTGAGCACCGCCTCCAGCGCCGCAATGACGGTGTTGTCGGTGGGCAGGTAGATGGCGTCGACCTTGCCCACCAGCGCGCGCGCGGCGCCCAGCACATCGGCGGTCTTGGTGGCGCCCGCCTCGACCACGCTCATGCCGTGCTCGGGTGCGTAGCGCTTGACCAGTTCCACCAGCGTCGCGGAGTTGGCCTCGCCCGGATTGAAGATGATGCCCACGCGCTTGGCCTGCGGCACGATGCGCTTGACCAACGCCATGTGGCGGTTGATGGGGGTGAGGTCGGAGACGCCGGTGATCAGGCCGCCGGGATGGTCGGGATTCTTCACCAGTTTCGCGCCCACCGGATCGGTGACCGCGGAGAAGACCAGCGGGGTGTTGCGTGCCGCGGCCGCGGCCGTCTGGGCCGACGGGGTGGTGATGGCGACGATGACGTCGGGTGTCATGCCCGCGAATTTGCGCGCCACCTGCGCCGCGGTGGTGGGATTGCCTTGTGCGCTCTCGTAGGTCCACTCCAGGTTGTCGCCGGCCTTGAATCCCTGGGCGGCCAGCTCGTCCTGGATGCCCTGGCGGCAAGCGTCCAGCGAGGGGTGTTCGACGATCTGGGTGATCGCCACCGAGGGGGCGGCGAAGGCTTGGGCGGCAAACAGCCCGCCGACCAGTGCGGCTGCCGTGAGCACGTGGCGCAACGGATCGCGCATGGTGTTCTCCTTATACTAATCGGTGTCGGGGGAGTGGTGCGGCGAGGGATTATAGCGGGTTGCGCTGGGAAATTACTCGAAGGCCACTTCCACGAAGAATTCGCCGTAGTCGGTGGCGAAGGGCACCAGTACCGTGGGTCCCTTGGATTTGTGGGTGACGGTGTGGTTCTTGCCCGCGATCATCCCGGGGATGGCGAGATCGAAGTTGTAGCCCTTCTCGCCCAGCGCGCTTTTGGCGCCGCCGCACACCATGTTGGTGATCTCGCCCACCAGGTCGATCACGGTATCGTCGATGGCGGCCGGGGCTTCGCCCAGCATGCGACGGGTGATCTCCAACGCCACGGGTTCGGTAAAGGTGATGGCCAGCGAGCCCTTGGCCTTGTCGCCGATCATGCCGATCAGGCCGGTGACGTCACCTTTGGCCACGCTCCCTTTCTTCAGTGCCGGCTTGCCCGGTTTCGCCTCCAGCGTCGCCATGGTGGAGAGCACGTTGAGGATGGCGTTGAGAAAGGGGTTGACGAACTCGACGTTCACGGCGGACTCCGGGTCGCTGAAGGGTGCCTGGATGCCACACTACACCAACCCCAACTGGAACAGAACCGGAAGGGAAGGGATCCGGGACAATGCCGCGCTCAGTCGCCGGGTCCGTTGTAGCGCACCGTGCCGTTGCCGCTGAGATCGTAGCCGCCCAGCTCGTCGGCCTTGCGCCGGAACGCCGGTTTGCGGGTGAGTGCGATCAGTTGCTGCAAGGGCGCTTCGAACCAGTGGCGGCGCCATACCACCAGGTCGTAGCGCTCGCGTGCCAGCGGCAGGTAGTCGAGGCGGAACTGGCGCGCGGCGCTCGCGACCCCGAGGCCGGCGTCGGCGCGTCCATCTGCCACGGCCAGCGCCACCTCGGTTTCGTTGCGCGCGAGATCACCGGTAGCGATGACGCTGTCGCGTTCGATTCCCGCGCTGGCCAGCAGCGTCTCGAACAATACGTGGCTGCCCGCTTTGGGTTGCCGGAAGGCGAAGCGCCTGCCCGGCAGGTCGGCGATGCCGCTGATCTTCAGCGGGTTACCGGCGGCGACGATCAGACCCTGCTCACGCTGTGCCCACTCGACGAGTACCACCGGCTGATCGGGCAGATGCTGCTGGACGGTGGCGACGTTGTAGCTGGCGGTGTCGCGTTCGATGACGTGCATGCCACCGGCGATGGCTAGCCGTCGGGCCACTCGTTCCAGGCCGTCCAGCGATCCGTCGAACAGGACGGCCAGTCCCGATCCCGATTCGCGCACCGCCCACTCCAGCAGCGGATCGTGGCTGCCCGCGACGATGGGGGGCGGAACTGGACGTGCCGACCCTGCCGCCGGGCCTTCGGTACGCGCGCGCAGCCACGCGTCCACCAGCTCCTGGGGAAACAACCACTTGCCGGCGACGCGGGTGCAGGGGATCTCGCGCTTCGCCACCAAGTCGTAGACCTTGCGCTCGCCGAGACGAAGATAGTCGGCCAGTTCTGCCGTGGTAAGAAGTCGTTCGCTCATGGATTCGCCTCGACAGGTTGCGGCCATGCGCAACCCCGTTGAACCTGCGTTCTGTTGTATATGACTGCATATTCTACGAGTGCTTGCAAATTATGGAAATAGGACGTTAATTGAGCGTATCGGTGCAATATTTGGAATTCAACGAATCCCATGGAATCCAGCGATAACGCGTTCGTGGCGGCGTTCCAGATGATCGGGGCGCTGGATCGCGATTTTCTCGAGATCGTCGCGCTTTCTCTGCGTGTCAGCCTGTCGGCGGTGCTGTTGGCCACGGTGTTCGCCCTGCCGATTGGTGCGGCATTGGCGTTGTGGCGATTTCCTGGTCGCGGCGCGGTGGTGGTGATGGTCAATGCCATGATGGGGCTGCCGCCGGTGGTGGCCGGTCTGCTGATCTATCTGTTGCTGTCGCGCGCCGGACCGTTGGGGGAGTGGGGGCTGCTCTACACGCCGTCGGCGATGATTCTGGTCCAGTGCCTGCTGGTGACCCCCATTATCGCGGCACTGACCCGGCAGGTGATCGCCGACCTCGACGAGGAGTATCGCGAGCAGCTGCAGTCGCTCAACGTTGGATCGCTACGCTCTATCGCGACGCTGCTATGGGACGGGCGGTTCAGCCTGTTGACCGGCGTGCTGGCCGGGTTTGGCCGCGCCATCGCTGAGGTGGGGGCGGTAATCATCGTGGGTGGCAACATCAATCACGTTACCCGGGTGATGACCACCACCATCGCGCTTGAGACCAGCAAAGGCAATCTGGCGCTGGCGGTGGGTCTGGGCATGGTGCTGTTGCTGCTGGCGGTGGGTGTTACGGCTGCGCTCACCGGCATGCAGAACCTGGCGCGGCGCTGGCAGGGATGAGCAGCGAACCGCAGGTGGTGGATTTCCGACGCCCACCCGGAGCGGCGGTACGCGATCCGATTTTGCCGCTACGCCTGGACGGGGTCGGATTCGCCCCTGATGGCAACGCGTTGCTCGACGCCATCGATCTGCAGTTGGATGCGGGCAGTCGCACCATCGTCCTCGGCCCCAACGGGGCGGGAAAGAGCCTGCTGCTGCGCCTCTGTCACGGCCTGTTGCAGCCGACCAGCGGGCGGGTGCGCTGGTGCGGGGAGACGCCCGCCGCGGCACCGCGTCTGCAAGCGTTCGTCTTCCAGCGGCCGGTGCTGTTGCGCCGCTCGGTACTTGCCAATGTGGAGTACGCGCTGGCGGTGCAGGGGGTACCCAGCGCGGAGCGACGCGAGCGTGCCATGGTCGCGTTGCAGCGCACCGGGTTGGGGGCGATCGCCCGGCGCCCGGCACGGGTGCTGAGCGGCGGTGAGCAGCAACGGTTGGCCCTGGCGCGGGCCTGGGCGCTGGAGCCGCGGGTGCTGTTTCTCGACGAGCCCACCGCCAGCCTGGATCCCGCAGCCACGCGTACGGTCGAGCAACTGGTGGCCGCGATCCACGCCGGCGGCACCAAGGTGGTGATGACCACCCACGACCTGGGGCAGGCGCGGCGCCTCGCCGACGATGTGGTGTTTATGCATCGCGGACGATTGCTGGAACACACGCCCGCGCAACGCTTTTTTAACAAGCCGCAGAGCGAAGCCGCGGAGGCGTTCCTAAGCGGCGAGCTACTGTGGTGATTCGTAACCGAGAGAGGAGTGAGCAACGATGAAGGCAAGATGGGTTTCGATGGTGGCAGGCGTGGTGTTGGCGTGTACCGGTATAGCCGGGCACACCGCCGAGCGTTTTATCACGGTCGCCTCCACCACCTCCACCCAGAATTCCGGACTGTTTGAATACATGCTGCCCAAGTTTCAAAAGGAAACCGGCGTTGAGGTGAGGGTGGTGGCCGTGGGCACGGGGCAGGCGATCCGCAACGCCAAGAACGGTGACGCCGACGTGCTGTTCGTCCACCACAAACCGTCGGAGGAGAAGTTCGTCGCCGAGGGGTACGGCGTCAAGCGTTTCGATGTCATGTACAACGACTTCGTGGTGATCGGTCCCAAGAGCGATCCCGCCGGCGTCGGCGGCATGAAGGATGGGGTCGCAGCCTTGAAGAAAATCGCTGCCAGCAAGGCGCCGTTCGCCTCGCGCGGTGATGACAGCGGCACGCACAAGAAAGAGCGCGGCCTGTGGAAGATCGCTGGAATCGACGTCAAGGGGGCGAGCGGCAACTGGTACCGGGAAACCGGTTCCGGCATGGGGGCGACGCTCAACGCTGCCAGCGGCATGGGCGCCTATGTGTTGAGCGATCGCGCCACCTGGCTCAACTTTGGCAACAAGGGCGATCTGCAGATTCTCGTGGAAGGCGATCCGCGGCTGTTCAACCAGTACGGGATCATCCTGGTGAACCCCAAGAAATATCCGCACGTCAAAGCCGCCGAGGGACAGCAGTTCATCGATTGGGTCCTGTCCGGCGAAGGACAGCAGGTGATCGCCGACTACAAAATCCAGGGCCACCAGGCGTTCTTCCCCAACGCCGGCCAATGAACGCCGTCGCGTAAGGCAACCTGCAATATGCGCATCAGTGCCCGCAATCAGCTCAACGGTACCGTGAAGCGTCTTACTCACGGTGCGGTGAACACCGAGGTGGTGGTGGAGGTGGCGCCGGGCGTAGACGTGGTCGCCATCATCACCAAGACCTCTGCGCAACAGCTGGGCCTGAAAGAGGGTGGCGTGGTCTGCGCGGTGATTAAAGCCTCCAACGTGATGTTGGCGGCGGAGTGATCTGCCAGCGCGGCTTCCGGGGCCGCGCAGCGTTGGCAAGGCGGTGCCGGTCCGGCACCGCTTTGTTTTTTGGTGCCGGGCAGCGGCAAATCGCTGCTTTGGCGCCCACCTTTCGCCACCGCCCCTGGTGTGGCGCCGAGCGCCGGGTGGCGCTACCGTTGCAACAGGGGGCGCCGACTATTTCTCCTTAGCGAAATTGCCCGCGGCCCTGGGATGCGCGTGAAATCAGTGCGTCGAATCCATCCCTGCCAACCACCCGCAAGGCGGCTTTCCGTTGATGAAAACGCGCATCCTGATCCTCAACACCGGCGGTACCATCGGTATGCGCCACTCAGCGCAGGGTTACGTTCCGGACCCTGATTTCACCCGGCAGCTCCAGCTCATGGTGGCGGCAAGCCGCGTGTCGGAGGTGGCCGACTACGAGATCCGCGACAGCGGAAGGCTCATCGACAGCGCCAATCTGAGCGCGGCGGACTGGCACCGCATCGGCACCGAGCTGATCGGGTATTACGCCGACTACGATGGCTTCGTCGTGCTGCACGGGACCGATACCATGGCCTACACCGCCTCCGCGCTGTCGTTTGCGCTGCAAGGGGTGTGCAAGCCGGTCATCGTGACCGGCTCGCAGATTCCGCTGCGCGAGCTGCGCAACGATGCCCACAACAACCTCACCGACGCCCTGCTGCTGGCCGCGCACGGGGCGATCCCCGAGGTGGGGCTCTATTTCAATGGACGGCTGCTGCGCGGCAACCGGGCCACCAAGGTGCGTTCGGGATCACTCGATGCGTTCGATTCCCCCAACTACCCGGCCTTGGCGGAGGCCGGGGTCTCGCTGTGGGTCAACCATCAGGCGGTATTGGAGAGCCCCGGGGCGGAGCGCTTCGAGTTGACCGCGCAGGCCGACGGCAACGTCGCGGTGGTGAAACTGTTTCCGGGCATCTCGGCGGCTCTGTTGGCCCGCGTCGTTGAAGCGCCGCTGCGCGGACTGGTATTAGAATGCTACGGCCTGGGCAACGCCCCCACCGCGGCACCGGACTTTCTCGCGGTGTTGGCAGAGGCCGCGCAGCGCGGCGTCGCGCTGGTGGCGGTATCGCAGTGCCTCTACGGGCGGGTCGATATGGCCACCTACGCCGCCGGTTCGGCGCTCTCCCGGGCTGGCGTGATCGGCGGGCTGGACATGACCACCGAAGCGGCGTTTACCAAACTCAACCACCTGCTGGCCAATGGAGTGACCGGCGATGCGCTGATTCGGGCCATGCAGAGCAACCTGTGCGGCGAATGCACGCCCGATCGCAGTGCGGTGGGTTTCGGCACGCCTGCGGTCTAGCGGGACTTGGCGGCGGTGCGTTCGGCGCCCGCCGCGCAATTCCCCCTGCTGCGCACAGGGACTCTTGCGCCAAGTCTGACGACAACGACAAGACAAGCTGCCATGAACGAGGATTTCACCAAGAATCTGCGTCTGCTGTGTGGGTACTATCGCTCGATTGCCGAGGTTTGCCGCAAGCTGCAGATCAACCGCCCCCAGTTCAACAAGTACCTGAGCGGCAATACCCTGCCCTCGCGTCATATCCTGCGGCAGATCTGCGACTTCTTCGGCGTCGAGGAGTACGAGATCTTCTTGCCGCATTCGCAGTTCACGCAGATCATCCGGGTCCGGCCCAGTGCCGGCGACCGGCCCATGCGCCGGCCCTACATCCGCGACATCGATCAGTTGCAGCGCCAGACAGGAGACCACCTGCGCAAGTACCTCGGCTACTACTTCGAGTATCACCACTCCATGGCGTATCCCGGACATATCATCCGCAGCCTGGTGCACATCGCCGAGGCGGGAGAAGGGATCTATTATCGGCGCGTGGAGCATATGCGTTTTCCCGATCGTGCGGAGCACTTCAAGGCGAAGTATCGAGGTGCCGCACTCTTTTTGTGCGAGCGCATCTTTCTCGTCGGATACGAGACCTTCACCTTGAACGAGGTGACCCAAACCGTGCTGTTCCCTACCTACAAGAATCGCATCAGTTATCTGTCCGGGCTGAAGTTGGGAGTCTCTGCCGGCGATCGGCGCGAGCCCTTGTGCACACGCGTGGTGATGGAGTACCTGGGCTCCGCCATTAGTCTGAAGAGCGCGCTGCGCTTGTGCGGTCTGTTTGGTCCCGACTCGACGGAAATCGACCCCTCGGTGCGCCACCGCATTGACAGCGATGATGAACCATCCCGGCACCTGTTTCCCATTCCCGCACTGTGATGGTGCGCTGCGGGCAGCGGCGTAGTCTCACCTGTTGCGATGTGTGATTTCCGCACCTCTTAGGCGGTGGGCAGATCCAATAGCTGTTGGATTTCGTGGACGCTAGCTGGCGCTGCGTGAGAGTCAATCAGCGTCAATTTGATCCATGCCGCGTAGTTGCGTCCGTTTGCGAGACGCCGTCAAATCTTGCGCTGATCGCGTGTCGATGTGCTTCGTTGTCGCAGCCACTGAGAGGAGGAAGAGATGCAAGACCGTCCGCCGAATTCGTCGTGAAGCACGCTGTAGTACGCCCACTGTGCGATCGCACACCGCGCTCGTATCCGAGTCCGATGCGGTGGCGATCACGCACTCTCACGTGCCGCTGTGACAAAAAAGGGTTGCAAAATGAATACTGGGTCATTTTAATTTGAACGTTCGATCGGCATTCACGTGAATCGTCATTGACCCACTTTCAGCCCAAGAAAACAGATCTACCCGGATCTTCCGCCCGCTGCAGTTCCCTGTTGTACGAATTAGGCTCGCGCCCGGGTCCGGTATTACTTTTTGAATCGTTGGGCGTTTTTTGGGTGATCGCCTCGATCACCGGCTACTCTTGAGTGGTGGCACGAAATTGATCGATTCAACGCATAACAGCAATCAGAGGAGCACCGGGATATGAAACGTACATCGGTAGTAGTGGCGCTGGCGACGGCAGCCGGCTTGATGGCGATGAGCCAGGCGCATGCGGGTGCCACCGTGGACGCCGTCAAGAAAAAGGGTTTTGTGCAGTGCGGCGTAAGCACCGGCCTGCCGGGATTTTCCGCGGCCGACGACAAGGGCAACTGGAACGGCATCGACGTGGATGTGTGCCGCGCCGTCGCAGCGGCGGTGTTCGGTGATGCCCAGCGCGTGAAGTTCACGCCTCTCACCGCCAAAGAGCGCTTCACGGCGTTGCAGTCCGGTGAAATCGATATGCTCTCGCGCAACACCACCTGGACCATCACCCGCGATACCAACCTCGGTTTGAACTTCGCCGGTGTCGACTATTACGACGGCCAGGGTTTCATGGTCAGCAAGAAGCTTGGCGTGAAGAGCGCGCTGGAGCTGGACGGCGCGTCGGTCTGTATCCAGGCCGGCACCACGACCGAGCTCAATCTGGCCGACTACTTCCGCGCCAACAACATGAAATACCAGCCCATTACCTACGATTCGTCCGATGAGACGGTCAAGGGCTTCGAGGCGGGGCGTTGCGACGTGCTGACCTCCGATCAGTCGCAGCTCTACGCACTGCGCATCAAACTGGCCGATCCCAACGGCGCCATCGTGCTGCCCGAGGTGATCTCCAAGGAGCCGCTGGGACCGGTGGTGCGCCAGGGCGACGACGAGTGGTTCAACATCGTGAGGTGGGCGCTGTTTGCCCAGGTCAACGCCGAGGAGATGGGCGTGACCTCCGCCAACGTGGACGAGATGCTGAACAGCAGCGATCCCAACGTGCGGCGCCTGCTCGGGTTGGAGGGGCTCAAGGGTGAGGGCCTGAAACTCTCCGACAAGTGGGCCTACTACATCGTCAAGCAGGTGGGTAACTATGGCGAGATGTTCGAGCGCAACGTCGGCAAAGGCAGCGCGCTCGGCATTGCCCGCGGCCTCAATGCACTGTGGAGCAAGGGCGGTATTCAGTACGCACCGCCGATCCGCTGATAACGTCGGCGCTGTAGCGCCATCATCAGACTGACGACCGGGGGCGCGTGCAGAGCGCGTCCCCGGTTTTTCCACATCACGCTATCAAAGCCGGATCCGAGTCCTCGCCATGGCGGATGAACAACGAGTAGGCGAACTACCCAGCAAGCCACCCCTGTGGACCGACCCCAAGTTTCGGGCGCTCGCGGTCCAAATCGTCATCAGCGTCGCCATCGCAGTGTTTCTCGTCTACATCGTCCACAACACGCTGCGCAATCTCGAGCTGCGCGGCATTTCGACGGGTTTCGGGTTCCTCTCCAAAGAGGCCGGTTTCGGAGTCCTGCAGTCACTGATTCCCTACGACGAGACCTATACCTATGGGCGCACGTTCTTCGTCGGCCTGCTCAACACGCTGCTGGTGTCGGGGTTGGGAATCGTCTTTGCCACGCTGCTCGGCTTCATCATGGGTGTGGCTCGGCTGTCGAACAACTGGCTGATCGCCCGCATCGCAGCGGCCTACATCGAGATCTTCCGTAATATTCCGCTGCTGCTGCAGATCTTTTTCTGGTACTTCGCGGTGGGGATCAATCTGCCGCATCCGCGCCAGGCGATCACCTTTGGTGACGTCGTCTTTATGAGCAACCGCGGCATTTACGTGCCGAAACCGGTTAGCGGCGATCTGTTCTGGATGACGTTGGTGGCGCTGGCGGTCGCCATCGTCGCAGTCGTTTACATA
Source organism: Gammaproteobacteria bacterium (assembly GCA_050287605.1). Taxonomy (GTDB): domain Bacteria; phylum Pseudomonadota; class Gammaproteobacteria; order QQUJ01; family QQUJ01; genus QQUJ01. Next base: position 13,580 of record JBNKCG010000085.1, on the reverse strand, counting down.
GCACGTTGGGCGCGCCGCCGTCAGGAGCTCACCGGGCAGGTGTTTCACACCTTCTATGCGTCGCTCGCCATCCTCATTCTGCTGCCGGGCGTGGTGTTCATTGCCACGGGTTCGCCGCTTTCATGGGATGTGCCCGCACTCAAGGGGTTCAACTTTCGTGGCGGGCTCGCGGTAATTCCCGAGCTGGTGTCGCTGACGCTGGCGTTGACGGCTTATACCGGCACCTTCATCGCGGAAACGGTACGCGCCGGTATTCAATCGGTGTCCCACGGCCAGACTGAGGCGGCCCATGCGCTGGGTCTGCGTCACTCCTGGACGCTGCGCCTGATCATCATTCCCCAGGCCATGCGGGTCATCATTCCTCCGCTCACCAGCCAGTACCTGAATCTCACCAAGAACTCGTCCCTGGCGGCCGCGGTCGGCTATCCCGATCTGGTGGCGGTGTTTGCGGGGACCACGCTGAACCAGACCGGCCAGGCGGTGGAGATCATCGCCATGACCATGGCGGTCTACCTTACCATCAGCCTGCTGATTTCCATGCTCATGAACTGGTACAACGCCAAGATGGCGTTGCGGGAGCGCTAAGCCATGGAACAGTTTCAACCACACCCCGAGCTTCCTCCGCCGGTTACCCAGGTGGGCGTGGTCGGCTGGATGCGGCGCAACCTCTTTTCCGATTGGATCAACACCGGTTTGACGTTGGTGGGGTTTTACCTGCTTTACGTCGCCATACCGCCGTTGGTCGATTGGGCGTTCGTCAAAGCGAATTGGGTGGGTGACAGCCGCGATGCATGCACCAGCGGTGGCGCCTGCTGGGTGTTCGTCGGCGCACGCTTCAACACCTTCATGTACGGGTTTTATCCCAACGGTGAGCAGTGGCGCGTCAACCTGATGTACGGCACGCTGTTTTTGCTGCTGGTACCGCTGTTCTTCCAGCGTTTTCCTTACAAGACCTGGTTGGGCGGTTTCATCCTGTTCGTGTTTCCGGTTCTCGCCTACCTGGTGCTGGCGGGCGGCGTGTTCGGCCTGGAGCCGGTGGAGACCGAGAAATGGGGTGGGTTTACCCTGACCTTGATCCTGGCCGCCATCGGCTGCGTTGCCGCGTTGCCCATTGGTATCGTGCTCGCTCTGGGGCGGCGGTCGGCCGACATGCCGGTGGTGAAATCCATCTGCGTGGTGTTCATCGAATTCTGGCGCGGAGTGCCGCTGATCACGGTGTTGTTCATGTCCTCGGTGATGCTGCCCCTGTTTCTGCCCGAAGGAGTGAGCTTCGATAAGTTGTTGCGTGCGCTGATCGGCATCACGCTGTTTGAATCGGCCTATATGGCGGAGGTGGTGCGCGGCGGTCTGCAGGCGATACCCAAGGGGCAATACGAGGCCGCGGATGCCCTCGGCTTGGGCTACTGGAAGAAAATGGGGCTGATCATCCTGCCACAGGCGCTCAAGATCGTCATTCCCGGCGTCGTCAATACCTTTATCGCTCTCTTCAAGGACACCACCCTGGTACTGATCATCGGTCTGCTGGAACTACTGGGTATGGTGCACAACGCCCTCAACGATACCAACTGGCTGGGTTTCTCCACCGAAGGCTACGCTTTCACGGCGCTCATGTTCTGGATCTTCTGCTTCAGCATGTCGCGCTACAGCCAATACCTGGAACGCAAACTGCACACCGGCCACAAGCGCCGCTAGCGAGAGACGGAGTCCCCCATGACGGAAACCGCAACCGAGAACGCCCCCCGCGCCGACGCCTCAGAGGTGATGATCGAGCTGCGTGGCGTGCACAAGTGGTACGACAAGTTTCATGTGCTGAAGGACATCAATCTCACCGTCACCAAGGGCGAACGCATCGTAGTCTGCGGTCCTTCGGGTTCCGGAAAATCGACCATGATTCGTTGCATCAATCGCCTCGAAGAGCATCAGCGCGGGCAGATCATCGTTGACGGCGTGGAGTTGACCGGCGACCTGAAGCATGTGGAGCAGATCCGCAAAGAGGTGGGCATGGTGTTCCAGCACTTCAACCTCTTCCCCCACCTCACTGTGCTGGAGAACTGCGCGCTGGCACCCATTTGGGTGCGCAAGATGCCGCGGCGCGAGGCCGAGGAGATCGCGATGCAGTATCTGGAACGGGTCAAGATTCCGGACCAGGCCAAGAAGTACCCCGGTCAGCTCTCCGGCGGTCAGCAACAGCGCGTCGCCATCGCCCGCAGCCTGTGCATGAGCCCCAGAATCATGCTGTTCGACGAACCCACCTCGGCGCTCGATCCGGAGATGATCAAAGAGGTGCTCGACGTCATGATCGAATTGGCCGAAACCGGTATGACCATGCTCTGCGTCACGCATGAGATGGGGTTTGCCAAGACCGTGGCCGATCGGGTGATCTTCATGGACGGCGGCGAGGTCATCGAGCAGAACGAGCCCCACGAATTCTTCAACAATCCGCGCAATGAGCGCACCCAGCTGTTCCTGAGCCAGATCCTCAATCACTGAGCGCCGATCGCCTTGCGGGATCTTGCGACAGGTTCTAGAAAGGGTGCTCGAGTTCGCTGCGCGGTTTGATCACCGCTTCGTAGAACTCGAAGGCGTCGCGTATCTGAGTGACGAGCTGATCGCCGTCCCAGGGCTTGAACAGAAACTTGTAGATGGCCCCCTTGTTGACCGCGTCGACCACCGCGTTGATGTCCGCGTAACCGGAACAGATGATTCTCACCGTGTGGGGATAGAGCGCCTTGATGTGCTCCATCAGTTCGGTGCCGTTGGTTCCCGGCATGCTCTGATCGCTGAGCACCACCTGTACAGGGTGTTCGGCCATGAGTTCGAGGGCACGGTGGGCACTCTCGGCACCGAGCACACGGTAGTTTTCGTTGCGCAGCAGCCGTTGCAGCGCGGCGACTATCGACGGTTCGTCATCCACCACCAGCAGATGGCGTTGCTCTCCATTGGGGGCGGGCGGCAGCGCGGGGCTAGTCCGTTTCCGTAGCATCGCCGCGAAGTCGTGCTCCGGCAACGCCTCGCTGAAGTAGTAACCCTGCATGATGTCGCAGTGGCTGTTGCGCAGGAAGTTGAGCTGCGCTTCGGTTTCCACGCCTTCGGCGACCACCTTCAGCTGCATGCGGTGCGCCAACGCGATGATGGAAACGGCAATGGTGGCCGATCCCCGGTCGTGCACCAGACGCTCCACGAAGGAGCGATCGATCTTCAGGCAATCGATGGGGAACCGCTGCAGATAGGCGAGGCTCGAGTAACCGGTGCCGAAGTCGTCAAGGGCCAGTTTGACGCCCACCGATTTGAGCGCGTTGAGTCGTTCCACCGTGTCTTCCGGATGTTCCAGCAACATACTTTCGGTCAGTTCGATCTCGAGCTGTGACGGCGGAACCCGGTGGTGCGCCAGCGCACGACCGATGGTCTCCTCCAGTGCGGTTGAACGAAACTGGCGCGCCGATACGTTGACGGCGACGTGGATGTCGTCGATACCCGCGTCCGACCAGGCGCGAATCTGGCGACAGGCTTCGTTGATCACCCAGGCGCCGATGGAGACGATGAGCCCGGTACGCTCGGCAATAGGAATGAACTCCAGGGGGGCGGTCAGCGTACCGTCGTCGCGCTGCCAGCGCAGCAAGGCTTCTGCACCGACGATTTGTCCGCTGCGCAGGTCGATCTTGGGCTGATAGTACAAGCGCAGTTCGCCCCGTGCCTCGGCGCGCCGCAGTCCGGCTTCCAGTTCGACGGTGCGCAGCGCTTCGGCGTTCATCTCGGCGGCATAGAAGCGGTAGGCGTTGCCGCCGCTCTCCTTGACGCTGTGGACCGCGGCGTATGCGCTGCGCAGCATGTCGTCCGCGCTCTCCCCATCACCGGGAAACACGCTGATGCCGATGCTGGCCTGCATGTACACCTCATGCCCTCCCGCGAGCAGAAACGGTGGTTCAAGCAGTCGCAGCAGGTCGTCGGCGACCCGCGCGATGTCGTGCTGGTTGCGGATATCGTCGAGCAGAACGGCGTATTCGTCGCCGTTGAGGCGGCCCACCGTGTCCGCGGCGCGCATGCGGTTTTTGAGCCGGCTGCTCACCGCCACCAGGACTTCGTCGCCCTCCGTGTGTCCCAGACCGTCGTTGACGCTCTTGAACTGGTCGAGGTCGAGGATGATCACGCCCACGGGGGTGTTGCGCCGCTTCGCCTGGTCGAGGGTGTGCTCCAAGCGGGAGCGAATCAGCAACCGGTTGGGCAGTCCGGTGAGCGCGTCGTAGTGGGTGAGATGCTCGAGCTGCGACTGGGACTGGTGGAGCTGGGACAGATCGGTCAGTACCGCGACATAGCGCCTAACGGCACCCTGATCGTCGCAGATGCTGCGTATCGTCGCCCACTGCGGGTAGATCTCGCTGTTCTTGCGCCGGTTCCAGATCTCGCCTTCCCAGAATCCGCGCTCCAGCAGCGTCTGCCACATGGCGCGGAAGAACTCGGGGTCGTGGCGATTGGAGCGCAGGACGCGCGGGTTTTGGCCGATCAGCTCCTCGCTGTCGTATCCGGTGATCTCGCAGACGGCGCGGTTGACCGCTTCGATGTTCGCATCCTGGTCGGTGACGATAACGCCGTCGCGGGTGACGGCGAATATGGCGTCGTCGACCTTGAGGCGTTCCTCTGCGATGTGCTGCTCGGTGGCGTCGGTCAGTGCGCCGACGATCTCGCTGGGTCGTCCGTGCCGGTCGCGGATCAGGCGCTGCTCGTCGCGCACCCAGCGGTCCGTGCCGTTTTTGTGCCGCAGGCGATATTTGAGCACGTTGCGCCCGTGCCGCAGGGTGGCCGATAACCACTCCTGGCGCTGATTCGGATCGCGCAGCGCGACGGCTTTGTTCCACCAGTCCGACTGCAGCGCCTCGGCGCGGGTATAGCCAAACAGCCGCTCGATGTTGTCGCTGATCGAAAGCGGTACCACCTGGTCACCGTCGATGCGCAGTGAATAGAGCACGATGGGGCTCGCTTCCAGCAGGTGGTGGAGCTGCTCGGTGGTGCGAACCAGCGCCGCGTGTTCGCGGTCGCGGAGCGCCTGGCGATGGCACTGCTCGAAGGCCCGCTGCAGCTCGGGCAGGAAACCGGCGCCACGGGTGACGATTTCGCTGGCCCCGAGGCGCAGCGCGGATGCCGCGCTCCCGGTATCGCCCGGTGCTTCGACCCACACGATGGGGAGATCGGGGTGGTCGTTGCGCAGCGACGCAATCAGTGCCGGGGCGTCCGAGTCGGGCAACCGCGCGTCCAGCACCACCCCATCGTACGGATCGGACTGCGCGATGCGTTGGCCCAGGCGCGCCGGCACCTCGTGCGCGCTGGCGACGAAATCGAGCTCAATGTGCGGGGCATGGTCAGAGAAGTGGCGCTCGATCTGCTCGACATCGTGGCGATCGGGGCCGGCGTAGAGTACGCGCACAGCGGGTCACTCCGACGCCGGGGCGCGGTGGTACACGCAGGTGTAAGTGGGGGGAGAACAATACCATCCGCGGTACGTCGAGGTGTGCTGCAACCCCGGCGCAGTGCCGCCACGTTGGCGATGGGCCCGACGTCCGCATTGTCGATTATGATCCATGATGCGTGGAGTCCCGGGCGGGGATCGACTCCTCCTTGCCGCCGTGTATCACCAAGTATGCTGTCCCGCGCGCTGCCTCTTCAAGTCCGGGGCCGGCAACGCCGCTGGCGGTGGACGGGCGCGCTAGCCCGCGAACTGCAGGTTTTCCCACAGCATCGCCGCTGCGATGCCTAGCAGCAGCACGCCGGTGGTCACCGAGATGGTGCGTTCGATTTTGGCGTTGCCGAACCAGCGTCGTATGCGCTCGGCACTCCAGGTCAGCGGCATTTGCCACAGCGTGTTGACGGTGATCAGCGTGATGCCGAGCAGCACCAGCTGCAGCGGTACCCTCCCGCGTTCGGGGTGCACGAAGTTGGGCAGCAGCGCGAGAAACAGCAGGATCACCTTGGGGTTGAGCAGATTGGTGAGCATGGCGTCGCGGCACGCTTTGCCGACTCCGACCACGGCACGGTCGGCTTCGATGCGCAGCAATCCGTGCGGGTGTATCCCTTGCAGGCCCAGCCAGCCGAGATAGAGCGCGCCGACGATGGCGACGCTGCGGAACAGCAGCGGCGAGGTGGCGATGATAAGCGAGACCCCCAGCGCCGCCAGCAGTGTGTGAACCATCAGTCCCAACTGGACGCCGATGACGGTGGCCACGCCGACCCGCTGACGGGCGGCGAGGGTGTAGCGCAGGATCAACAACGTATCGGGCCCCGGCGAGAGGACGATGGCCAGGGTGGCGGCGACGAAGGCGCCCAGCGTGGCGAGATCGACGGGCATGATCGGTGCTTACGCCGACAGGCCGCCGACACGGCTATTCGGCACGCAATGCCTCCACCGGGTCCATGCGCGCCGCGCGCCGCGCCGGTAGCACGCCGGCCAGCATCCCGATGACCGCGGCGAGCAGCTCGGCGGTGATCACGTATTGCCACGAAATATGCACCGGCAACGCGGGGATCGCCTGACCCAGCAGCCAGGCCCCGCCGCCGCCGATGAGCAGCCCGAATGCACCGCCCACGGCGGCCAGCAACGTTGCCTCGGCGAGAAACAGCGTCAAGACGTGGGTGCGGGTGGCACCCAGTGCGCTCAGCAGACCGATTTCGTTGGTGCGCTCGGTCACCGCGATGGTCATGATGGTGAGGATGCCGACCCCGCCCACCAGCAGCGAGATGCTGCCCAATGCACCCACGGCGAAGGTGAGTACGCTGAGCACCGAACCCAACACGTCCATCATCTGCTCCTGGGTGGTGAGGGTGAAGTCTTCGCGGCCGTGACGTTGGATGAGCAGCGCCTTGATGCGTCGCGTTACCTCTTCGAGATCGGCTTCGGCGCGGTAGAGCAGGTCCACCTCCATCAGTCCTTCGCGGTCGAACAGCTCCATCGCCTTGGTCACCGGGATGTAGACCGCATCGTCGAGATCGAACCCCAGCATCTGCCCTTTGGGCTCCATGACGCCCACCACCCGGTAGCGTTCGCCGCCCACGCGCACCCGCGCCCCCAGCGGGTTGGCATTGCCGAAGAGCTCGTCGCGTACCTTGGCACCCAGCACGGCGAAGGCGCGCGGCGCGGTGTTGTCGCCGGCGGGCAGAAAGCGGCCGGTGGTCACCTGCGAACTCCACACCCGCGGCAGGTCCGCGTCGGCGCCGAAGATATAGGTACGCCGTGTGCGGCTGCCCCACTCGATGGCGGCGTTGCCCTGGATGAAGGGGACGGCGGCCTCGATGTCGGGCAGGCGCTCCAGTGCGGCGGAGTCGTCCAGGGTGAGGGGGCGCACGGTGCTGATCACCGCGCCGGAGACGCCGAAGGTCTCGGTCTTGCCGGGGTTGACGGCGATCAGGTTGGTGCCGAACTGGGTGAACTCGGCGATGACAAAGCGCTGGATGCCCTGGCCGATGGCGGTGAGCAGTACCACCGCGGCGATGCCGATGGCGATGCCCAGCGCGGTGAGAAAGCTGCGCAGCCGGTAGGCGCCGACGGAGCGCAGGGAGAGTTGGGCAAGATCGCGGGCGAGCATGGTCTACCGACGCGATAGCGCTTGGATGGGATCGAGCCGCGCCGCGCGCCGCGCCGGCAGGATACCGAACAGCAAGCCGCTGCCTATGGCCACCCCCAGGGCGGCGATCACCGCCCACTGCGGTGCGGTGAAGGTGAGGGTGGGATAGAAGCGGCCGAGCACGAAATTGGTGGTCACGCCGATCGTCAGCCCGATCAGCCCGCCCGCCAGCGACAACATGCCGGCTTCGGTCATGAACAGCGCCAGCACCGTGCGCCGCGTCGCGCCCAGCGCCTTGAGCAGTCCGATCTCGGCGCCGCGCTGGGCCACCGCCACCAGCATCACGTTCATGATCAGGATGCCTGCCACCAGCAGGCTGATGCCGGCGATGCCGCCCACGGTGAGCGTCAAAGCGGTGAGGATGCGGTCGAAGGTGGCCAGCACCGAGTCCTGGGTGATGACGGTGACGTCGTCTTCGCCGTCGTGGCGCTCGCGGATGATGCGCTGCACGTCGCGCTTGGCGGTCTCGATCACGTCGCGGTGCGCCGCTTCCACCAGGATGCGAAACAGCGAGGGGTTGTCGAACAGGGTCTGCGCGGTGGCTACCGGTACCATCACCACCTCCGCCAGATCGAGACCGATGGAGTGTCCGCTGGAGGCGAGCACGCCGATCACCCGGCAGCGGTAGTCGCCCATGCGCATCCATTCGCCCACCGCCGGAGCGCTGCGGAACAGCTCGTCGCGCACCTTGGGGCCGATGACGCACACCGGTGCGGCGCGGTGGGGATCGCCGCCGGGCAGGAAGTGGCCGCGTGCCAGGGTGATGTGGCGGACGGGCATGAACTCCGGCGTCGTACCCAGCAGCGGGACCTCGCGTTCACGCCCGCCCCAGGCCACCGGCACTTGGCCCACGCTGATGGGGGCGATGCGCTTTACCGCGCGGCTGCGGGTGAGGGCGTAGGCATCGTCCAGGGTGAGATCGCGCGGTGTCGTGCCGAGCAGTGGTGGAGCGCCGCCGGTGGTCTCCGAGCGCCCCGGCAGCACGATGAGCAGCTCCGTGCCCAGGGAGCTGAACTCGCCGGTGACGTAGCGTCGCGCCCCTTCGCCGAGACCGGTCAGCACCACCACCGCCGCCACGCCGATGGCCATGGCCAACAGCATCAGCAGGGTGCGCGCGCCGTGGCCGCGCAGGGCGGTGCGGGCATAGCCCAGGGTATCCAGGGTGCGCATGTCAGCGGGCCGTCCCGTCGCGAGGCGTGTTCTCGTGGTTTCGCCGCGCGTAACCCCGCGGGCACCAAATCCGCCCGGAGACTAGGTGTTTATCCCAGCTATTCATTACACTTCCTGCGATGAATTACTGTCATCACCATCCCGCCAAGGCCGGCCGTTGGTTTTGTCCCGGCTGTCAGCGCACCTTTTGCGATCTCTGCGTCGATGCCGAGAAGGAGGTGACCCGTCCCCTCTGCCTGCACTGCACCGGCGCCCTTGAGTACCGTCCCACCCAGGCCGATGTGGTGCCGTTCTGGCAGCGTCTGCACGATTTCTTCGCCTTCCCGTTCCAGTCCAGCCCGCTGGCGATTTTAGCGCTGGCGGTGGTCGTCAGTCTCGTGGGGTCGGGCGGGCTGATCTTCGGGCTGTTGTCGCTGCTGGTGGCGCTGGTGCAGATCAAGTATGGCTTCAACGTCATCGCCACCCTCACCGAGGGACGCTTCCAGGCGCCGTCGCTGCTGGCCACCCTCACCGAATCGGGGTACTCCATCGTCCTCAAGCAGTTTGCCATCCTGCTGTTCATGGGTGCCGCGACCTTCGGCGTGATGGCGGCGCTGCACCCCGTAGTGGGCTTGCTGCTGGGGGTGTTCTTCCTGCTGGCGCTGCCCATGAGCACCATCGTGCTGGCCATGGAGGAGTCGCTGCCCATGGCGCTCAACCCGATCCTGCTGGTGACCAGCATGCGCCGCATCGGCTGGCCCTACCTGCTGGCCTATCTCTATCTGCTGCTGATGTTCGGTTGCAGCGGCACCTTCGGGCGGCTGATGCTGGAGTACGCGGGCGAAAGCGCCGCGCACGTTATCGTGTCGGCCTCCGGCTACTACTTCTCCCTGGTCATGTACAGCCTGATGGGGTACATGATCTACCAGTACCGCCAGGAGCTCCAGCTCGGCCCGGTGCGCGACGACCTGGCGGTCAGCGGCTCGGCCTCCGGCGAAAACCCGCGCATTCACGTGCTGCTGCAACAAGGGGATTACCCCCGCGTCCTCGATTTGCTGGTCAATGACTGGAAGACCCGGCCGCGTCCGCTCCCCATGCTGGAAAAGTACGTCAAGGTGGTGCGGTTCACGCAGGACTGGCTGCATCTCAACAAACACCTGACGGCCTTGCTGCAACAGTTGCTGAAGCTCGACCACATGCAGCTCGCCTCGGCGTTGCTGCGCGATCTGATCAAGGTGGACCCCGCGACCGAAATCGCCAGCACCAAGCTGGCCCTGGACGTCGCCCGCGCGCTACGCGGTCACGGTGACAGCGAACTGGCGGCGCGCCTGGTGAAAAACCATCACCGCATGACGCAGAACGCAGAGCTGCGTGTGCAGGCTCTGGAGCTGATGGCCGAGCTGCTGGAGAACGACCTTGGCCAGCCGGACGTGGCCGCCAAATACCGCGCCCTCAAAGAGAAGATCGCTTCCACCCCGCCCGACGTCGGCGGGGCGTTGGAGTACGAGCCGGTATCGCGCTAGCCTGCCGCCGCGCGGTCGATCAAGCCGGTTTCTCACGCAGTTTGCGCTGCCGCTCCAGGTAGGCGCGTACCTCTTTCAGCACCTCCGGTTTCAGCAACTGGTGCTCCTGCGCCGAGGCGCACAAGGTCTGGGCCAGCTGGATTTCGCCCACGCGGGTCAGCGTGTTGATCAACTGGCTGAGTAGCGCGCCCTTGATGAGCGGGCGCGGCGCCGCGTGTTCCCAGTAGTGGCGCACCACGTCGCGTGCGTCGGTGTCGAGCGAGCCGCTCGCCAGGGCCGCCTTCAGGTAGTGGTAGACGGCGACGTGAAACGGTTTTGCCGCGGGGTCGAGCTTCTCCAGTTGAACCAGTTGGAACAGCACGCGCCCGCGCTCGGGGAATTGTTCATGCAGACGCCACAGCGCTGTTTTCGCGGCGTCGAGATCGGCGCGGTCGATCTGCTGCAGGGCGCGCCCCAGCTTTTCGCGGTACTCCTGCTCGTCGTCGTGGTGCTCGATGATCTCGGTATCGAGCCTGGCGAAGGAGGATTTGCCGATCACGACCAGCGCGGCACCGGCCACCAGTCCGCCGGCGTGCGCGGTGTAGGCGACGCCGGTATCGGAGACCAGGTAGTCGAAGATCTCCTTGCCCACCCACACCGGCAGCATCACCAGCGCCGGCAGCCGGATATAGTTGAAGTAGATGCCCACCCAGTAGAAGAAGCGGATGGGGCGCCGGCCATAGGCGGCCACGTACATGCCCATCAGGCCGGAGATGGCGCCGGAAGCGCCGATCAGCGGCATCGGGCTGCCGAAGTGGACCAGCCCGTAGGTAACCGCGCCCAGGGCCCCGCTCAACAGATAGAACAGCAGGTAGTTGAAACTGCCCAGCAACTGCTCAACCGTCAGACCCACCAGCACCAGGATCACCATATTGCCGATCAGGTGGCCCAGGCCGCCATGCAGAAACTGCGAACTGAACAGCGTGAACGGTGAGAAGCGGCTGGGCGTGAAGCCGTATTCGTGGCTGCTGAGCCGGGTGATGTGGGCGTCGACGATCTGCTGTTTCTCCTCCAGCGCTACCTGTTCGGCCTCCGAACGGCTGCCCGCTTCGGCGTCGAGAAACTGCGCGTAGCGCATGTCGGTGAGCATCCAGGCGACGAGGTAGAAGCGTTCGACCTCGCCCAGTTTGTCCAGCGATTGCAGCTTGTGCCACGGGGTGTCCTGCTCGCCGCTGCGGATCAGGTAGGTTTGGAACAGCGGAAACTCCACCTCCAGGATCTGCGCCTCTTCGTAAGCGCTGACGGCGGCCTGCAACTCCTCCTGGTCGCGGCTGTTGGTGACGAAGAAGATGACGACGTTGAGCAGCAACAAAACGAGGGTAATCAGCGGTGCTTTCTGCAGGCTGAAGGTGCGTTCCATGGGCAGAATGAGCATGGCGGATTTCCTGGCGGGTTGTGGGCGGTCGGTCAGGCGGGACCGTCGCCGCTATCGTTCTGGATGTCGCCGTCCACCATGTGAATGCGGCGCTGGGCGCGACGACCGATCTCGGGGTCGTGGGTGACGATGATCAGGGTAATGCCCTTGGCGTTGAGCGTCTCCAGCAGGCCCAACACTTCGCTGCCCGAGTGGCGGTCGAGATTGCCGGTGGGCTCGTCGGCGAGCACGATCTCCGGTTCCAGAATGGTGGCGCGGGCCATGGCGACGCGCTGGCGTTGACCGCCGGAGAGCTGGTCGGGACGGTGGTCGGCGCGATCGGCCAGTCCCACCTCGGCGAGGGCCTGCACCACGCGCCGGGCGCGCTCCTTGGGTTCCATCCCGGAGAGCACCAGCGGCAGCGCGATGTTCTCCGCCGCCGACAGGCGTGGCACTAGGTGGAAGAACTGGAACACGAAGCCGATGCGGTTGCGGCGTACCTCGGCGAGCTGGCCGTCTGAGAGAGCGGTGACGTCGCTGCCATCCAGCAGGTAACGGCCGGCGGAGGGGCGGTCGAGCAGACCGAGCACGTTGAGCAGCGTCGATTTGCCCGACCCGGACGGGCCCATGATGGAAATGTACTCGCCGGCGGTAACGCTGAGGTCGACGCCGCGCAGGGCGTGAACCGTCTGCTCGCCCACCTGGTAGTCGCGGCACACCCCTTCGAGGGCGATCATGATTCCGGTTTCACCAACGCGCCTGCGGTGACACCCTTGCGGTCGACCGAGAGCACTACCCGATCGCCTTTGCTGAGACCGCTGCGGATCTCGGCGTACTCCCAGTTGGCCAGACCCGGCTCGAAGGTGCGTTCCTCTAGGGTGTTGTCGGCGCGCAGCCGCAGCACGTGGTTGCCCTCCAGCACCGCTTCGGCCGGAACGCGCAGCACGTTGTCGCGCGCCTCCAGGATCACTTCGATGTCGGCGCTGTAACCCGGCAGCAGGGCGGCGTTGGCGGACGAGTCGGTGAGCTCTACTTCGACTTCCACGGTGCGTGCCTGCTTTTCCACGTCCAGCACGTAGGGGGCGATGCGACGTACCCGCCCGGCGAAGGATTTGCCGCGGAAGGCGTCCAGCGTCACCTTGGCGGACATGCCCACCTGGATGGCCGGGGCATCCACCTCATCGATGGGCGCGCTGATATAGCGGCACTGGTCATCGATCAGGTCGATAGCGGGTGGCGTGGGAATGCCGGGCGGCGACGGCGTAACGTATTCGCCCACCTCGCCGGTGAGTTCCGCCACCACGCCGGTGAAGGGGGCGTAAAGCCGGGTGCGGTCCAGCGCGGCCTTGGCCACCTCGACTCGCGCCGCGCTCACCCCGGCGGCAGTGCGTGCGGCGCGACACCCGGCCTGGCCGGCGCTGGCGTTGGTGACGGCGCGGTCCACCTGGTCTTCGGAGACCAGCTTCTGCTCCTTGAGGCGCAACAGGCGCTGCGCTTCGCGCTCGGCGACGTCGGCGTGCAGACAGATTTCGTCGGCCTTGGCGACGGAGGCGATCTCGTCGCGCTGCGCCAGCAGCACCTCGGCGCTGACGTCTTCGTTCCACAGCTCCAGCAGCAGCTGACCTTTTTCCACCCGATCGCCCTTGTCGACGGTGAGGCGTATCACCTGCCCGCCGGCGGCCGGCGAGAGCCGAGCCCGCAGGCAGGCCTTGACCGTCCCGGCGCGGGTGTTGGCCACAGTGGACTGCACCGGGCCGGTGTCCAGGGTGCGCAGCGCCACGGGGATGGGCTGGGGACGCGATAGCCACAGGTAGGCGCCGGTCGCGGCGGCGACGATAACGATCAGAATCAGGCCGTTGCGCAGGGCGTGTTTCATACCTGTGCCGCTCCCGGGCGGGTGCAGGG
>JBNKCG010000084.1:0-32432 GCA_050287605.1 Gammaproteobacteria bacterium | reverse complement strand
TGCTGATTCGTTGTATGACAGCACGACACTCCTCCATCCTCCTTTGGTGGAATTATTCAGCGCGGCTCCCCTGCCGCGCTTTTTTTTGCCCGCTATTCCACCTCGCCGTCGGACGGCCCGTCCGGCGTGCGGAACATGGCGTCTCCGTAGCTGAAGAATCGGTACTCCTGTTCCACCGCATGGCGGTAGGCGCGCATGATCCGCTGGTGTCCGGAGAAGGCGGATACCAGCATCAGCAGCGTCGATTTCGGCAGGTGAAAGTTGGTGATCATGGCATCGACACTGCGAAATCGATAGCCCGGCCGGATGAAAATCCGCGTCTCCCCGTAAAAAGGCTGGATCTCGCCGTCGCCTGAGGCCGCTTCCAGGCTGCGCACACTGGTGGTCCCCACCGCGACCACGCGTCCGCCATGCGCGCGGGTCTCGCGCACACGCTCGCATACGGCCTGCCCGACCTCCACGTATTCGCTGTGCATGACATGCTCGTCGAGGTTTTCCGACCGCACCGGCTGAAAGGTCCCCGCCCCCACGTGCAGGGTCACATGCACCTGCCCCACACCGATCCGATCCAGTGCACGCAACAGATCCTGATCGAAATGAAGACCGGCGGTGGGCGCCGCCACCGCGCCCGGCCGGGCCGCGTAGACCGTCTGGTAACGGTCCCGGTTCTCGCTGCCGTCCTGCCGCTGGATATAGGGCGGCAGCGGCATGTGCCCCTCCGTCTCCATGAGCGCATGAAAGCCGCCCTGTTCGAGTTCGAGCAGAAACAGCGCTCCCTGCCGCTCCCCGACGATCACCGGATGCTCCCCCGCCCCGACCAGGATGCGGCTGCCGAGCCTGGGGGTCTTGCTGAAACGCAGATGCGCCAGGGCCCGGTTGTCCGACACAACCCGCTCGATCAGCAGCTCCACCTTGCCGCCGGTCTCCTTGCGTCCGAACAGTCTGGCCTGCATCACCCGGGTGTCGTTGAACACCAGCAGATCGCCGGGGCGAAGCCGCTCGGTGAGGTGCAGGAAATACTCATCGCGAAGCGCGCCGCTCGCGCCGTCCAGGCACAGCAGCCGGCTCTGCGAGCGCTCGGGCAGCGGATGCTGGGCAATCTGGCCTTCGGGCAGCTCGAAATGAAAATGGTCGCGGCGCATGGGGGGCGAATCATACCGTATCCGTCACCGGGATCGCCCGGCACACGCGAACGCGCCGCTACGCCACCCGCCGGCCACACATCGCTTGGCGCCCCCTGCCGCTTTCCTTATAATCCGCCCTTCGCTCGCCGGGGTGGCGAAATTGGTAAACGCAGCGGACTCAAAATCCGCCGGTGGTGACACCTTGAGGGTTCGAGTCCCTCCCCCGGCACCACCCCCCCGCACCTCTTTCCCGCCGTGACTCCAAATCCGTACCGATACGGCTCATAATGTAAGCCACCAATAACCAACAAGCCCCCCACCGCTTAGGTCACCCTCATGTTTGGTACCCGGTTTACCCTGGAAGTCCGCCCCCGCATCCCCAAACGCTTAAGCAGGCTCAGCGAATTCGCCGACAACCTGCTCTACAGCTGGGATCGCCGCGTGCGCGGCCTCTTCTACCGCCTTGATCGCGAGCTGTGGCACAGCTCCAACCACAGCCCCAAGGTCTTTCTGCGCCGGATCTCCCAGCGCCGCCTGGAAGAGGCCTCCGAGGACCGCGTGTTCATGGAGGAATACAACCGCGTCTGCTCCGCGTTCGATACCTATATGCAAGAACACGTGCAATCGGACGTGCGCCTGCTGTTCGATCCCAAGCAGGATCTGGTGGCCTACTTCTGCCTGGAGTTCGGTTTCCACGAGAGTCTGCCGCTCTACTCGGGCGGTCTCGGCATCCTGGCAGGCGACCACTGCAAGGCGGCCAGCGACCTGGGACTGCCTTTCGTCGCGGTGGGCCTGCTCTACCGCCAGGGCTACTTCACCCAGACCATCGACGGGCACGGCAGTCAGATCGCCCACTACACGCCCACGCAGTTCGAAGACCTGCCCATCTCCCCGGCGCTGGACAGCGAAGGGCGCGAGATACACGTGCATCTCGACATGCCCGGACGGCAGATCGAAATCAAGGTGTGGCGCGCCCAGGCCGGACGCATCAGCCTGCTGCTGCTCGACACCGACCTCGCCGCCAACGCCGAACAGGACCGGCGCATCACCTACCAACTCTACGGCGGCGACGTCAACACCCGCATCCAACAGGAACTGGTACTGGGCGTCGGCGGCACGCGTGCACTGCGGGCGCTGGGCATCCAGCCCACGGTGTGGCACATCAACGAAGGACACGCGGCGTTTCTCATCCTGGAACGCTGCCGCGAGTACCACAACGGCGGTCTGAGTTTCGAAGCCGGCCTGGAACTGGTGGCCGCGCACACCGTCTTCACCACCCACACGCCGGTACCCGCCGGCCACGATGTCTTCGCCCACGACATCATCAAACGCTACTTCGGCGAACATCTCGCCGATTTCGGCACCACCATGGAGCGGCTGCTGGAACTCGGCTCCAGCCCAGGCAATCAAGGCGGGTTCAACATGACGGCGTTGGCGCTGCGCGGCTCGCGTTTTCACAACGGGGTGAGCAAGATCCACGGTGACGTTGCTTCGCGTATGGAGGGCTACTGCTGGCCGCAGGTCCCGCACGCCGAAAACCCCATGGGCTACATCACCAACGGCATCCACGTGCCGACCTTTCTGGCGCTGCAGTGGTCAAGCCTGTTCGACCTGCAATTCAGCGCCGAGTGGCGCAACCAGCTGCTCAACCACGACTACTGGCGCCGCATCGACGATATTGCCGATCACAACTTCTGGAGCGTACGTCAGCTGCTGAAATCGGATCTGCTCACCGAGGTGCGGCGCCGCGCCACCAGCCGCTACCGGCGCAACGGCTGCAGCGAAGCGCAGATCAAGCGCCTGACGCGCTACCTCTCCCCCGACCACACCGACACCCTGGTGCTGGGATTTGCACGGCGCTTCGCCACCTACAAACGCGCCACGCTGATGTTCCAGGACCCGGCACGGTTGGCACGGCTGCTCAACGATCCCGAACGCCCGGTGGTACTGATCTTTGCCGGCAAGGCGCACCCCCAGGACCTACCGGGGCAGCAGCTCATTCACACCATCCACGAGTACTCCATGCGCCCCGAATTCGAAGGACGCATCGTACTGCTGGAGGGCTACGACCTAGCGCTGGCGCGCAAGATGGTGGTGGGGGTGGATGTGTGGATCAACACCCCCGAACACCCGCTGGAGGCGAGCGGCACCTCGGGTGAAAAGGCCGGCATCAACGGCGCGCTCAACCTCAGCGTCCTCGACGGCTGGTGGGCGGAAGCGTTCGACGGCAGCAACGGCTGGGGCATCATGCCCCACGACCCGCACCTCGACGTCAACATCCGCAACCACGAAGAGGGTAGCGAGCTGATGGATCTGTTCGAGCACGAGGTGATCCCGCTCTATTTCAAGCGCAACGGCCACGGTTTCTCGGAAGGTTGGATCACCCGCTCCAAGAACTCCATGAAGACCCTCATCCCGCAGTTCAACTCGGCGCGCATGGTGATGGACTACGTCATGCAGTACTACGGCCCCGCCAATCTCCAGTACCAGACGCTGCACGCCGCCAACGGCGAGCCGGCCAACCGCCTGGCGACGTGGAAAAAGAGGGTGGCCAAGGCCTGGCCACAGGTCACCATCCGCCGTATCGACGAGGCCCTGCCGTTCCTCCTCGCCGGCGACGCGTTACCGCTGGAAGTGGCCGCACAACTGGGCGGACTGAACGCAGAGGACGTGGTGGTGGAGTGCCTGATCGGCCACGAGCTGGAAACCGGGAAGTTCGTCACCCAGTCGCATTTCCCCATGCAGAGCACCGGCGACAACGGCCAGGGCGAAACGCTGTTCCGTCTGGAGCTGACCCCCAGCCTGCCGGGATTGCAGCACTACAAGATCCGGATCTATCCGCACCATGAGTTGTTGAGCCATCCGTTTGAGACGGGATGCATGGTTTGGCTTTGATGGTTGCGCGGCTGCGCGGTGATTCGAATTGATTCGTGAGGTTGGTGCGCGCAGCCCTGTGCGAGGGTTTGTGCGATCACGCCGCGATTTGCTTGTTGGGGGCCTGTCCCGGCATTCGATCAATCCGCGGCAACGCCCCGCAACACCCACCCATCACCGCCCATAGCTCCGCACCATCCGCACCAACGCCGGCACATCCACCGCCTCCAGTTGCGACCACTGAAAACGCCAGCGCCAGTTGCCGTCGGTTGTACCGGGGGCATTCATGCGGTGCGTGCCGTCCAAAGCCAGCAGGTCCTGCAGCGGTACCACCGCCAACTGCGCCACCGAACGCAGCGCGGCGCGAATCAACGGCCACGGCATCGTCTCTTGCGGATAACCCAGGTAGGCATCCACCTGCTCGCGCGTCTGTTGCGCGAGCCCACCGTACCAGCCCAGCGTGGTGGTGTTGTCGTGGGTGCCGGTATAGACCACGCGATTGCGATGATGGTTGTGCGGCAGATACGGATTGTCGACGCCGCCGTCAAAAGCGAACTGCAGGATACACATGCCCGGCAGCCTGAAACGCCGCCGCAGCGTGTGCACCTCGGGGGTGATGAAGCCGAGATCCTCGGCGATCAGCGGCAACGACTCGAAGCGCGCGTAGAGCCACTCGAACAACGCCTCGCCCGGCACCTCCACCCAGCACCCGTTTCGGGCCGTGGGGCTGTCAGCTGGGATCTGCCAGCAGGCCTGGAAACCGCGAAAGTGATCGACGCGCACCCAGTCGAACAGCTTGAACTGGGTCGCGAGCCGCTGCTCCCACCAAGTGAAGTTCTCCGCAGCCATACGCTCCCAGTCGTAGAGGGGGTTACCCCAACGCTGACCGTCCTCGGAAAAATAGTCGGGTGGAACGCCGGCGACGAAACGCGGATGCCCGGTATCGTCGAGCAGGAAGAGTTCGGGGCGCGACCATACTTCGGCGCTGTCGTGGGCGACGAAGATAGGCAGGTCGCCGAACAGCTTGACCCCGCGCTGCCGGGCATGGTCGCGCAGCACCTGCCACTGGCTGAAGAACAGGTACTGCTCAAAACGCTGCTGCTCGACAGGCGCTGCGAGGCGCTGGCGCGCCTCGTCCAGCGCCTGCGGGTCGCGGTCGCGCAACGACGCAGGCCACTCCCACCAGGGGCGTTCCGATTGCTCGAAACGCAGTGTCTGAAACAGCGCAAAGTCCTCGAGCCAATGCGCGTGGGCACGGATGAATTCGGCGTAGGCGGCACGCGCAGCCGGGTTCGCATAGCGTTCGAATCCGGCGCGCGCGGCGCGCAATGCCTCGCTGCGCGCCACCTCCGGATCGCCACCACTGCCTGCCTCCCCCGCGAGCCATCCCGCCGCGCGCAGCCGGTCCAGGCTGATCAGCTGCGGATTCCCGGCATGCACCGAAAAGCTCTGATAGGGGGATCGGTCGTGATGGGTGGGTCCTACCGGCAGCATCTGCCAGACGCTGAATCCCGCCACCGCCAGCCAGTCGATGAAGCGCAACGCATCGTCACCCAGATCGCCGTTGCCCACCCCGCTCGGCAACGAGGTGGGGTGCAGCAATACGCCGGCGCGACGACAATCCAGGGTATGCGGAAGCTCGGCGGCGCTCATGCACCGTGAGCCTGACCGGTGCGCATTACGCCGCCGGCCGCGGGCGCGCCACCGCCGCGGGTGAAGGGTCGATCCAGATAGTCGGGCGCCGACAGCCGCAGCAGCCGGTAAAGCGAACTCAACTGGGCGCGGTAGAGCCGTTCGAAGTCGGCGACCGACTCCGCCGGGTTGTAGTCGCCGAACCACCAGAACCAGTCCGAACCTTCGCAAATGGCGAGTTGCCGTTCCGCCTGCTCGCGTTCCTCGGCATTCAGCACACCGCTCGCCATCACCTCGTCGAAGGCGCGCTTGGCCGCCACCAGCATCTCCCAGCCACGGTTCTTGGCCGGATCGCCGATCCAGGTGGAGAAGGTGCCGTAAACCCAGCTGCCGGCCACTACACCGGTGAGCTGCTGCTGGGTCGCACCGTGCCCGAGCTGCTCGGCGAAGGTGCTCAGGCGCAGCCGCGGGTGATCGGCCAAGCGGCGGTAGAGCGCGCCGAGGAAGTAGTAGCCGTTGTTGGGGTAGTACTCCCAGGCGTTTTCGCCGTCGAGAATGATGGAAACGCAGCGGTCCGGCACCTCGCGGGTCGTTGCTTCGATGCTCTCCAGGTGATGCACCAGGTTGGCCACCGCATCGTCGGCGTGCCAGTCGGCGTAGGCGAAACCGATGAGGTCCGAGAGACCGTCGTCGCGGAAGAAACAGGTCGCCGCGCCGGCATCGACGCGGTAGGGGCGTTGCAACCACGGTTTGCCGGCATCTTCCGTATCCAAGCCCAGGCGTTGGCGGCTGTGGCGCAGCACGTTCTCGCCGCTGGCGCACCAGCGAAATCCGGCGTCGCCCAGCAACCGCAACGCCGCGGTGCTGATGCTGCCCTCGGAGGGCCAGCAACCCGCAGGGCGGTGGCCGAAATGCGCCTCAAACAGTCGGCAACCCTGTTCGATGTGCCAGCGCACCCGCTGCTCGCCGCCCGGGTAGGGCCCCGCAGGCAGCTTCACCCCCGGCATCGCCTCGCGGGCGCTCTCCAGATCGAGCAGCAGCGGCACGATGGGATGGGCGTAGGGGGTGACCGACAACTCCACCCGCCCCGCCTCGGCCAGCGCCCGGTAGCGCGGCAGCACGCCGGCCAGTAGATCGCCGATCAACTCCAACAACCGGCGCCGATCGTCGGCGGTGAAGTTGCTGCCGCGGTCAAGCAACGCGCGCGCCCGGGTATCGCCGCGGCGCACCGTCTCGCCCAGCCAGGCGAGGTGATACCACACCACCAGATCGACGAAGAATTGCGGATCGAGGTAGAGGGCTTCGCACGGCTCTTTGAGGACACGATCGGCCAGGGCGGCGAGGCGGCGATACGGCGCGAACGGCTCGATCATGCGACTGCGGTTGGCACGCAGCAGCACACGGATCAAAGCAACGCGCTGTTGCAGGTCATCCGGGCGCACGCCTTCGGCCAGCGCCGCGAGCAACGGATCGCGCAGCGGTGCGGCGTGATCGAGGAAGGCGCGCACCTGCTCGGCGTAATCGTCGATCTGCTCCAGCAGGGTGGGCGCGAAATTGACCACCGCACGCGCGCCCGGTACCGCCTCCAGGTGGGCCGCCATGTCCACGTAGTCCTTGATGGCATGCAGGTAGACCCACGGCAGCTGATAGATGCGGCTCAGCGGATCGGCATACAGCGGTTGGTGCATGTGCCAACACAGCACCACGGGCAGGCGGGTTTCGGGTTTCATCGTCTTCAGGGCAACAGGTGCAACTCTTGGCCCAGCATGTGCGGGGCCACCAGCACCACGCCGTTGGGCGTGATGTGGAAACGGCGGGCATCTTCCTCGGGGTTTTCTCCGATCACCGTGTGGGGGGGCAGGATGCACCCCTTGTCGATGACGGCCTTGCGGATACGGCAGTGACGCCCGATCTGCACATCAGGAAGCACCACACACTCCTCCAGGTGGCTGTGCGAGTGCACGCGCACGTTGGAAAAAAGCAGCGAGTGCTTCACCGCCGACCCCGAGATCAGACAGCCGCCGGAGACCAGCGAATCGATGGCCATGCCGCGGCGGTCGTCGTCATCGAAGACGAACTTGGCAGGCGGAAGCTGCTCCTGGTAGGTCCAGATGGGCCATTCGGCATCATAAAGATTGAGCTCGGGCGAAACGCCCACCAGCTCGAGATTCGCCTCCCAGAAGGCATCCACGGTACCCACGTCGCGCCAATAGTGCTGCGTGCCGGTCTTGGGATCGCGGAACGGATAGGCGAAAACCTTGCGACCGGCAATGGCCGCGGGAATCACGTTGCCACCGAAATCGTGATGCGAATTCGGATCACGGTTGTCGGACACCAGAGCGTCGTACAGAAACGCGGTGCGGAACACGTAGATACCCATGGAAGCGAGCGCCACGTCGTCGCGCCCCGGCATCGGCCGAGGCTGGTCGGGCTTCTCCGTGAAATCGATGATGCGCCCTCCTTCGTCGATGGTCATCACACCGAAGGCGCGCGCCTGCTCCAGCGGCACTTCGATACAGCCCACCGTGATGTCGGCATCGTGGGCGACGTGGAAGGCGATCATGGAGCCGTAGTCCATCTTGTAGATATGGTCGCCCGCCAGCACCAGCACGTACTCCGGCCGGTGACTGCGGATGATGTCGATGTTCTGGTAGACGGCGTCCGCGGTGCCCGCGTACCACTCGTCACCGGTGCGCTGCTGGGCGGGCAGCATGTCGATGAACTCGTCGAGCTCAGCACGCAGAAAGTTCCATCCGCCCTGGATGTGACGCAGCAAAGAGTGGGACTTGTACTGGGTCAGCACGCCGATGCGCCGCACCCCCGAATTCAGGCAGTTGGACAGCGGGAAATCGACGATGCGGAATTTGCCGCCGAAGGGCACGGCCGGCTTGACCCGCCAGCGCGTCAGGTCCTTGAGGCGCGAGCCCCGACCGCCGGCCAGTATCAACGCCATGGTGTCGCGGGTGAGACGGCTGACGAAACGCGCGCTGTAGCGAAAACCCATGTGACTCTCCCCTCGCGGGCCCGACCCTGCGCCGGGAACCTGAGTTTGGAAGCTTAGTCCGACAACCCGCTATCATGTAGGGCAGATTGTTGAAAACGGCGCCCAACAGGCGCACGGTTACAGTAACGCAATCACGCACACCACTGAACCCGATCGACACACCCCATAGTGAGTATAACCAGCGCCCCCCCAGAGCAATGAACTCCCCCACCCTCACCGACACTCCCTGGCGCAAGACCGATCTGCAGCGCATCGCCAGCGCGCGCCATCACGATCCCTTCTCCGTGCTGGGCAGTCATCGCCACGGGAACGCGACCTGGCTGCTGGCCTACCTGCCGCACAGCGTCACGGCCTGGGTGGGCGACGAGTCCCAACCCCTGCAGCGCATCGAGGGGACCGATTTCTTCTATGGGCAAGCCGATTCGGCGGTGCACGATCCGCACCCCCTGATCGGCTGGCGCGACGCCCACCAGCACAGCGACCAGCGCCATGACCCCTACAGCTTCACCCCGCAACTGGGCGATCTCGACCTGCACCTGTTCGGCGAAGGCCGCCACTGGCACGCCTACCGCTTCCTCGGCGCCCACCCCTGGAGCGTAGACGGCATCGCCGGCACGCTGTTCGCCACCTGGGCACCCAGCGCCGAGCGCGTCAGCGTGGTGGGGGACTTCAACCGCTGGGACGGCCGCGCCCACCCGATGCGCGTACGCGGCGGCAGCGGCGTGTGGGAGCTGTTCCTGCCCGGCGTCGACGCCGGCAACCTCTACAAATTCGAGATCCGCAACCGCGACAGCGGACAGGTGGCCGCCAAACAAGACCCCTATGCCCAGGCCTTCGAAACCCGCCCGCGAACCGCCTGCCGGGTGACCGAACCGCCCACCCACGTCTGGGACGATGCCCGGTGGATGGAGCAGCGCGCCAAGCACGACTGGCTGCATGCCCCGATGAGCATCTACGAGGTGCACCTGGGCTCGTGGCAGCGCGGCGAACAGGGCGAGTTTCTCGGCTATCGCGAACTGGCCCACCGTCTGGTGGACTACGTCGCGCAGCTGGGCTTCACTCACGTCGAACTGCTGCCGGTCACCGAACACCCGCTGGACGACTCCTGGGGCTACCAGACCCTGGGCTACTACGCCCCCACCAGCCGCTTCGGCAGTCCCGACGACTTCCGCTACTTCGTCGACCACTGCCACCGCCACGGTATCGGCGTACTGCTCGACTGGGTACCGGCCCATTTCCCGCGCGACGAGCACGGTCTGGCACGTTTCGACGGCAGCGCCCTCTACGAGCATGCCGACCCGCGCCGCGGCGAGCACCGCGATTGGGGCACGCTGATCTTCAACTACGGGCGCAACGAGGTGCGCAACTTCCTGCTCTCCAGCGCCCTCTACTGGCTGGAGGAGTTTCATCTGGACGGCCTGCGCGTCGACGCGGTCGCCTCCATGCTCTATCTCGACTACTCGCGCGAACCGGGCGACTGGGCGCCCAACCAGTACGGCGGGCGGGAAAACCTCGAAGCGGTGGATTTCCTGCACCGGCTCAACGCCGTGGTGCACGAACAGCAGCCCGGCGCGGTGGTAATCGCCGAGGAGAGCACCGACTGGCCCATGGTTTCGCGCCCCATCTACCTGGGCGGACTGGGCTTTTCCATGAAGTGGAACATGGGCTGGATGCACGACACGCTGGAATACATGAGCAAAGACCCGGTACACCGCCACTACCACCACGACCGCCTCACCTTCAGCCTGCTCTACGCCTTCAACGAGAACTTCGTGCTGCCCTTCTCCCACGACGAGGTGGTACACGGCAAACACTCGCTGCTGGACAAGATGCCCGGCGATCCCTGGCAGCGCTTCGCCAACCTGCGCTTGCTGCTCGCCTACCAGTACACCCACCCGGGCAAGAAGCTGCTGTTCATGGGCTGCGAATTCGCCCACGGCAGCGAATGGGCCTTCGACCGCGCCCTGGACTGGTGGCTGTTGGAGCGGCCTCAGCACCAGGGGGTACAGACCCTGGTACGCGATCTCAACCACCTCTACCGCGAGCGCCCAGCGCTGCACAACCTCGATTTCGAGGCCGGGGGGTTCCAGTGGATCGACTGCCACGACGCGGCCCAATCGGTGCTCAGCTTCTTGCGCTGCAGCGGCGGCGACGAGGTGCTGGTGGTGATCAACTTCACCCCCGTACCGCGCCACCGCTACCGCATCGGGGTGCCGCGTGAGGGCGACTACGCCGAACTCCTCAATTCCGATTCCACTTATTACGGGGGTAGCAACCTAGGCAACGGCCAGCCGCTGCGCGCCGAAACACTGCCCTGGATGGGGCGTCCCGCCTCGCTGGAGCTGACCCTGCCGCCGCTGGCGGCGGTAGTCCTGGCCCCCATCACCACCTAACGCCGCACCGCCGGGCTCCGCACGCGGCAGTGGCAGTTTGAGCGCCCGATCACGGTACACGCCGAGCGGTTTCGTACAGAATTACTAAGGTTTTAGGTCGCGCGTTTCACACCGTCCTGGGAATACCCGCACCAAGGAGCACGGTTACGGTCATGAATCGACCCCCTAATCGCAGCGCCGCACAACAGGAGATCCTCGCCAGCACGCTGGACTATCTCCCGGTGGGTATCGCCATACTCGATCGCGACCTGCGCCTGGTGGTGAGCAACCGCAAGCTCTTCCAACTGCTCGACCTGCCCGCCGATCTCGCCGCGCCCGGCACCTCGCTGGAGGCCATCGTGCGCTACTCGGCACAGCGTGGTGACTACGGCGCCGGCGACGTGGAGGAGCTGGTGCAGCAGCGCCTGTCCCTCACCGAACGCCACGAGCACCACCGCATCGAACGCGAGATCGGCCCCAAGATCGTCGAAATCCACGGCAACCCGTTGCCGGGCGGCGGTTTCATCACCATCTACTCCGACGTCACCGAGTTGCGCGCCGCCCAACGCGTCAGCCACGAAAACGAACAGCGCTTCCGCCAATTGCTCGAATTGGCGCCGATCCTGATCTGCGTGCACTCGCAGGGCATCATCCAGTTCATGAATCCGGCCGGGGCGCACCTGCTGGGCGACGACGACCCGCAGCATTGGATCGGCCGCTCATTCGTGGATATCGTGACACCGGAGTTTCGCGACACCGTGCAGACGCAACTGCAGCAGCTCGACCGCGTGGGCGAGGCGCTGCCCATGACCGAGCAGCGCTACCAGCGCAGCGACGGGGTGCAGATCGACGTCGCGGTTTCGGCATCGATGTTCTTCGTCGACGGCGCGACGACGTTCATCACCGCGGCGCGCGACATCTCCGAGCTCAAGCTGGCGGAACTGCAACTGCGTGCCAGCGAGGCGCGTTTCCGTGATTTCGCCGCCGCCGCATCCGACTGGTTCTGGGAGACCGACGCCGGGCACCGGTTGATCTTCCTCTCCGAGCGCGGTTACGCCCTGCACGGACGCCCACCCGACGCGCTCCTCGGCAAGGCGCGCCACGAGCTCACCGAGCCCGAAGAGCTGCGCCTCAACCCCGAGAAGTGGCGCCGACACCGGGAAATCCTGGAACAGCATGCGCCGTTTCGCGATTTCGAATACCCGGTGCTGAACGCCGCCGGCGAGCGCCGCACCATCGCCGTCAGCGGCACGCCGCACTTCGCCGACGACGGCAGCTTCCTGGGCTACCGCGGCGTCGCCACCGACACCACGGCGCTGCACGAGACGCAGACGCGGCTGCGTGACAGCGAACGCCAACTACGCACCATATTGCAGGCCAGCCCGGTCGGCGTCGGCGTCGCCGATCTGCACAGCGGACGCATCCTGTTCGCCAATGCCCGTTTCGGCCAGCTCACCGGCCTGGGCGCCAAGGAGGTGATGCGGCGCACGCTGAACGACTTCGTTGCGCAAAACGAGGAGTGGGAGGCGGTTCAAGCGGTCCTGGACACCGACGGCGAGGTGATCGACCACGAGATCGAGCTGATTCACGCCTCGGGCAACAGCTTCTGGGCGCTGATCACCTTGCGCACCATGCCGTTCGAAGAGGAGAGCGCCCTGTTCATCTGGGTCTACGACATCTCGGAGCAGGCGCGCAAACGCGAACGGCTGGCCAAACTGGCGCACCTGGACGACCTCACCGGATTGGCCAACCGCCGCGCCTTCCACGACGAGTTGCGCCGCCAGTTGGCACTGGCCCAGCGCAACCCACAGCCCATGACGGTGCTTTACCTGGATCTCGACGGTTTCAAGTCGGTCAACGACAACCTCGGGCACGATGCCGGCGACCAGGTGTTACGCGAGGTGGCGCAGCGCCTGCGCTCCGCGCTGCGGGAGAGCGATTTGATCGCCCGCGTCGGCGGCGACGAGTTCGCCACGCTGCTGGTGGGCAATCTTCCCAACGGCACCGCGCAGACGGTAGCCGCCAAACTCATCGAGGCGGTATCCGGCGTCTACCAAGTGGGTGATGCCGGCGCCCATCTGGGCGCCAGCGTCGGCATCGCCCACAACGATGTGAAGAGCGACGCCGACACCCTGATCAGTCGCGCCGACCAGGCCATGTATCACGCCAAGCGCAGCGGCAAGGGGCGCTACACGGAGTGGTCGGCCGACCTGCCCGCGGCCCCTTGAAGCACCGCCGCGCCCTCAATCCCAGGCCAGCGCCGTCATCGCCAACACCCCGTAGTCCATGGCCCGGTGCAGCACCCTGCCCGGCGCGCCGCCGGCGGCCCCCAACGGCGCGAACAGAGGCAGGAAGTGATCCGGCGTCGGGTGGTTGCGCCGCGCTTCGGGCCCCTGACGCAGGTAATCGCACAACGCCTCCGCATCGCCTGCCGTGATGCGCTCCACCAGCCAATCGTCGAACACCTGGGCGTAGCGCTGCGGCGGGGCATCGAGCGGTTGGCCGCGGAAGCCGCGCAGATCGTGGGTCGCGTTGCCGCTACCCACGATCAACACCCCCTCGTCGCGCAGCGGTGCCAACAACTCGCCCACGAGCAAATGATGGGCCGCCGGCAGCTGCGGCTGCACCGACACGGAGACCACGGGGATGCGGGCCTCGGGGTACATCAGCATCTGCGGCACCCACACCCCGTGATCGAAACCGCGCCGCGGGTCGCTGACAATCGCCAACCCCGACGGCTGCACCAGATCCACCACCCGCTGCGCCAGTTCCGCGCTGCCGGGTGCGGCATACTCGAGATCGTAGAGCGGCGCAGGAAAACCGTAAAAGTCGTGAATAGTCGCAGGATGGGGAGCGGCGCTGACGCTCACCGCCGCGGTCTCCCAATGGGCGGACACGCACAGGATGGCAGCCGGCGCCGGCAGCTCACCGCCCAGGGCGCGCAGAAACCGATGCGTCGTGGTGGTCTCCAGCGCCAGGGTGGGCGATCCGTGGGAGACGAACAGGGTGGGAAGACGGGGGGGGACGCGGTCACGGAGATAGTCTAGCGCAGCGGCATCCAGTCGACAGCCGCTCCAGCCACTTCGGATACGATGCCGAGAGGCTCCCCGTCGCACTGCGCGAATGCGAAGTGACCGTACCCGGCATCGAACGGGGATGTTTGCGACATTGCCAACGTATGTGATCCGGACAATAGAGGACACCCAACTACCGCCCCATGCCCGAACTCGAGACCATTTCCCTAGCGCGTGTCTGCCGCGGCGATCCCGCCGCGTGGCGGGATTTCGTCGACGCGGCGGGTCCCGTGCTGCGGGGAGCCGCACAACGCCTGCTGGTACCCGCCGGGCGCGGGGACGACGTCGCTGAAGTGCTGCAGGAGATCTTCCTGCGTTTGGTTCGCAACGAATTTCGCCTACTCAAACGCTACGATCCGCAGCGGGCCAAACTACGCACCTGGCTGGGCGTGATTGCCGCCAGCGCAACCGTCGACTGGCTGCGCAGGTTGCCGCCCGTGCACGAAGCGTTGAGTGAACTCCCCGAGTATCGGCTACCCGCAGCGCCCGCACCCGCCGATCCGGATCCGCCGCCGGTAGAGATCCCTGCGGGGCTGCTCAGCGCACGCCAGGCGTTGGTCCTCAAGCTGCTGTACTGCGACGACAGGGACGTGAGCGAAGTGGCCGGTCTGCTGCGCATCGAGCCGCAGACCGTTCGCTCGCTGCGTCACAAAGCCATCAGCAGGCTGCGCAAGGCGTTGATAGGCGATGCCTGAGCGGCGGATAGGGACGATGCCCGCGGTGACACCGTATAACGAGACGTGAGGTAAGTATCATGAAAAAACGTGACCAACAGCCCCTGGGCAACCTCTGCGCAGGCAACCTCGGCGTCGATCCCGCAGCGGAAACGCCGGACGCCATGGAATTGGCTGCCTGGTTCGACGGGCGCCTGGCCGCCGCCCAAAGCGAACGCGTCGAGGCACAGTTGGTCGCCAACACTGCGCTGCGCCAAGCCTTGCTCCACGCGAACCGCGCGGAACCGTCGCCGCTCACTGCCTGGGAGTGCGTGCGCGCACAAGCGCTAGTCACGCCAGCCGCGGTCCCCACGGCGATCCCCCGCTGGCGCTACTGGTTGGACAAGCTGCTGCAGCCGGTACCGGTGTGGGCCATGGCCATCGTCCTGGCCCTGTGCGGCTTTTACCTCGGCAGCGGTCTGGGCGCCGCCCCCCACCAACGCGAAGCACAACTGCTGGCGCAGATTCTCGGCGGCCTGCCGTCACTGTGAGGAGTGCCATGACCAACAGACCTTTACTGATCGCACTGCTGCTTTCACTGGCGCTCAATATCGCCGTGATCGCCGGCTACGCCTACCAACGCTATTTCAGCGCGCCGGAGACCCAGCTCGACGTGGTGGCAACCCGGCTGGAATTGAACGCAAGCGAGCGCACCGCACTACTGGAACTGCGCAAGGCGGTGTTCGCCAACGTGCGCGAGCTGCGTCGCCGCTCCGCCGAACCCAACGCCCGGCTGCGACGGCTGGTGGCTGATTCCCGCGCGGACGATCCCGAGCTGGCGCAGGCGCTGGATCGCATCGCCGACGAACGCGCCCAGATCCAGGCAGACGCCATCCATCGTCTCGTCGCATTTCGCGACAGCCTGTCGCCGCCGGCGCGGCAGCGTTTCGGCGAGGCCATCGTGCAAAAGGGTTTTCTACTCTCCCTGTTCGGCGTCAACAGTTGGGGATTGCCGACCCCGGGCAACGACTAGGAGCGGGCGTGGACAGATCGGATTCAACCCCAACACCCTGCGCGAGAACCGTGCTGTCCCGCATTGGATTGCTGATAGCGACGTGGGTAATCGCCTCTGCCGCCCTCGCCGATTTAGACCACGAGCCCCTGAGTCTGCTCCGCGTTGCGGGCGATCGGATCGTCAACGCCAGCGGCCATCCGGTCTACTTGCGCGGATTTCAGGGCGTGGAGTTCTATTCCGTCGACACCGAGTGGTATCTGCAGGCCACCCAGGTACGCGGCGAGGACCCGGCGCTGCTCGACCGTTACGCCGTCGACCTGCACCGTTACACGCTCACCGACTTCGACCTGCGTGAATTCCGCAGCGTCGGCGCCAACGTGGTGCGAATCTGGTTCCAGCTTCACGAGCTCGAAAAACAGCCCTACCGCTACAGCGAAACCGCCCTCACCCTGCTCGAAGCGACGGTGAACGCCATCGGCGAACAAGGTATCTATGTCATTCCGGTGCTGGGAGGCACCGGGCAAAATCCGTTCGAGGATTCGCAGCCCTACCTCAAACGCGGCTGGGGAGTATGGGATCGCGGCAACGGTATCTGGGAACGCACCGTCGCGCTGTGGGGCGCGGTGGCCGAGCGCCTGGCGGACAACCCCTACGTCGCCGGCTACGACCTCATCAACGAGCCCCAGGCCCCGAGCAAGGCGACCCTGCACGACTACTACCAGGAGGTGATCGGCGCCATCCGCAGCCGGGACCGCCACCACATCCTGTTTCTGGAAACCGATGTCGCCAAGCCGCTGCAGCACCAACTGGGCGGCCGCTACGACGACGCCAACCTGGCGGCAAGTTTCCATTTCTACTACCCGGCAAACTTTACCCTGCTCCACGACCCCGATCCGGCGTTGCGCTATCCGGGCGACTACCGCCTGTGCCTGCCCAACCAGCGCTGCGTGGTCACGCGCTGGGACCGCGACACGCTGGCCCAATTGTTCGACGTCGCCCTGCATCTGCCGGAGGTGCGCGGCAAACCTGTCTACGTGGGCGAGTTCGGCGCCGACGGCGCGCGCGACGGCCGGGGCGCCAAGCGCTGGCTGGGCGACGTGTTGTCGCTGATGAACGAACGCGGACTGCACTACACCCTGCACCGCTACAAGCACCGGGTGTTCAACGGCTACTGGCTCATCAGGCCGGAGGTGGACAAACGTACCCGCCGCGTCAGGCAGGGGCTGCGATCGGGAAGCATCCGCTACGATGCGCTCACCGACGATCAGAAGCGGCTGCTCACCACCGAACAGGGGTACCACCGTCGCGACGGCATGGCGGAGTTGCTGCGGCGCGGGTTTGCGGGAGAACACTGAGCGGGGATGTTTCCCGCACCCGCCGCGTATATCCGGTCATCGACTTCACACGACCGGAACCCACCATGAAAAACGCCGTGTCCCGATTGCGGCTGCCGCTCGCCGCAATCTTCATGCTCACCCTCGTTCACAACGCCGCGGCTTACGAGCCCACCGACGTCTACATCCGGGGACTGGTGCGCGCCTGGAGCGAACGCCCGGCCGTCCGCAACGCCGTAGGTTTTGCGCTGTCGGTAGCTTTCGTGGAACACCCCGAGCGGTTTCTGGCCATCCTCGATACCGAACGCGACGTCTTTCATCAATGGCTCAACACACTCCACGAGCACACCGCGGAAAGGAACGAACCCGCCGAACCGGAGCGTGGCTCCCAGATCTACCGCCAGATCAGAGATACCGCCGGGCGATGGCAAGGCCCCGCTTACCGTGAGTTGATCGGCGCCATCCTGCGCGCCACGGACGCCCGCTGACCGATGCCCCTACGACACCCGCTACGCGCCCACCGGTGGCCGATGGCCATGGCCATCGCCGTGCTGGTTCTGACATCCGGATGCGGCGGCGGTAGCGGCAACCCGGACGCGGCGACTTGCACCGCCTCCAGAGCTGTCGTCGCCCCGTTCGCTTTCGAACGACTCAGCGTCGATCCGCTGGCCACCGATCCGGACATCACGCAACTCACCGACCAACGTCATCTGGTCTACATTCCCCGGCACCTGCCGCAGCCGCGCGACCAACTGTTCGTGTTTCTACCCGGAACCGGCACCTCGCCCGACGCCTACCAGCAGATCCTGCGCGCCGCCGCGTTCGCCGGCTACCGTAGCATCGGTCTGAGCTACGTCAACGACATCACCATCTTCGCCCGCTGCGCGGCCGTGAGTGACGATCCGGACTGTTCCTATCGGGCACGCCAGGAGAATCAGGATGGTGTCGACTGGAGTGACGAGATCGACGTTGGCCCCGCCGACGCCGTCAACAACCGGCTCGTGAAACTGCTCGCCTGGCTCGACGCCCGGCAACCCGATGAGGGGTGGAACGCCTACTACGCCGGCGCGACGCCCGTGTGGTCTAGAATCGCCCTCTCCGGACACTCCCAGGGCGCCACCCAGACAGCCTTCGTCAGTCTCACGCACACCCTGGCACGTGCGGTTCACTTCTCCCACATCGGCGATCTCTACGGCGACGAGTCGGCAGGGACGTTGAGCATTACGCCGTGGAGTCTGCTGCCGCGCGCCACGCCCACCCACCGCATCTACGCTCTGGAACACACACAGGAGCGGACCGCCCAGTGGAACGGCGATGTCTTCGCCGCCATCGGCCTGAATGCCTACGGCGGCGTCGTGGACGCCGGTCGCGCAGATCCGCCCTACGACTGCACGCACACGCTCTCCATCGCCTATCCTGCCAATAACCAGAAGGAGGCACACAACATGACCGCCCTGGACAGTGCGCAACCGCTCGACAATCTCAGCCTACCGCTCAACGCCCAGGCCTGGATCTACATGCTCACCGCCGAAGAGCAGTGACAACGCGACGAAAACGGCAGACGCCGAAGTCAACGGGACACCACGCATGAATCGCGAAAAAGCCATCTGCGAAACGCCCACGCCGGGCAAGAAACCGACGCGCATCGAGCGCTGGAAATACGAAGCGGTCCGCCGCGCGATTCTCGCCGCACTGGACGGGCACCACGACGGCGTACCGTTCCGGGAGTTGGCCCAACGGGTGAAGCCTCATCTCAGCCCCGACGAACTGGCCCGGCTGGGATCACTCGGCTGGTACACCACCACGGTCAAGCTCGATCTGGAGGTCAAAGGCGAAATCGCCCGACTGCCCACGGCGAAACCCCAACGACTGGTGCGATGCTAGCCCGCATCCGGAGCATCGCTCCAAGCTTTGACCCAAGGGGAGATCGTTCGAGCCGAATTCCCCATCATCTACCGGGTTTGAGCCCCCCCGGCGTTGCTGGACGCCGACAGAGACCGGCGCACCGGCCTCGCCAGAGGCCAGATCGCTGCGCTTCGTGACCCATTACCGACCCGCTCGTCCGTAACCAGGGCTATACTTCATGTCGGCGGTGGTGCACCGTCGCGGACGACCTGCAACCGCCAACACTCACCGACTGGGAATCGGCATACGCCCTTATCGCTATGGACATTAAATCCACGGAACTGGATATCAGCGAACTGAAGATCGAGGTCGTCGACTTCGCCGCCGCGCACGATCTTCTGCACACGATTCGCCATCAGGTGTTTGTACTCGAACAAGGCGTACCCGAAGCCCTGGAGCACGACGCGCTCGACCCCCAGTGCCTGCACCTGCTCGCCTATTGGCAAGAGACTCCGGTCGGCACCGCACGCCTCACGGCGCAGGGCCGCATCGGGCGCATGGCCGTTCTGCCCGACTACCGCCGTCACGGTATCGGCTCGGGCCTGCTGCAGCGGATATTGGAGAGCGCCCGCGAACAGGGTCTCAAGGAAGTGGTACTCGCCGCTCAGATCAGCGCCATTACCTTCTACGAACGTTTCGGATTCCGCGCCGAAGGCGTCATCTTCGAAGAGGCGGGCATCGATCACCTGATGATGCGATGCACGCTCTGAGAAGACTCACGCCTCGTCGCTCAATCCGAGCTTGCGCATCTTTTCCCACAAGGTCTTGCGGCTGATACCCAAAGCCCCGGCGGTGTCGGCGATCCGTCCATCGTTGTCGTTCAGCACCCGACGGATATAGTCGCGCTCGCACTGCCTGACGTAGTCGGCGAGACTCTCCTCGTGCTGCCCGCCGGCGCCCGCAAGAACGCGCCGCCACGTGTCGCCGAAAAGATTCTCGGGCGTCAGCATCGCGGACTGACTGAAGACGCAGGCGCGCTCCAGGCAGTTGCGTAGCTCGCGGATGTTACCCGGCCAGGGATAGGCGCTCAGCGCCTCCTCGGCTTTCGGGTGCAGCGTGCACAAGCGGTTCCCGTTGTGCCCGGCCAAGTCCTCGAGAAACAGGCGTGCGTGCCACAGAATGTCCTCGGGGCGTTCACGCAGCGGGGGGATAGGGATCGTCACCACGTTGATGCGATAGTAAAGATCCTCGCGAAAACCGCCCTCCTCGATCATCGCCGTCAAATCCCGATGGGTGGCGCAGATGAGGCGCATATCGACGGGCGTGATCCGCTCGCTGCCAAGGCGGGTGATCTGGTGCTCCTGTATCGCGCGCAGCAGCTTCACCTGCATGGTAAGCGGCATGTCGCCGATCTCATCGAGAAACAAGGTGCCGCCGTGGGCCTGCTCGAAGTAACCGCGCCGGTCGTGCGTAGCGCCGGTGAAGGCACCCTTCACATAACCGAACAGCTCGGCCTCCATCAGCGATTCGGGAATGGCTCCGCAGTTGACGGCGACGAAGGGCTTGCGCCCCTCCGGGTCACCTAAGTGGTGCAGCGCCCGCGCCACGTACTCCTTGCCGACACCCGATTCACCGGTCACCAGTACCGTGGATTCGCTGGCCGCGATGCGCGGCAACGTCTCCTCGATGGCTCTCATCCCCGGTGATCCCCCCAAGGGAATGCACCCGTCAGTGTCGCTGGGTGCCAACCGCTCGCAGAGCTCGCGTACCTTGTCCAGCAGCGTGCCCACCTCGAACGGCTTGGTAAGGTAGTCCTCAGCGCCCAGCTTGAGCAGGCGTACCGCTTGATCGACGGCACCATAGCCGGTTATGAACAGAAAGGGTGGCGGAGTACCGCTCTCCAGCAAGCGTCGGTAGAGCATCTCGCCCGTGATGTCCGGCAAGTGGATATCGCTCACCACCACGTGGCAGTTGGGTCGCCGCAGCGCGCGCAGCGCGCTGGCGCCCTCGCGGTGCCAATCGCAGGTGAAACCGTCGACAGCGAAGCGCTCAACCAGCGCTTCGCCCAGTATCTCGTCGTCTTCGATCAGGCAGATGCGATAGTTCACGCCGCCTCGGCCTCCGTATCATCGATAGGCAGAGACACGATGAAGCGAACGGTCCGCTCCTCGCACATCACCTCGATGCGCCCCTGCATCTGATTGACCAGCTGGTAGGTCACCCACAACCCCAATCCGTGACCGCCTTCGCGATAGGAGACGAAGGGTTCAAAGAGGTGTTCCAGCCGCTCGGGTGGAATGGGCTCGCCGTCGTTGGCCACCTCCATCCGCAGCACATCGCCGCTGACCCTCACTTCACCCCGCACCCAACCGTCATCGCCAGCCGCCTGAAGCGCGTTGTTGAGCAGATTGATAAGCACCTGGCGCACGGGTCCCGCCGGGATCGGAAGCACGCCCGGCAAATCGATAACCAGCTCCAGCCGAACACGGTGCTTGGCGGCGACCGGTTGCAGCAGGGTATTGACGTCCTCGACGTCCTGGCGCTGCAAGTCACGCTTCTCCTGCCGCGCCTCGACCAACAACGCCGCCACGGTATTGCGCACTTGCAACAGCCCGCGTTCCACCAGCCCCAGGGTGCGCTGGGTACGCTCATCGATATCGCCCCGCTGTTTGAGCGTGTCGATGGCGGTCAACATACCCGCCAACGGATTATTGATTTCATGTGCAATACCGGCGGTGAGGCGACCCACCGCCGCCAGACGCTCGGCGCTGACGATGCCGCGCTCCAGCAACGCCTTCTCGCGCAACGATTTCACCATTTGGTTGTAGGCTTGGAACAGACGGCCCAGTTCATCACGGTAGTCGTACAGCTCCGGTTCCAGATGTTCCGGAAGATGATGCTGAATCCCCTCCATGCGTTGCGTCAAACGCAGCAGGGGTATCGCCATGTGCTGTCCCCAATACCAGTTGATGGGCAACAACACCGCGAGTATCACCAAACCGAACAAGGCCCCACCCCAGGCACTGCGTACGAACATTGCGTGCAGTGCTGCGCGCGAGTACACCAGCACCAGCGTGCCGAGGCGGGCACCGCCATCAACGATGGGAGTTGCAACGAAGAGGTGTGTCGTCTCGCCCGGCTCGAGCACGATCACGGGGTCGATCCGACGGGGTGCGATCGCATCCGTAAGCGCCGCGAACTCCGGCCCGACCTCTGCCAGATTGGTCAACATGGGAAGACGCCCGGGGTCACTCGAAACAAAGACGTTCATGTCCATATTGACGACAATGGCCATCTCGGGGCGCACGGGATTCTCCGTACCCACGCTTCTGAAGGGGGCACGCACGATCTCGAAACCACGCCAAACGTCGTCGTGCAGCACTGCAGGAATCAGCGTTTGCGCCAGGGTCGATGCCAGACTGTCCGCGCTGGTGATCAGCGCGGATTTGAGATCCTGGTACGCGCGATACATCTGCGCGCCCGACACCGCTAGCGCGGAAACGATAATGAGCATCGCGCCCCAAAGCGGGATTTTGTGCTGAAAGCTGAGATCGAAAAACCGTCGAATCACGCCGGATTGTACTCGCCGAAGACCCGCATCATCTCCGCCACTCCGTCGTACAGGCTCGGCTGTTCGACGCTGAAGCCGTCCAGATTCAGTCGCTTCAACAGCTTCCTGCCCTCGAAATCGTCGGACATGGCTAGCAGCATCCGCTGCACTTCCATGGCGTCGCGTTCATCGACGCTCTTGAGATGCGCCACAATGGGTGGAAAGCCGTAGCCGGGAGAACGCCAGACGATGCGCGTACGCGCAGTCAGTGCCGGCTCCAGCATCTCTAGCGTATCCCAGACGAAACTGTCCACCGCACCGCCGTGCGCCAACCCCGTCGCGACCGCTTCCACGACCTTGCGATGCGACCAGGTGAAAAAGCTCTTGCGGAAGAATCTCCCCGGTTCCTCGCCAAGCAGGTGGATCTGGTAGCGGGGAACCAGATAACCCGAGTTCGAGTAGGGATCGGAAAAGGCAAACAGTTTGCCGCGCAAATCGGCAATGCTCTCGGTGTCGCCGTCCCCGGCGTTGACGATCAAATACGAGTAGTAGACGGGTTTGCCGCGATACAACGGCACCACCAACAACCGCACCAGGTGGCGCAAATAGAGGTAGGGGTAATCACAGATCCACGCAAAATCCAGCTGGTTGAGACGCAGCAGATCCATGGTCTCACGGTAGCTGTCACGCTGAATGAACTCGACCCGGGTTCCCAGGTGGCGCGTCATGTAGAAACGCCAATCCTCCAACAGCGGGTGTTGATCGTGAAGGAACGCCGGCGTCATGCCGAAGCGAACCGCCTCCGACCCGGCCCAAGCGCGGCGTCCAGCCCCGGGCAGCCAACCCCCGAACCCCAGAATGCCGGCGGATAGCAGGGTGGCGGTACGGAGAAACCTGCGTCGGTTACGATTTAGTAACTCGTTCATGGCTCGGCCCTCCCCGCTGTTACCTTTTGGTAACCAGAATCCGGCATCGCGTGGCGCGGTTACCTTGCCGTAACCGATCCGCCGTTCCGGCAACCCTTCACTGCTGCGCGCCTCCCGCTTATTCCCCACCCAATCAGCTGGTTAGAACGATCTCACACGCTTGGCACACTCGATGCAGAGGGAGCATCAGAACGGATTGGCAAACACGCCGCCGCGCTTGCATAGCGCAACACTTTACACCTTTAACTCGAAAAGTCACTTGGGAGGCAAAGCCCATGAGTGAATCCAAAATTCAGGTCTCTCGCCGAGACTTCCTCAGGAAAGTGGCGAACGGATCGGCGCTAGCGGCCGCCGCGGCAACGACGCCAAGCGTTGCCTTGTCCACCGCAAAGCCGAAACGCTACGCCATGGTGATCGACACGCGTCGCTGCATCGGCTGCCAGGCCTGCAGCGTCGCCTGTAAAACCGAGAACGAAGTCCCGCTGGGCGAAACCCGCAACTGGGTCGAGTACATCGAAAAGGGTGAGTTCCCCAACGTACGGCGCAGCTTCCTGCCGCGACTTTGCAACCAGTGCGAAAAACCGCAGTGCGTCAAAGTTTGCCCCACCGGCGCCACTTACAAGCGCGAGGAAGACGGCATCGTAGTCGTCGACAGCAACGTCTGTATCGGTTGCAAATACTGCCTGCAGGCCTGCCCCTACGGGATGCGCTTCATCAATCCCGACACCGGAACGGCGGACAAATGCGATTTCTGCCTGCATCGGGTGCAGAACGGAACGGTGCCCTCATGCGTGAACACGTGCCAAGGCCGGGCGCGTATCTTCGGCGACCTCAACGATCCCGCGAGCGAGGTGGCCAAAATCATCGCGACCCACGCGACCACGGTACTACGCCCCGAAATGGGCACCGAACCCATGGTTTTCTACATCGACGCGGATCATACGGACGAGCGTGACGCAGCTCACCAAGGCATCTATATCCGTATCGAGACCCACCGTCGCCAACAGAGGAGGGTCTAGCCATGTTGCACCAACTCAACTGGGGGCTTCCAGTCATTCTCTAT
The DNA here is from genome assembly GCA_050287605.1 of Gammaproteobacteria bacterium. Taxonomy (GTDB): domain Bacteria; phylum Pseudomonadota; class Gammaproteobacteria; order QQUJ01; family QQUJ01; genus QQUJ01. The sequence continues at coordinate 7,966 of JBNKCG010000084.1, read as the reverse complement.
CTGTTCTTGGGCGGCATGGGGGCCGGCGCCGGCGCGGTGAGTGCGTCGATCTTCCTGCGCGGCGGCGGCGGTGACACGGTCGGTTCCAACTTTCGTTTTGCGCGCTGGGGCGCCTTGCTGGCTCCCGTGCTGGTAATCATCGGCACCGCCATGATCGTCTTCGAGCTGGGCTCCTTCCAGGCCGGGAACTATTTCCGTTGGATCAACCTGTTCCTCACACTCAATCTCTCGCCCATGTCCATCGGCTCGTGGGTGCTGGGACTGTTCATTCTGGTGAGTCTCGCCTACGCCTACACCTTCCTCAGCAAGAACGCACGTCCCGACGACGAACTGCATTCACTTCGCAAAATGCTCGCTTGGGCGATGGTGCCGCTGGGCGTTGGCGTCGCCCTTTACACCGGGATTCTGCTGGGCGCCATGCCCGCACGCCCGTTCTGGAACTCGCCGATCCTCGCCATGCTGTTCATGGTCTCGGCGCTCTCCACCGGGATAGCGGCGATCCTGCTGGTACGCGCTCTGTTCGGTCACAAAAACGTCATCAGCGAACCGTCGTTCGAGCAGCACAGCTACGTGCTGAGTTCTTCGGACGTACTGCTGATCGGGCTGGAGATACTGGTGATTTTCCTCTTCGTCATGTACGCCCACCTCACCATCGGCAACGTCGAAGCTGCGGTGACGGTCATCATGGGTGGTGAGCTCACCACGCTGTTCTGGTTCGGCTTCGTGGTGTTGGGGCTGCTGTTGCCCGCCGCCATCGAATTCAAGTACGTCATGCCGACCCTGCTCTATCAGAAGCAGTTCACGATCCCCCGTTCGATCGAGATCCTGATCTGCCTGTTAGTGCTGGTGGGCGGATTCATGCTCCGCTACATCGTCGTCATCGCCGGTCAGATCACCGGCCCGACGGGAATTTGAGGGAGACAGCAGCCATGTTGAATCGCAGAAACCTTCTGAAACTGGGTGCCGCCTCAGCTGCCGCCGGTCTCACCGGCACGGCGGTGATGACCAAGGCAGCGGACATGCACGCGTGGGGCAACAAAGATTTCTCCCGCAAGTCCGGGCGCGAGCGCAAAGCAGTACCCAGCGCCTGCTACCAGTGCGTCACCCGCTGCCCCAACGTCACTTACGTGGAGGACGGGCGTATCGTCAAGATCGAGGGGCAGCTGAACTCCATCCGCTCCGAAGGCGTGATGTGTGCCAAAGGCCAGGGAGGCGTCGGCCAGCCCAACGATCCGGATCGCATCCTCTACCCGCTGAAGCGGGTCGGTAAACGCGGCGAGGGCAAATGGAAGCAGATCTCGTGGGACGAGGCGCTCACCGAGGTCGCCGCACGGATCAAAGCGCTGAAGGATCGCGGCGAACCGGAAAAATTCATGTTCCACTACGGGCGCATGAAATCGTCCACCAGCTCGATGGTGAAGACCTTCCTCGCCACCGTCGGCACCGGTACCGTCGGCGACCACACCTCGATTTGCGAAGGCGGCAAGTGGGTGGCGCAGGAATTCACCTGGGGCGGGCACTACGACACGTGGGATTTCGACAATACACGCTTCGTAATCAACTTCGGCTCCAACGTCTTCGAAGCGGGCACCAACCACATTCCCACCTCGCACCGCCTGATCCGTGCCATCGTCGAGCGCAACGTGCGCATGATCACATTCGACGTGCGGCTCTCCAACACCGCGGCGAAATCCTCCGAATGGGTTCCGGTCAAACCCGGCACCGATCTCGCGGTGATCCTCGCCATGTGCAACGTGGTGATGAGCGAGGAGCTCTATCAGGGTGATGGCGAAGCCTTCCTGGTCTTCTGCAAGGCCACCGCCGACCATCACGCCGGTGTCGACGAGAAGGTCGCCGCCCTCAAAGCGCACTTCGCCCAGTACACGCCGGAGTGGGCGGAACAAGTGAGCGGCGTGCCGGCAGGCACCATCCGCCGCGTGGCCCGAGAGTTCGCCCTCGCGCATCCGGCTTGCGCCATCAGCTACCGCGGCGCCGTGGCCCACTACAACGGACACGATACCGAGCGGGCACTGCAGACGCTGGCGGCCATCACCGGCAACATCGACAACCCCGGCGGGCGCTGCAAAGCGGTCGGACCCAAGTGGCATGCACCCAAGGGACCCAAAGATCTACCCAAGGCGCGCAAACTCGCCATCGTCGACGGCCCGAAAGGGGCGGTGCTCTCGCCCAACCACCACGTCAGCCATCAGGTGTTGAAGATGATCAAGGATGGCAGTGCCGGCCGGCCCGAGATCTACATGACCTACAAGTACACCCCGGTCTACGCCAACGGCGAGGTGCAGGAGAACATCGACATCCTCAAGGACGAGACGCTGATCCCCTACTACGTCAGCGTCAACCCGTTCTACGACGAGTCCGCTGCGCTCGCCGATCTGATCCTGCCCGAACCCACCTACCCCGAACGCTGGGACTGGGAGGACATGGTCTCGCCGGTGCAGATCCCCGAGTTCTACATCCGGCAAGCGGCGGTCAAGCCCATGGGCGAGACGCGCGACTTCGGCGACGTGGTGTGCGAATTGGCCGAACGGCTCGGCACACCGCTGGGCTACAAAACCAAGGAAGAGTTCGTACGTCTCACGTGCGAGATGACCCCGGAGGTGGCAGCCGTGGGCGGCTTCGAGTACATGAAGCAGCACGGCGTCTACCACGACCCCAAAGCCAAGCCCAAGTACTTCAGTTATCGCAAGGAGCTGAAACCCGAAGACTACGAGAAAGAGACGGTGGTCTACGATCAGCAGACGGGCGTCTACTGGGACTGGAAAAAGGCCCACGCGGAGTCGCGCGAAGCGGCGCTGCAGAAAGGCTACACACACACCAAGAAGTCGTACACCGGGTACGTGGGTCAGCGCATCGGCGACAAGGTCTACAGCGGGTTCAAACCGGACAAGATCAACAAATCCGGCTATATGGAGATCTACTCCAGTCTCATGGAGGCAATGGGTGAAGCGCCCCTGCCCAGCTGGAAGGCGATTCCGGAACACGAGCAGCTGGGGCCCGACGACCTGATCCTGACCACATTCAAGGTCTCTACCCAGATCCACTCGCGCTCGCCCAACTGCAAGTACCTGACGGAGCTCTACCACACCAATCCGGCGTGGATAAACCCGGTCGATGCCGCCAAACGCGGCATCAACGACGGCGATAAGATCAAAGTCAAATCGATGATCGGGGAGATCGTTATCGAAGCCAAGGTCACCCCGGCCATCAATCCCGGAGCGATCGCCATCTCCCACCATTGCGGGCACTGGGAGTACGGCCGCTACGCATCGGGCAAAAAAGGGCCGACCGGACGCGACGATGACCGGGATCTGGAACGCATCTGGTGGAAAGGGAACCGAGGCGAGCATCCCAACTGGATCATCGCCAACGCTCCCGATCCGGTGAACGGTCAGATGCGCTGGATGGACACCGTGGTCCAGGTAAGCAAGGCATGAGCCGGTCGGCAACCCATCCCGGCGGCGGCCGCAAGGCCGCCGCCTCGGCCCGGGCGCTGGCGGCGACGGCCCGCGAGCGTGCGGCGCTGTACGATCTGCTGGCCACACTGTTTCGCCACCATCCCAGCCGCGAGACGCTGGCCGCGCTGCGCACGCCGCAACTGCGCAGCGCGCTCCATCAGGCAGGCATGACGCTGCCCGAATCGTTCTTTGGCGCCGATCCGGAGACCCTGCGCGACGAGTTGGCCGTCGCCTTCTCCGACCTCTTTCTGGTGCCCGGGATACTGATCTCCCCCCACGAATCGGTGCAACTCAAAGGCGGATCGGGTCTGCTGCGCGGACCGGAGACGGCCATGGTGCGCGAATACTACGAATACGTGGGATTCCAGATCGACGAATCGGTCCCCATGGAGCCGGACCACCTCAGCATCGAGCTGGAGTTCCTCGGCCATCTCGCCGCCGAGGAGGCGGCGGCATGGGAAACCGGGCGCCCCGACCGCGCGCTCGATGCGCTACGCTACCAGAACGATTTCCTCGCCCGCCATCTGGGGGCGTGGGCGGACGATTTCATGACCAAGATCGACCGCAATACCTCGAACGAGTTTTACCGCCAATTGGCGGCACTGACAGACACTCTGCTCACAGAGCAGCAGACACAACTCCCGCTGTTGATCGCAGAAATGGAATTGCAACATGCGGCTCCCTAATCACGACCCGTTTGACGGCCGCGGGCCGGTCGCCCGCCGCCGGACGTCCGGAGATCCGGCAGTGCAACTCTCCGAACGCCCCTCGCACGCGCGGCTCCAACAGCGGATGTTTGCGCCCGCGGCCGGCTTTATTGCGCTGATTCTCCTAGCCGTGCCTACCCCGTCGGAAGCGTGCGGCTGGTGGGGCGACGCAGAGGGCGATGCCAGCGGCGAAGCGGTCGCCGTGGACCGCAACGGCGAGGTCGTTCCGGGCAACGCCGCCGCGGCCGAAACCCCGGAGGCGCTCACCAAACAGGCGAACCGGTTGCGGCAGTTCGGTGCCTCCGGCTACGCCGGCGCGCTACGGCTCTATCGGCGGGCCGCCGCGGCCGGTTTCGCACCGGCGCAGAACAACCTCGCCGCCATGCTTGAAGAGGGGCTGGGAGTCGCCCCCGACCTTGAGCAAGCCGCCCATTGGTACCGGCTCGCTGCCGAGCAGGGAGAACCCCATGCCCAGCACAGCCTGGGCGGGATGCTGATTGCCGGACGCGGTGTGGCACGCGACGTCGGCGCCGGCCTGCGCCGGATCGAAGCCGCGGCGCGACAGGGGCACGCCTCCGCCTGTGCCGATCTGGGCCGCTTCTATGCCAGCGGCGAACACCTGGAAAAGAGCGTCAACAAAGCCATCTACTGGTGGCAGCAGGCGGAAAGCAACGGATATCCCGAAGCGTCCAAGGCGTTGAAGATGTTGCGGCAGGGCCGTCAGCAGTAATCGCCAGGCGCGACCCGCACGGAGGTGTCACACAAACGACGCACCGGACAAATCGCAGCGCCACGTACTGCAATTTGTACCCGGAACCACACTGTCGATTCGAGGAGTGATCCATGAACATCAAATCGCTATCCATCCTGGTGGCCGCACTGACGATGCCTTTTGCGGCGTACGCCGCCAACACCGGATTTCTGGAAGGAGAAGCCCAGGAGGTCATCGTCAAAGTACGTACCGCCGACGGCAAAGTGAAATGGTACAAGGTGAAACAGGACGGCTCGCGGCAGGAGATGGACATGAAACCGGGCGACCGGTTTGAATTTCTCTACGAGGAGTCGGTCGACCTCAACGCCGTGATCGTCAAACCCAAACAGAAATAGTTCCCGAGCGCTCTGTCCAGCGACTTCGCGGTCCGCAGGACGGGCGCCTGGTACAACCGGACAAATCGCCACGCATCGTCCCGGTGAAAAACGCACTGCTTTTCGGACTGCCGCTGCTATCCGTTGCCGTCGCGGTCGGCTATTGGTGGAGCCTTCCTCGCACACCGCAGGCGCTGTTCACGGCGCGCTGCAGCAGTTGCCACGAACTACCCGACCTGTCCAATTTCCGCAGAGAGGAGTTGGCACCGCTGGTCTACTTCATGCGCACCCACAACGGCGCTGCCCGGGTGATTTCCGACGCCGAGGCGCAAATCATCATTACCTATCTCGAAGAGACCTGGCCGTTGGGCGGGGCGCAATGACATACGGAGTCAGTGTTACGAGGTGGTGAAACGGGTTTGCGCCTGCGATCGAGCGCGCGGGGATACGATCACTCCGCCGAATCGTGGAGTCCGTGGCGGCGCATCTTCTCCCACAGCGACTTGCGGGTGATACCGAGACTGGCGGCGGTCTCCACGACGCGCCACTGATGTTTGTCCAGCGCCTCGCGCAGCAGGTTGCACTCACAGCGCAACATGCTGGTCCGCAGATCCTCCTCCGGCGCCGCCGCGTCCTCGGCGACCCGCGAAACGAAGCTGATATCCTCGACGTTGATCACCTCGCCTTCGGCCAGGATGCAGGCGCGCTCCAGCGTGTGCTGCAACTCGCGCAGATTGCCCGGCCACGGCGACTGCTGCAGCAGCCGCTCCACCGATTGGTGCAGCTCGCGGCGCACCTGGTTCTCCTGCGCAAAGCGCCGGATGTAGAGACGTGCGAACCAGACGATGTCCTCGCGCCGCTCGCGCAGCGGCGGAATCGGCACGTGCACCACGTTGATGCGATAGAAGAGATCCTCGCGGAACTCGCCACGATCGACCATGCGCCGCAGGTCGCGGTTGGTGGCGCACACCAGGCGCACATGGACCGGGATCGACTCTTCGCCGCCCACCCGTTGCAAACGCCGCTCCTGGATGACACGCAGCAACTTCGCCTGCATCGCCGTCGACATGTCGCCCACTTCGTCGAGAAACAGCGTGCCGTTGTCGGCGCGCTCGAACACGCCGCGGTGCAGCCGCGCCGCGCCGGTGAAGGCGCCCTTTTCGTGACCGAAGAGTTCCGCCTCCAGCAGCGTCTCGCTGAGCGCCGCGCAATTGACCGCGACAAAGGGGCGCTCCTCGCCGGGGCACGCTTCGCGGTGCAGGAAGTGTGCGGCGAATTCCTTACCCACTCCCGATTCGCCGGTAATCAGCACGTTGGCGTTGTGGCGCGCTACCCGACTCAGGGTTTTCTGGATCTTGCGCATGCTCTTCGAGATACCGAGCAACGGCTCCTGCTCCGCGGCGTCGGTATCGGCGAAGACCGCCGGACAAAGCCCCTCCAGCTTGGCCAACAGATCCTCGAGATCGAAGGGTTTGGTGATGTAGTCGCGCGCGCCGCGCTTGAGCAGGCGTACCGCCTGGTCGATGGAACCGTACCCGGTAATGAACAGCGTTGGCGGCACCTGTACACCGTCGGCGAGCATCGCCTCGAACAACTCCTCGCCGCTGGCGTCGGGCAGGCGGATGTCGCTGACGACAGCGGCGTAGCGCCGACCGGTCAGCGCTTCCCTGGCGCTCGCGGCATCCTGCAGCCAATCGCACGCCACCCCCTCCAGTTCGAAACGGTGCAGCAGCGATTCACCCATGACCGGATCGTCTTCGATCAGACACAGCCGCGCTTCGGGGTAGCGGTTCATCGGCGAGCACCCGCGGTATTTTCGTTCATGCCGCCTGCTCCATGGGCAGCGCCACCTGGAACCGCGTTCGACCGTTCTCGCTGTTGACGGCGATGGTGCCCTGCAACTGCTGGACGATCTGGTAGGTCACCCACAACCCCAGCCCGTTGCCTTCGCTGCCGTAGCGCACAAAGGGTTCGAACAGACAATCGACCTGCTCAGCGGGAATGCCTTCGCCTTCGTTCTCCACGGCAATCTCCAGGCGCCCGCCGGTACAGCGCACCTGGCACTCCACCGTGCCGCCGCGCGGGGTCGCCTGCACGGCGTTGAGCGAGAGGTTGATCAACACCTGGCGCACCGGCGTCGAGGGCAGAGAAACGGCATCGGAGAGATCGCTGCACCAGCGCAGCACCACGGCGCGCTTGTGGGCATCGGGTTCGAGCAGCGTATGCACGTCGTCGAGATCCTGGGGCGTCAGGGCGTGGCTCTCGGAACGCGCCTCCACCAACAGCGCGGAAACGGTCTCACGGATCTGTGCCAAACCACGCTCCAGCAGCGACAGCGTCTTTTCCGCAACGGCATCCGGCGTTCCATGGCGACGGAAGGTGTTGATGGCGTTGAACATGCCGCCCAGCGGATTGTTGATCTCGTGGGCCACGCCCGCAGCCAGCCGCCCCACTGCGGCAAGACGTTCCGACTTGACCATCTCCGCTTCCAGGCGCTGCTTCTCGCGCAGCTCTTTCACCATTTCGTTGAACCGCGCGCCCAACTGTCCGATCTCGTCCTCACCTTCGGTGAGGGCGCACTCAATGTCGGCAAGCGGCCGCTTGCCGATCTGGCCCAGGCAGCGCGAGAGCTGGGTCAACGGACCGACCATGCGCTTACCGAGATACCACCCCAGCGGCAACACGATGGCGAGCGCC
>JBNKCG010000083.1:0-14220 GCA_050287605.1 Gammaproteobacteria bacterium | reverse complement strand
GCGCGACGTGCCCGTCGATAACAGCGGGCTGCCGGAGAGCGTGACGTGCACTGAACCGTTCCACCGCCAGGTTTTCATCGGCCGCGGGCCGGACATCGCGGACGACGCGGCTTTCGAACGGCAGCTCTATGTCATCCGCCGGGTGATTTCCAATTCCATCATCGAGGCTGTGAACGGCGCGACCAAGAGGGACGCCAGCTTCTATCCCGTGTCCATGTCCTGCCGGACGATCGTCTACAAGGGGATGTTCCTGGCCAAGCAGCTCGGCCCGTATTACCGGGACCTGGTCGATGAGCGCTTTGCGTCCGCGCTCGTGCTCGTGCATCAGCGCTTTTCCACCAACACCTTCCCGTCGTGGAAGCTGGCGCATCCCTATCGCATGGTCGCGCATAACGGGGAGATCAACACGCTGCGCGGCAACGTCAACTGGATGGCGGCGCGGCAGGCGAGCGTGTCCTCCCCGCTCTACGGCGACGACATCTCCAAGCTCTGGCCCGTATCCTACGAGGGCCAGTCGGACACAGCCTGCTTCGACAACACGCTGGAGTTCCTGGTGCAGGGCGGCTACTCGCTCGCGCACGCCATGATGATGCTCATCCCCGAGGCATGGGCGGGCAATCCCCTCATGGACGAGAAGCGGCGCGCCTTCTACGAATATCATGCCGCGCTCATGGAGCCGTGGGACGGCCCGGCATCCGTCGCTTTCACCGACGGCCGCCAGATCGGCGCCACGCTCGACCGCAACGGCCTGCGCCCGGCGCGCTATTTCGTGACCTCGGACGACAAGGTGGTTCTGGCCTCGGAAATGGGCGTGCTGCCTTATCCGGAGGACAAGATCGTCCACAAGTGGCGCCTGCAGCCCGGCAAGATGCTGCTCATCGACCTGGAGAAGGGCCGCATCATTTCCGACGAGGAGATCAAGGCCGAACTTGGCGCCGCCTATCCCTATCAGAAGTGGCTGGACGCCGCGCAGCTCAGCCTCCAGGATCTTCCCGCGCGCGCCGCGCCGCGCCCGAAGACCAATGTTCCGCTCCTGGACCTTCAGCAGGCGTTCGGCTACACGCAGGAGAGCTGGAAGCTGATCATGGCGCCGATGGTGGAGACCGGCCAGGAGGCCATCGGCTCCATGGGCACCGACACGCCCGTGTCCGCGCTTTCGGACAAGCCCAAGCTGCTGCACACCTATTTCAAGCAGAATTTCGCGCAGGTGACCAATCCGCCGATCGACCCGATCCGCGAGGAGCTGGTCATGAGCCTCGTGTCCTTCATCGGGCCGCGGCCGAACATTCTCGATCTCAAGGGCACTTCGAAGCAGAAGCGCCTGGAGGTCCACCAGCCGATCCTGACCAACGACCAGATCGCGCGCCTGCGCTCGCTCGACGGCATGGTGGAGCACGCGTTCCGCTCGATCACGCTCGACATCACCTACAGCGCCGATCTGGGCGCGGCGGGCATGGCGAATGCGCTGGCATCCTTGAGCGAACTGGCCGAACGGGCGGTGCGCGACGGCTACAACATCATCATCCTGTCTGACCGTGCCACCAGCGCCGCGCGCATCCAGATCCCGTCGCTCCTGGCGACCTCCGCGGTGCATCATCACCTGATCCGTCAGGGCTTGCGGACCTCCGTCGGCCTCGTAGTGGAGACCGGCGAGGCGCACGAGGTGCACCAGTTCTGCACGCTCGCGGGTTACGGCGCCGAGGCTATCAACCCTTATCTCGCTTTCGAGACCATCGAAGCGCGGCTGTCCGAACTGTCCGAGCCGATCGAGTTCGACGAAGCGATCAAGCGCTACATCAAGGCGGTGGATAAGGGCCTCCTCAAGGTCATGTCCAAGATGGGCATCTCGACCTATCAGTCCTATTGCGGCGCGCAGATCTTCGACGCTGTCGGCCTGCGCTCGGATTTCGTCGATGAGTATTTCACCGGCACGCATACCCAGATCGAAGGCGTCGGGCTTGAAGAAATCGCGCGCGAAACCGCCGAACGCCACCGCCAGGCGTTCCAGGACGTGCCCGTGCTGCGGCATGCGCTGGACGTGGGCGGCGAATACGCCGTTCGCGCGCGCGGCGAGGCGCATATTTGGCGCTCGGAGACCATCGCCAGCCTGCAGCACGCGGTGCGTACCGAGGCGCTGGAAAAGTTCCGCGAGTTCTCCAAGGCGGTCAACGATCAGAGCGAGCGGCTCATGACGCTGCGCGGTCTGTTCCGCATCCGGGACGCGGAGGAGATCGGCCACGATCCGGCGCCGCTCGACGAGGTCGAGCCCGCCGCCGAGATCGTCAGGCGCTTCGCGACGGGCGCCATGTCCTTCGGCTCGATCAGCCGCGAGGCGCATACGACGATCGCCATCGCCATGAACCGCATCGGCGGCAAGTCGAACACCGGCGAGGGCGGCGAGGAGGCCGAGCGCTTCACGCCGCTGGCGAACGGCGATTCGCTGCGTTCGGCCATCAAGCAGGTGGCCTCCGGGCGCTTCGGGGTGACGACCGAATATCTCGCCAATTCCGATATGATGCAGATCAAGATGGTGCAGGGAGCCAAGCCCGGCGAGGGCGGCCAGCTTCCCGGCCACAAGGTGGATGCGACCATCGCCCGGGTGCGGCACTCGACGCCGGGCGTCGGCCTCATTTCGCCGCCGCCGCATCACGACATCTATTCCATCGAGGATCTGGCGCAGCTCATCTTCGACCTGAAGAACGTCAACCCGGCCGCCGATGTCAGCGTCAAGCTCGGCTCCGAGGTCGGCGTCGGCACGGTCGCCGCGGGTGTCGCCAAGGCGCGCGCCGACCACGTGACGATCAGCGGTTTCGAGGGTGGAACCGGCGCTTCGCCGCTGACCTCCATCAAGCACGCCGGCAGCCCGTGGGAAATCGGCATCGCCGAAACGCAGCAGACGCTCGTCGAGAACCGGCTTCGCGGCCGTATCGCGGTGCAGGTGGACGGCGGCGTGCGCACCGGGCGCGACGTCGTCATCGGCGCGCTCCTCGGCGCGGACGAGTTCGGCTTCGCCACCGCGCCGCTGATCTCGCTCGGCTGCCTGATGATGCGCAAATGCCATCTCAACACCTGCCCGGTGGGCGTGGCGACGCAGGATCCCGTGCTGCGCAAGCGCTTCACCGGCAAGCCCGAGCACCTCATCAACTACTTCTTCTTCCTCGCGGAAGAGGTGCGCGAATACATGGCGGCGCTGGGCGTGCGCAAATTCTCCGAACTCGTCGGCCGGTCCGACTGGCTCGATAAGGAACGCGCCATCGCCCACTACAAGGCTGGCGGCCTCGATTTCACCCGGCTGTTCTACAAGCCCGAGGTGCCGCAGGAAGTGGCTATCAGCAATACCGAGCGGCAGAACCACCCCATCGACACGGTGCTCGACCGCAAGCTCATCGAGCTTGCCCAGCCCGCGCTTGGCGAGGGCCGCCCCGTTAAGCTCGATTTAACAATCCGCAACTCTGACCGGGCAACCGGCGCTATGCTGTCAGGTGAAGTGGCCAAGCATTTTGGCCATCGCGGTCTGACAGAGGATGCGATTTGGATCACCTTGCGCGGCACGGCCGGTCAGAGCTTCGGGGCATGGCTGGCTCATGGCGTCACCCTCGATCTGGTGGGGGATGCCAATGACTATGTCGGTAAAGGCCTTTCCGGCGGGCGCATCATTGCACGGCCCGCAAAGGATGCCCGGATCGTCCCCGAAAAAAGCATTATCGTGGGCAACACGGTGCTCTACGGCGCGATCGCGGGCGAGTGTTATTTCCGCGGCGTGGCGGGCGAGCGCTTTGCGGTGCGCAACTCCGGCGCCGTGGCGGTGATCGAGGGTGTGGGCGACCACGGCTGCGAGTACATGACCGGCGGTTGCGTGGTGGTGCTGGGCGAGACCGGGCGCAACTTCGCCGCGGGCATGAGCGGCGGCGTGGCCTACGTGCTGGATGAAGCGGGCGACTTTGCGCGTCGCTGCAACCTGTCCATGGTCGACCTCGAACCCATCGCCGACGAGGACGAGGCGTTGGAGCTCACCGGGCACCAGGGCGGCGATCTCGAATCCCACGGGCTGGTGGAGCTGATGCACGACATGACGCGTTACGATGCGCAGCGGCTGCGCTCCGTCATCGAACGCCACGTGCACTACACCGACAGTACGCGCGGCAAAGCGATACTCGAACGTTGGGATCACTACCTGCCCAAGTTCGTCAAGGTGATGCCGGTGGATTACCGTCGCGCCCTGGAGCAGATGCAGGCGCAGAGCAAGCCGACCGAACGCAACGGCGTCAAACTGACCATCGGCGCGTAACACCGCATGCGACTGGCCGACAACCTTACTGCAACCTTGGAGAAGTCCCGCCATGGGTAAGCCGACAGGATTCATGGAGATCAAGCGCCGCGACCGCGCCTACGCGCCGGTTAGCGAGCGCAAACAGGGCTACGGCGAGTTCGTCATTCCCATGCAGGAAGACGACGTCGGCCAGCAGGGTGCGCGCTGCATGGATTGCGGCATCCCGTTTTGCCACAAGGGCTGTCCGGTGAGCAACATCATTCCGGACTTCAACGATCTGGTGTACCACCACCAGTGGCGCGATGCGCTGGACGTTCTGCATTCCACCAACAACTTCCCGGAATTCACCGGTCGGGTGTGCCCGGCGCCGTGCGAAGAGTCGTGCACGCTGAACCTGCAGGATGCACCGGTCACCATCAAGACCATCGAGTATTCCATCGTCGAGAAGGGTTGGGCGATGGGCTGGATCCGGCCGCAGATTCCCATTCGCCGCACCGGTCGGAAGGTGGCGGTCATCGGCTCCGGGCCGGCGGGTCTGGCTTGCGCGCAGCAGCTGGCACGCGCCGGCCATCGCGTCATCGTCTACGAGAAGAGTCCCAAGGTCGGTGGCTTGCTGCGGTACGGCATTCCCGATTTCAAGCTGGACAAAGGCGTCATCGACCGCCGGCTCGCCCAAATGCAGGCCGAGGGCGTGCGTTTCCGCGTCAACAGCAACGTGGGCGTCAACGTGCCGGTGGAAAAGCTGATGGCCGAGTTCGATGCACTGGTGCTTACCGGTGGTTCCGAACAGCCGCGCGACCTGCCGGTGCCGGGGCGTGAGTTGGACGGCGTGCATTTCGCCATGGACTTCCTTACCCAGCAGAACCGGCGCGTGAGCGGCGAAGTGCTCAACGGCGGCCCGCAGATCACCGCAGGCGGCAAACACGTCGTCGTGATCGGCGGTGGTGACACCGGCGCCGACTGCGTGGGTACCTCCAACCGTCACGGCGCGGCCTCGGTGACCCAGATCGAGCTGATGCCCAAGCCGCCGGAAAAGGCCAACAAGCTGCTCACCTGGCCCGAGTGGCCCATGCGCCTGCGCACCTCTACCTCGCACGAAGAGGGTTGCGAGCGCGACTGGGCCGTCGCTACCAAAGCGTTCAAGGGCAAGAACGGCAAAGTGACCGCGCTGCAGGGCGTGCGTGTTGAGTGGGTCCAGAAGGATGGCCAGTGGCAGATGAGCGAGGTCGCGGGCAGCGAATTCGAGATCAAGGCCGACTTGGTGCTGCTGGCCATGGGGTTCGTCAACCCGGTCCACGCCGGCATGCTGGATGCGCTGGGGGTGGCCTACGATGCGCGCGGCAACGTGCAGGCCGACACCGAATCCTATCGCACCAGTATCGATAAGGTTTTTGCTGCCGGTGATATGCGCCGCGGGCAGTCGCTCATCGTTTGGGCTATTCGCGAGGGTCGGCAGGCGGCGCGTGCGGTGGATCTCCATCTTATGGGGCGTTCCGATTTGCCCGCATAGGTGAGGGTGTCTGGCGCGGCACCGCAGTCTGCTTCGCAGAAAGGCGATACCGGATACCGGTATCGCCTTTTTTCTTGGCCGCTGCATCGCGACGCCGTTTTGCAACGGCGCCGTATCGCCGCAAAAGTGTGGGACGAACGGGTATTGCTTGCATGCGCGGGGCGAACCGTAGTACCAATCGAGGGAAGAGGTCGACGGGGTTACCGCCGCATGGAGTACCGTCCGGAGATTGATAGCGAGCACGCCGAACGCGCCAGTCGAGCGCACTGGTCAGTGGCCGGGTTGGCACTGAGCTCTATCCTGGTGGTGCTCGTTGCAACCGCTCTCCTGCTTTGGAATCTGCGCGAACGGGAGATCGATCACGCGCATGTCGAGTTGACGAGCTTGACCGAGATGCTGGTCAAACAGACGCAGCAGACGTTCGAAAGCGCCGATCTCATCCTGCGCGGGGTTCGCGAGCGGTTGCAGACGCCATACGGCGAGCGGTTCTCGCTGAACAGCCTGCAGGTGCATTTTTTGTTGGGAGCGCGCGTTTCGGGTATGGAACAGACACGCTCTCTGTTTCTGATTGATACCGAAGGGCGTCTGGTCAACAGTTCGCTCGGCTACCCGGTTGCCGATCTTTCGGCAAGTGACCGTGAGTACTATCGCGCCTTCCTGGATGGGAAACGGCACGATCTGTTCGTGGGCAAACCGGTCATCGGCCGTGTCGACAATAGCTGGACGATCCATCTGGCTCGCCGTTTGGATAATGCCGACGGGAGCTGGCGCGGGGTTATCGTCATTTCGCTGAATCTCGCCTACTTCGAGTCCATCTACAACATCGCCAAGCTGGACTTCGAGCGCCCCATCGCCCTCTATCTGGATGACGGGACATTGGTGGCGAGTCTTCCCCGGCGTCCCGGAGACATCGGCAAGACAGCGGTGGAACTGGGCGCACAGGGTGGAGCTCGTGGGTCACAAACCGGCGTCGCGTTGTATCACCGCCAGAACCCAAGCGGTAACGTGGAGACCTACTCGCTGGCCCGCGTCGACGGGTTTCCGCTGTTGGTGAGCGTGGTTGATGATTTCCAGGAAGCGTTGGCAGGCTGGCGGGATACCGCCCGCTCGGTCACGGTGAGCGTGGTTGTGCTGGTGATTTCGATCGTCGTCGTGAGCACGATCCTGATCGTTAAGCTGCGTCGCGAGCAGCAGTTGGTGTTGACTCTGCGCGAGACCGATGAACGCTATATGAGGACGGTCGAATCGAGCAACCGGCAGTTGCGCGAACTCTCCAATGCGCTGGAGCATGTCCGCGAGCAGGAACGGACGCATCTTTCCCGCGAGCTACACGATGAATTGGGGCAGCATCTCACCGGCCTCAAACTCGATCTGGCATGGCTGGGCCGACGCATCGAAGAGGGGCGATCGACGGGGCCGGAGGCGCTTGACGCAATGGATGAGCATCTCAACACCGCCATCGCCACGGTGCGTCAAATCTCAACCGATCTGCGACCGCCGATTCTGGACGACCAAGGTTTTGTGGCGGCGATTCAATGGTTGTCGGAAGAGACGCAGCGGCGCAGCGGGATCAGGATCGATCTCGACATCGAGGTTGAGCCGGATGTATGCGGTGCGCTGGCGACGCCTCTGTTTCGCATTGCCCAGGAAGCGCTTACCAACATAGTGCGTCATGCCCATGCGAGCCGGGCTTGCGTTCGCCTCGTTGCCCGAGGTGACGATATCGTCCTGTCGGTGAGCGACAATGGGGGGGGATTTTCACCTGTGAGGGGCGGCAATCCGGGTATTGGTTTGATCAGTATGAGGGAGCGTGTCACCTCACTGCAGGGGGTTTTCACGATTTCCGACAATGTTGACGGCGGTGTCACCGTCGAGGCCGCGATTCCGTGCCCGCCACTGCTGCGTGGAGAACAACCCGCATGAAGATTGAGGTTTTAGTCGCGGATGACCATTCCATCATACGCGATGCGCTTAAAAAGATTCTCGCCGATACCAATGACCTTATCGTCGGCGGCGAGGCGCGGACCGGCAACGAAACGCTGGAGCAAGTTCGCGCGCATGAATGGGGTTTGGTGGTGCTTGACCTTTCCATGCCCGGGCGCAATGGCCTGGAACTGATCCGTCTGATCAAGGCGGAGCGTCCCAAGTTACCGATTCTCGTCTTTAGCATGCATTCCGAGGAGCAGTATGCCGTGCGCGCCTTGCGTGCCGGCGCCAGCGGCTACCTGAGCAAAGACAGCGACAGCAAGTTGTTGCTGCCGGTGATACGCAAGGTGGCGGCCGGACGCCTGTTCGTCAGTCCCAAGATCGGCGAACTGCTGGCGGTTAACGCGTCACCATTCAAGAACGAAGATCTTCCTCACACGCGCCTCACCGATCGTGAATTCGAGATCTTTACACGCATTGTCAACGGCGTGCGCCCAGCGGAGATTGCCGAGGAGTTTTCATTGAGCGTAAAGACCGTCAGTTCGCACAAGGCGCACATCCTGGAAAAAATGGGGCTGGCCGGCCAAGTGGAGCTGGTTCGCTATGCCTTGGATCACGGATTGATTGATCATATGCTTGATTAAAACACTCCCATATTACTCAGAATATTCCTAAAATCCATTTAGGCCACCGCCTATATCTTTCAGAACACCTGATTAGGAGAATTTCGGTAGTTCCCGGCGAGCGCAGGGAGGACGCGGCCCCGGGAGGATGAACCGAATCACTCCTTGAGGTGTTCAACAATGACCCAGAAACTTCGCTCGTTGCTTGTCGCCACAGTGGCAGGCATCGCTTTGGTTTCGTTCTGCGCATCGGCTTCTGCATTCGATGAGCGCGCGGCCAAGAAACTCTTCAAGTCCAACGACTGCACCAAATGCCATGCGACCTCGAAGACCAAGAAAGGTCCTTCGCTTAAGAAGATTGCGAAAGAATTCAAAGACAAGCCGGATGTCGAGGCCGAGTTGATCAAGCACATGACCACCAGTCCCAAGGTCAAGTTGGAAGACGGTACCGAGGAAGAGCACAAGATGATCGATACCGAAGACCAAGCTGAACTGAAAAATCTGATCGAGTGGATCCTATCGCACTGATGGCGAAAGCAAGGTAGCCACCGGTAGCGCGTCTGCGGGGAGAGTAGCTTCAAGAAATCAACGATGCAGTAGGGGGTGCGAGATGAAATGCGTGAGATACGTCGGGTTGCTGTTGACGCTATTCGGTGTCATCGGTTTTGCCACCTCGGTTCAAGCGGCGCGTGTGCCGGATCCCAACGCCGAAGATCTCGTTCTCAAAGGGGACGCCAAATGCACCGGCTGTCACGATGAGGCCGATGAGCCCCTGCCCTCGATGCTGCAATTGCATCCCAGCGTGCTTGCCATAGCCAAAACGAAGCACGGCACACGCGCTGACGGCAACACTCCCACCTGTACCGATTGCCATGGCGAGAGCCAGGATCACAGGAACTACAGGGGCAGCGGCGATCCGCCAAAGCCCGATCGCTACTTCACAGAGAGAACTACGACGCCTGCCGCGTTGCGCAACGAAAGCTGTCTGGAGTGTCACGCGGGAGAGTCGCAACGGCATTTCTGGGGAGGCAGCGCGCATGAGCTTGCCGATGTGGCGTGCACGTCGTGCCACGAAATTCACACCGACAAGGACAAGGTGCGCGACAAGCTGACCCAGGCCGAGGTGTGCTTCACCTGCCATAAGGACAAACGCGCCGAGGTTCACAAACCGTCGCATCATCCGGTACTGGAAGGCAAGGTGGCCTGTTCCGACTGCCACAATCCGCACGGTGCCGCCGGCGACAAGCTGCTGGCGCGCAGTTCGGTGAACGACACCTGCTACCAGTGCCACATGGAGAAGCGCGGCCCGTTCCTGCACAACCATCAACCCGTCAACGAGGACTGCTCTATCTGCCATAACCCGCACGGTACGGTCATCGGTTTCATGCTTAAGTCGCGGCCACCCTTCTTATGCCAGGAGTGTCACAGCGAAGACGGCCACCCGGGGCAGCTGGGCGCTCTACCCGGCGGCCCGACGACGTCGTTTTCAGCGCTCGGCTCCATTGGGCGCGGGTGCCTGAATTGCCATACGGCCATTCACGGCGACAACAACCCGCAGGGCGCAACCGCCACGCGCCGGTTCTTCCGCTAACCGGAACGGGAAGGAGAAGGTCATGAAACGCGTTCATCAGTATTCGATGACGGTCATAGCATTGGCGGTTTCCTCGGTTTGTGGAACATTGGCACTGGCCGAAGACGACGACGAAATCAGCCAATACATCACACCCGAAAATTACGTCACCTTGGGTGCTGGCAACTGGTCCGATACCCGGCTTCACGAAGGCATATACGACGGCATGCGCGATGACGGTAGCTACGGCAGCATCGATGCCAGCGTCACCCAGCGCGACGACGACACCGGAATCTGGAAGACGTTCAGCTTGCGCAATCTCGGCATGGACAACGTCGAGGCGAGCGGCTCGTACGAGAAGCAGGGCGACTGGGGGGTCGGGTTCAGCTACTCGCAGACCCCGCGGTACAACCAGGTGATCGTCAATACCGGCCTGCAGGGGCTCGGAACCGAGACGCAGACCATTACGCCGACCGCCGCGCCCGGCGCCGGTACCGACTACCTTCTCGAGATGCGGCGCGATGCCACCTCGGTGACGGTATTCAAGAAATTCAGCAAGATGCTGGAGGGCCGCGTCCACTTCAAGAACGAGGAGAAGGAGGGCGACAGGCAGTGGGGCGTGCGCAACTATCCGACCTTTGGTGCAACGGGCGGATCGTACCCGGCGTTCGTGGTGGAGCCCATCGACAGTACCACGCGCCAGTTGGATGCCTTGTTGAGTTATGCCGGCAAGAAGCTGAAGCTGAGCGGCGGGTACTACGGCAGCTGGTACGACAACAGCAATACGCGCGTCGACGTCATCGGTACCGCCGGTGGCTATACCGAGATGTCGCTGCCGCCGGACAACTCGGCGCACCAAGCCTACGTGCAAGGCAATTTCCAGTTCACCCCCATGACGCGGGGACTGTTCAAGCTCGCCTATACCCATGCCGAGCAGGATGATTCCTTTATTTCCACCAACAACAACGGCGTGGCCGCTTGGGCGCCACAGCCGACGGTGGGTTCCAGTCTACAGGGTGAGGTCAATACCACCGAGGCCATGGTGGGTGTGACCTCCCGGCCGACGAAAGCCCTCTCCCTGGTGGCGAAGATCAACTACTGGGACCGCCAGGATGAGACGCCGGTCAGGATCGATGGACAGAATACGGCGGGCACGGTCTTCTACCACAACAACCCGTTCAGCAACTCGAAGACCTGGGCACTGGTCGAGGGAACTTACCGGTTGCAGGACGGTTTCAGCGTCACCGGCGGTCTGGACTATCTCAAGCGCAAGCGGGAGTTCGACAGCAGCAACATCGATCCTACCGTCGAGTTTTTCTCTCCCTACCGCACTGATGTGAAGGAGACGACCTATCGAATTGGCGTGCGCCGCAGCCTGTCGGAGACCCTGAACGGCTCGCTGCGCTACTCGCACGGCAAGCGCGATGGTTCGTCGTATATCGATGCCGAAGCGGGCTGGAACAACATCACGCCCCTGCATATTGCCGATCGCGATCGTGATATGTGGAAATTGATGTTGGATTGGAATCCCAGCGAAGCGTTGGGCGTACAGTTCGGCTATTCGGATGCCAGCGACGAATACCCCTCCGAAGCCGGAATGGAAGGTGGCGTCAGAGACAGCAGCGCGAAGGTTGCATCGCTGGACGTAACTTATCTCATCAACGACGACTGGCGGTTTATCGGCTGGTATGCGCGCGATACCACCGAACTTTTCCAGCAAGGGGAACGCAGCGGTGATTTGTATGAGGCGCACCTCGATGCCAAGGGCGTGGCAATCGGCTTAGGCCTACGAGGCCAGGTTACCGACAATCTGAGCTTGGGTGCCAATTTGGAGTGGATACGCTCCGATTCCAGCTACCAGCAGGACACGACGACGGCGCTACCCGCCGGCACGGTGTCGTTGCCGGACATCGAGAACAAGCTGGGCCGCTTGAATCTGTATGCTGACTATACGGTCAACAAGCACTCCAGCGTCCGAGTGGATCTGATCCGCGAGGAGTGGAAGACCGACGACTGGACCTGGGCCTTCAGTGACGACAGTGCGTTTTCGTACCTCAACGAAAACACCCAAATCACCAATCCCCAGGAACAGAAGGCATCCTTCGTAGGGGTTCGTTACACCTACACTTTCTGATGCGGCGACCGTGGGTGTGAGAATGTTTTCGGGGCAGGGACAACACCTGCCCCGTCTTTTTGCGAACGGATGACGAGATGAGACGCGCGAAGACGATTGCCTTGCTGGCGGTGGCGGTGGCGTTGGGGTGGCTCTCTTCGGGCCAGGCGGCGACGATGCCGGCGTCGAACATCGATTCCGCGGCCTGTCTGGAGTGCCATGAGGTATCGAAGCCGAAAATCATGGTCCCCGACGGCACCAACGATGACGACGAGCCCGTCGAGCGCGAAATGAACGCCATCGATCCGCAGCACTACGCGGCGGGTGCGCACGCAAAAATGGAGTGCCTCTCCTGCCACGTCGAGATCACCGACCTGAAAGCGCCGCATGACAAGGCCGAGGGCGTGGAGGCGCCGAGCTGCGCGGGCTGTCACGAGGCGTTGTGGAAGAAGCTGCAGGCCGAGGGCAAGGCCGATCCCCAGTCGCGCTTGGCCATCGTGGTGAAGAACATCGCGGCTTATCGGGAATCCTTCCACGCCGGTCCCTCGTCGCAGAACCCGGATCGCCCCAAGGCCACTTGCACCGATTGTCACGACACCCATACGTTTGACGTGCCGCCGCGCGGTACGCCGGAGCGCACCGAATGGCATCTCACCGTGCCTAACGTCTGCGGCGAGAAGTGCCATACCGACGAGTTGGAGGAGTATTCGGAGTCGGTGCACGGTCAGGCGGTGCTGGAAGAGCACGATGCCAAGTCGGCCGTCTGTTCCGATTGCCACACCACGCACGATATCGGCAATACTTCCGCGGATCCCGTGAAGCTGACCATTACGCAAAACTGCGGTGGCTGCCACACGGCGGAGTTCAAGAGCTATCGGGCGACCTATCACGGCCAGGTCAACCGACTCGGTTATACCTACACGGCCAAGTGTTTCGATTGCCATGGCAGCCACGGGATTCTCAAGGTCGAAGATCCCGACTCCAAGGTCAATCCGGATAACCGTCTGAAGACGTGCCAGAGCTGCCACACCGACAAGAAGGAGGGGATGCAGACTGCCACCGCAGGCTTCATCACCTTTGGCCCCCACGCGACGGGGCACGACTTTGAGAAATACCCGCAGATGTGGATCGCCACCAAGTCCATGGGCGGGTTGCTGATCTTCGTGTTCGTCTTCTTCTGGGCGCACTCCGGTCTCTGGTACTACCGCGAGTGGATGGATCGCCGCCGGGGCGTACCGCACGCGCGCATCGACACCAACGGTCTCAAGCTGGATGAGGAGCAGCACCACGTCCGGCGCTTCCACTGGGGCTGGAGAGTGGGTCACCTGGTCTTCGCCATCATCACCATGACCCTGGTCCTCACCGGGACCACCGCGCTCTTTGCGGACAGCCCCTGGGCGCCGCACGTGGCCGCGCTGTTCGGTGGGCCAAAGGTCCTGGGGCTGGTGCACCGGGTCTGCGCCTTCCTGTTCGTCAGCATCTTCCTGATCCACTTCCTCTACGTTATGCAGAAGCTGCTGCGCGACCGCTCGTTCCGCTGGTTCGGTCCGGACTCGCTGATCCCCAACTGGAAGGACTTCATCGACTGCTGGGGTATGTTCAAGTGGTTCGTCGGCAAGGGGCCCAAGCCGCTGTTCGACCGCTGGACCTACTACGAGAAGTTCGACTACTGGGCGGTGTTCTGGGGCGTGAACATCATCGGCTGGAGCGGACTGATGCTGGCCTTCCCGCACGTGACGGCGGAGTACCTGCCGGGCTGGGTGTTCAACGTCGCGACCCTGGTCCACGGCGACGAGGCGTTCCTCGCCGCGGTGTTCCTGTTCACGGTGCACTTCTTCAACAACCACTTCCGCCCCGACAAGCTGCCGCCGCCGGACGTGGTGATGTTCACCGGCACCCAGTCGCTGCGCGAGTTCCGCCACGACCATCCCGCCCAATACCAGCGCATGGTCGACAACGGCGAACTGGAGAAGATGCTGGTCGAGGCCCCCTCCAAACCGTTCCATACCGGCTCGGTCATCCTGGGTCTGGCGCTCATCGGCTTCGGCATTTTCCTGCTGGTTCTGGTCCTGATCGGGTTCTTCAGCGGATAGTGGTGCCCCGGCGAAAGGCCGGGGAGAGGCGGGTCCGCACCGATTCGGTGAAATGCTTGCCCCGGGGGGTGGGGTAGCGGGGGGGGGGGGGGGGGGGGGGGGGGGGGGGGGGAGG
>JBNKCG010000082.1:0-73621 GCA_050287605.1 Gammaproteobacteria bacterium | reverse complement strand
ACCGTCATCTACGAATCCACCGTCTACCCGGGAGCGACCGAAGAGGTCTGCGTGCCGATCCTGGAACAGCACTCCGGACTGCGCTGGAGGGAGGACTTCCACGTCGGCTACTCCCCGGAGCGCATCAACCCGGGCGACAAGGAGCACCGGCTGGAGACCATCGTCAAGGTGGTCTCCGGGGACGATGCCGAGACCTTGGACAAGGTCGCCCGGCTGTACGAGCAGGTGGTCAGTGCCGGCGTGCACCGCGCCTCCAGTATCAAGGTGGCGGAGGCGGCCAAGGTCATCGAAAACACCCAGCGCGATCTCAACATCGCCCTGATGAACGAACTGGCGCTGATCTTCAGCAAACTGGAGCTGGACACCACCGAAGTGCTGCAAGCCGCCGGCACCAAGTGGAACTTCCTGCCGTTTCGTCCCGGCCTGGTGGGCGGGCACTGCATCGGCGTCGACCCCTACTATTTGACCCACAAGGCCGAGATGGTGGGCTACCACCCGCAGGTGATCCTGGCTGGGCGGCGCATCAACGACGGCATGGGCAAATTCGTCGCCGAACAGACCATCAAGCAGGTGATCAAAAGTGGGCACTGCGTGAAGGACTCGCGCATCGCCGTGCTGGGCGTCACCTTCAAAGAGAATTGTCCCGACACCCGCAACTCCCGCGTCATCGACGTGGTGCAGGAGCTGCGCTCCTTCGGCGTGGACGTCAAAGTTCACGATCCCATCGCCGATCCGGATGAGGTCGCCGAGGAGTACGGCTTGCCGCTCGTGCCGTGGGAGGAACTCACCGATCTGCACGCGGTGGTACTGGCCGTGGCCCACAGCGCCTATCTCCAGCGCCCGGTTTCCGATTTTCGTGCCATGGCACAACAGCCCGGTGCGTTTATCGATGTCAAATCCGCCATGGACAAGAACGCCTTGGAGCGGGCCGGATTCGCGGTCTGGCGCCTATAAACCCATAAGGACCCTCGGCATGAAGATACTGATCACCGGCGCCGCCGGATTCATCGGCCACACCCTGGCACTGCGTTTGGTGGCACGCGGCGACGAGGTGGTGGGACTCGACAACCTCAACGACTACTACGACGTCACCCTTAAAGAGGCGCGGCTGCAGCGGCTGGCCGACAACGGTCGGTTTCGTTTTACCAAACTCGACATCGAAGACCGCGCCGGAATGGCAGCGCTATTTGCCAACGAGCGCTTCGATCGCGTCATGCATCTCGCGGCGCAAGCCGGTGTACGCTACTCCATCGAAAACCCCTACGCCTACATCGACAGCAACCTGGTAGGGTTCGGCAACATTTTGGAAGGGTGCCGCCAAACAGCGGTGCAGCATCTGGTCTACGCCTCCACCAGCTCGGTCTACGGTGCCAACACGCACCAGCCGTTCACGGAGCACGAAGCCTGCAACCACCAGGTCTCGCTCTACGCCGCCACCAAAAAGGCCAACGAAGTGATGGCGCACAGCTATTCCCACCTGTTCGGCCTGCCCACCACCGGGCTGCGCTTCTTCACCGTGTACGGACCGTGGGGGCGCCCGGACATGGCCCTGTTCAAGTTCACCAAGGGGATCCTGGCCGGCGAGCCCATACCGGTGTTCAACCGCGGCCAGATGGTACGCGACTTCACCTACATCGACGATATTGTCGAAGGCATCATCCGCGCCATCGACGACACCGCCGCGCCCAACCCCGCCTGGTCGAGCGAACGACCCGACCCGGCCACCAGCTACGCCCCCTGGCGGGTGTTCAATATCGGCAACAACCAATCAGTCTCGCTGATGCACTACATCGAGACGCTGGAAAAGTGCCTCGGCAAACAAACCCAGCTCGATCTGCTGCCCATGCAGCCGGGTGACGTGCCTTCAACGCTTGCCGACACTTCGGCATTGGAAGCGGCCGTGGGCTTCAAGCCCGCCACCTCGGTGGAAACCGGCATCAAGGCGTTTGTCGATTGGTATCTGGACTATTACGTCCATCGCTAAGCGCGCTGCACGGCGTGACCGGGGCAGTGGAAAACGGTATCCCTTTACGGTATACCTGCCCCAACCCCGGCGATCTTATGACCTAGATGGAACAATCCCCGCAATCCGCTCCCGCGTGCGCCATCCTCCACCGCCTGCCGATTTTCAACCGTAAACAGGAGACCGTAGCCACCTCGCTCTCCTTCGTTGATGGCGGGGAGAACGAGACTGATTCCCGCAGCCTGCTGCGCCACGGTCTCAATCAGCTGCAGGAGCGATCCGACGACGCACCTTTGGGAACCGCACCCGTGGTCGTCACGGTGTCGGCGCAAGACTTGAACGTGGTGATCGAAACCCCCTGGCCGCTGGCCACGAAAATCCTCCACATCGATACCGGCGCACTCCCGATAGAGCAGTGGCGCGATTCGGCGGATGCCGTCGCGGCGCAGGGATTCGACTGCATCCTGCACCACGGAACAGATCCCGGACCGCCCGCAAAACCCAAACTGTGGAGTGCAACCGTCAGCGAACTGACACCTGAGGTTCTCGCCGCACCGCTACCACGCCTTTGGGCACAGCAGGTCGATACACGCGATGCGTTCCAGACGCTGAGCGCCCAGGGTTCTGTGGAGTGGATTTCGGGCGAGTTCTGGAAGCGCCCCGCGATCCAGGCACCGCGTTCGCTGCCCGCAAGCCAGGTAGGATCGTTGCGGCTGCTGGCGCGCCTGCAAAACCCTGATGTGGATGTCGCAGAAATCGAGCAGATCATCAGCTGCGATCCGACGCTCACCTACAAGCTGCTCAAACTGCTCAACTCAGCCTTTTTCTGCTCACCCAGCCGGGTGCAATCCATCCATCACGGCGTGACGTTTTTCGGCCTGCAGCGAATCAAGAACTGGGCCACGGTCATCGTGATGAACTCGGTGGAGTTCCTGCCCCACGAGATCCTGCCGCTGGGGGCCTACCGGGCGCACTTGGCCGAAGTGCTCGCACAAGCGTTGAAGCGTAGCAACGCGCCCCAGTACTACCTGGTGGGACTGTTCTCGGTGCTTGATGCGCTTTTCGACTGCAAGCTGGAACAGCTCGTTGCGCCGCTCAACCTGCACGACGAAATCGCCAACGCCTTGCTGACCCACCAAGGTCTCGCCGGCGAGCTGTTGCGCTGGGTGATCGGCGCCGAGCTGGGTCAGCCGGTATGGACGGACGAGCTGCAGCCGTTGCGTGAACTCGATCTGATGCGCATCCAACTGGAAGCCATGACCTGGGCCAATGAATTCTGCCGCTGTATGAGCGGCGCTTAGTCCGCGCCCTGCCGACAACGGCCAGGCAAGCTCGTAATCGGGGTAGCGAACCGACCTCCCCGTTTCGCAGCGGCTACACCCACGCCGCGCCCTGCGCCGCTGTTAACTCCAGTCCCGCAGCACCCAGGCTGACCTGCACCGTCATGCCGCTTTGGAAACGCCCGGCCAGGATGGCTTGCGCCAGGGGATTCTCCAACTGCATCTGGATCGCCCGCTTCAAGGGCCGCGCACCGTAGACCGGGTCGAAGCCCGCCTCGCCCAGTCGGTCAAGCGCGGCATCGTCGACCTGTAACTGGATATCGCGTTCCAGCAGCCGCTTGCGCAGATAACCGAGCTGGATCTGGGCAATGGCGCGGATCTGCTCCTTGGCCAACGGATGGAACACCACCACCTCGTCCAAACGGTTGATGAACTCGGGCCGGAAGTGGTGGGTAACGTTGTCCATTACCGCGGCCTTCATGGCCGCGTAGTTCTCCTCGCCGGCCAGCCGCTGGATGACGTCGGAACCCAGATTGGAGGTCATTACGATCACCGTGTTGCGAAAGTCCACCGTACGCCCGTGGCCGTCGGTGAGGCGCCCGTCGTCCAGCACCTGCAACAGCACGTTGAAGACGTCCGGGTGCGCCTTCTCCACTTCGTCCAGCAGGATCTCCGAATAGGGCTTGCGGCGCACCGTCTCGGTGAGATAGCCGCCCTCCTCGTAGCCGACGTAGCCGGGGGGCGCGCCAATCAAGCGTGCCACGGAGTGTTTCTCCATGAACTCGGACATGTCGACGCGCACCATCGCCTCTTCGGTATCGAAGAGAAACGCGGCCAGCGCCTTGCACAGCTCGGTCTTGCCCACGCCGGTGGGGCCGAGGAACAGGAACGAGCCGTTGGGCCGATTGGGATCGGCCAGCCCGGCACGCGAACGGCGGATGGCGTTGGCAACTGCGGTGATCGCCTCGTCCTGGCCCACCACACGCTGGTGGATAGCCTCTTCCATGCGCAGCAGCTTGTCGCGCTCGCCCTCCATCATCTTGCTTACCGGAATGCCGGTCCACTTGGAGACCACCTCGGCGATCTCCTCGTCGCTGACCCGGTTGCGCAACAATTTGGTATCCAGCATCTCGGCCTGCGCCGCCATGTCGAGCTGGCGCTCCAACTCCGGGATTCGCCCGTACTGCAGCTCCGACATGCGCCCCAGGTCCTGGGCACGCTTGGCCGCCTCCAATTCCAGGCGGGCGCGTTCCAGCTCCTCCTTGATGTGGGCCGCACCTTGCAGCGACGCCTTCTCCGCCTTCCACACCTCTTCGAGATCGGAGAACTCGCGCTCCAGCTTGTCGATCTGCTGCTGCAGATCGCCCAGGCGTTTGCGCGACGCCTCGTCGCTCTCCTTGGCCACCGCTTCGCGCTCGATCTTGAGCTGAATCAGGCGCCGCTCCAGGCGATCCATCTCCTCGGGCTTGGAGTCCATCTCGATGCGGATGCGGCTGGCCGCCTCGTCCACCAGGTCGATGGCCTTGTCCGGGAGCTGGCGGTCGGTGATGTAGCGATGCGACAGCACCGCCGCGGCGACGATGGCAGGATCGGTGATCTCCACGCCGTGGTGCACCTCGTAGCGCTGCTTCAAACCGCGCAGGATCGCAATGGTGTCCTCCACGTTGGGCTCGTCCACCAGCACCTTCTGGAAACGCCGCTCCAGTGCCGCGTCCTTCTCCACGTACTGGCGGTATTCATCGAGGGTGGTGGCGCCCACGCAGTGCAGCTCGCCGCGCGCCAGCGCGGGCTTGAGCATATTGCCGGCATCCATGGCGCCCTCGGCCTTGCCGGCGCCCACCATGGTGTGCAGTTCGTCGACGAAGAGGATGATCTGCCCCTCTTGTTTGGCCAGATCGTTGAGCACCGCCTTGAGCCGCTCTTCGAATTCGCCTCGGTACTTGGCGCCGGCGATGAGCGCGCCCATATCCAGCGCCAGCAGTCGCTTGCCCTTCATGCCTTCGGGCACTTCGCCGTTGACGATACGCTGGGCAAGCCCCTCGACGATGGCGGTCTTACCCACACCCGGTTCGCCGATCAGCACCGGGTTGTTCTTGGTACGCCGCTGCAGCACCTGGATGGTGCGACGGATCTCGTCGTCGCGGCCGATCACCGGATCGAGCTTGCCCTGCTCGGCGCGCTCGGTGAGATCGATGGTGTAGCGCTCCAGCGCCTGGCGCTGCTCTTCGGCGTTGGGATCGTCCACGGACTGGCCGCCGCGCATCTCGTCGATGGCCTGTTCGACGGCCTCCTTACCCGCGCCGGTCTCTCGCAGCAGTCGCCCCAGTTCGCCCTTGTCCTGCGCCGCCGCCAGGACGAACAGCTCCGAGGTGATGTATTGGTCCTTGCGCTGCTGCGCCAGTTTGTCGGTGACGTTGAGCAGCCGTCCCAGTTCGTTGGAGATGTGCACCTCCCCCGCCGCACCCTCCACCTGCGGCAACCGGTCCACCGCCTGTCCGATGGCGCTGCGCAACTGCTGCACGCGCGCCCCGGCCTTGGTGAGCAGCCCACGCACGCTGCCGCCCTCCTGATCCAGCAGGGCCTGCATCAAGTGTTGAGGTTCGATGAATTGATGATCGTGCCCCACGGCCAGCGACTGAGCCTCGGCCAGGGCCATCTGAAACTTGGTGGTCAACTTGTCCATTCGCATTCGCGTCACCCTCTTGCGCTCTGTCGGCGCAACATACGCTTCCCATCACATGTGGGAAGCGGGCGGCGAATTCAAGAGTGTGGCGCGGATCGGGCGGGACGAAGGCGATGCTCGCGATGCCAGCGCCCTTCGATGCGCGCAGCCAGTTCGTGCAGAAACTGCGGCTCCTCGCCCGCTTCGCAATACAACGGCGGCAGCGCCCGCACGCGCACCCGGCTGCGCCGCCACAATGCACCCAGCACCAATCCCTGGCCGCGCACCCCTTCGATGTGCAGCGGCACCACCGGGCAGCCTGTCAGCCGTGCCAGCGCAGCCACCCCGCCTTTGAGTTTACGCCGCGGTTCGTGATCGAGGTGGATGGTGCCGTGCGGAAACAGCATCACCACTTCGCCGGCGCGCAGCGCGCGCAGCGCCTCGCGCAGGGCACGCTCGGGGCGCGCGGCACGATCCACCGGAATGCACCGGCCCCAGTGAAACAGCCAGTGCAGACCGAACCGCTGGTACTGCTCGCGGGCGATGATGAAACGCAGCGGACGCCGGGTGGCGGCGATCAGCAGCACCGGGTCCAGCCCCGAGATGTGGTTGGACACCACGATGGCGCCGCCTTCGCGCGGCAACGGGATGGGATCGCAGCGCATGTGGTGGTAGCGGTGGCAAAAGAGGCGGAACAGCCCGGCGATACGGTTGAGACCGCGCGCGCCCCAATCGGCGCGGGACAGGCGCTCCAGCCGCTGCAACCAGCGGCGCAGGCCGCGCCACGCCGCCACCCCGCCCGCCAGCAGCGCCACGGCAGCCACCGCCAAAAGCCACGGAATACTCATTCGACCGCCCGCGCCGCGGCGCGCCCGCGCTGTTCATCGATCCCCCACAGGGAGAGCAGCCCGAGCACGAAAAAGGTCACCGTGGAGAGAATCGCCAGCCGATGATTGCCCCCGGTCAGGTAGCCGATCACCCCGTAACTCACCGGCCCCAGAATAGCGGCGAGTTTCACCGCCAGCCCCCACAGGCCGAAAAACTCCGCGGTGCGCGCCGGCGGCGTGAACTGCCCGATCAGAGCCCGCCCGGCCGACTGGCTCGCCCCCATGGCGATCCCCACCAGGTTGGCCACCACCCAAAACAGGGCACGGCCGGTGGCCATGTAGGCAAGCAACGTGGCAGCGATCCAAATCACCAGGGTCAGGGCCAGCGTAGGCAGCGAACCCAGCCGATCCTGGACGCGCCCGAAGACGAAGGCACCCAGCGCCGCGGTGACGTTGACCACCAGGATCAATGCGATGGTTTCGGTCTGCTCGAAGCCCATCGCCTCCTGGGCGTAGACCGCGGCCAGCACCACCACCGTGGCGATGCCCGAGTGATAGAGCAGCAGGGTGACGAGAAAGCGAAACAGGTCATGGAAGCGTTGGCGCTCGCGCAGCGTGCGCCCCACCCGCCGCCATCCCTCACCGAAATAGGCGGCCAACTTCTCCGGGCGCAGCGTATCGGGCACGGCGCGCTCGCGCAGCCACAGGAAGGTGGGCAGCGCCGCAACGAGGAAGCAGACAGCCACGATAAGCAGAATCACCGGCACATAGTGTTGGGCATCCAGCCCCCGCGCGCGCGCCCAGAACAGGTAGCCGAGGCAGACCCCCAGCACCAGCACGCCGCCCACGTAGCCGATGGCCCATCCAAACGCCGAGATACGCCCCATCTGCTCCGGTGGCGCGATCTCGGGAAGAAAGGCGGCGATCAGGTTCTCACCGACGGCAAACATCAGCGCCGAGCCCACCAGCAGCGTCACCGCCCAACCCACATCGCCCGGCCCCGCCAGTCCCAGCAGTGCGGTAAACCCCGCGCAGCCCAGGGTGGAGATCAGCAGGAAGCGCTTTTTGTGGGCACCGTGGTCGGCCAGCGCACCCACCAGCGGCGCGGTCAGCAGCACCAGCCCGTTGGCCGCGGCCGTGGCCAGGGTCCACAGCAACGTCCCCTCGCCGCCACTGAACCCGGCCTGAGGTCCTGCGATGACGGCGACGAAATAGGCGTTGTACACCGCGGTGAGCACCACGGTGGTGTAGCCCGAGTTGGCGAAGTCGTAGCTCGCCCACGCCCACAGCTCGCGTCGGCCCGCCAGACCGCTGGCGCTGCTCACCGTTTCCCTTGCGCCGACTTGGGCGGCTCGTTGGGCTGTTGGTACACCTTGCGCCGGAACAGGTCGTTGCGGCGACTCACCAGGCGGTCGAGGAACAGCAGCCCGTCAAGGTGATCGATCTCGTGCTGCACGGCGCGTGCCTCGTAGCCCTCCATCTGATAGCGCTGCGGCTCGCCGTGCTCATCCAACGCCTGGAGTACGATGCGCTCGGCGCGCACCACGTTGCCGGTGTAGTCGGGCACCGACATGCACCCCTCGCGCCCCACCGCCAGCCCTTCCCACTCGCTAATCTCGGGATTGATCAGCACCAGGCGGCCGTGCTGTTTGATCTTCGGCTTGCTGGATACGTCGACAATGACCACACGCTCGAACCGCCCCACCTGGGGTGCGGCGATACCCACGCCGCCGGGCCCGGCGCGCATGGTCTCCTCCAGGTCGGCGACGAAGGCGCGCAGCGCATCGTCGATGCGCTCCACCGACTGCGACGCCTGTTTCAACCGCTCGTCCGGATAGGTGAGGATCTCGAGTCGCGCCATGGTTCAGCCGATGAGCGTGTCGATGGGGGCCAGTGTGATATCGGTGCCGCCGGCGGCGATCACCGCCACCGCGGCCTCCAGCGCCGCCAGCCCCTCGCCCGCCACCCCCTCTATGTGCATGATGTAAAGCGGCGCCGCCGCGCTGCCGGCCACGTCCGACTCCAGATCGAGGATGTCGAGACCGGCCTCGGCCAGCGCCCCGGTCACCTGGGCGACGATCCCCGCGCGGTCGGCACCGGCTACGGTGATGCGAACGTCGGGCAGCACGTGCTGGTGCAGACGTGCGGCGATGACGTCCAGGTGCAGGTGCAACCCCAGCGACTCCACCACCGGCGCCAGCAGCGCCCGCAACTCGCCGTCGGTCGCATCGGCGTTGACCATGAGCATGATGGTGAAGCTGCCGCCCAGGCGCATCATCGAGGCCTCGCCCAGGTTGCAGCCACCCTCGAACAGCGCCGCCGTCACCTTGGCCACGATCCCGGGCCGGTCTTCGCCGACCAGCGTCAGCATGTACCAGTGTTTCACTCTGCACGCCCTTTCGGTTCTGACGGGAAACCCCGCACGCGGCGATGTGGATGATGTGTGTGCCGGCACTCTTCCTCCCATCGGAGGCCGCGCCCGCGCCGGCCAGCGGCGGATGGTAACCCGGCCAGCTCGACGGCGTCACCCGCAGGCCAAGTAACGGCGGCTATGCCAACCAGATCAAAGTCGCCGCACGACCGGTGCGCGGCTGCCGACGGTAGGAAAAGAACAGCGTCGCGTCGCGGAAGGTGCAATGCTCGCCACCGCTGATTTCACGCACGCCGCACGCGCGAAGCCGGCGCCGCGCCAGCGCGTAGAGATCGGCCAGCCAGTGCCCCGGACCGTGGGCGTGAAACGCCGCACCGGCATCCAGATCGCGGTCGACAAAAGCGGCACGCACCTCGTCGCCCACTTCGAACGCATCCGGACCGATGGCGGGTCCCAGCCAGGCAAGCAGCTCGTCGGCAGGGCGATCGAACGCCGCGACCCCCGCCTCCAGCACGCCCGCCGCCAATCCGCGCCACCCGGCATGCAGCGCCGCCACGCGCGTGCCGGCGCGATCGCACAACAGCACCGGCAGGCAATCGGCCGTCATCACGGCGCAGACACGGCCCGGCTCGCGGGTCCAGCTACCGTCGGCCTGGGGTTGAATCTCGGCGCCGTTCTCCACAACGCGGCAACCGTGCACCTGGTTCAACCAGCACGGCTCCGCCGGAAGGTCCAACGCGGATTTCAGCAAACTGCGGTTGCGCACCACGCACTCGGGGTCATCGTCGACATGGTCGCCCAGATTGAGCGTATCGAACGGCGCCACGCTGACCCCACCCAGGCGTGTGGTCGACCAGGCGCGAACGTTGGCTGGGGCCGGCCAGTGGGGGTAGATCCACGAGGGGTGCGGCCTATTCACTCTTCCCCGCACCCCGCGGCATCGTTGCGCAGCACCGCCAGCAGTTCGTGCAGATCGGCGGGCGGCTCACTCTCCCAGCTCGCCGTATCGCCGCTGAGCGGGTGACACAGGGTAAGCCGCGCGGCGTGCAGGGCTTGGCGGCGGAAGGCGCGCAACGCCGCTGCGACCGTTTCGCTCGCTCCCTTGGGCAATCGCAGCCGGCCTCCGTAGACCGGATCGCCCACCAGC
Organism: Gammaproteobacteria bacterium; assembly: GCA_050287605.1. Taxonomy (GTDB): domain Bacteria; phylum Pseudomonadota; class Gammaproteobacteria; order QQUJ01; family QQUJ01; genus QQUJ01. Next base: position 63,371 of record JBNKCG010000082.1, on the reverse strand, counting down.
GGGTGGCGGATGTGCGCCATGTGCACACGGATCTGGTGAGTGCGCCCGGTCTCCAGACGTACGCGCAGCAGTGTGTGGCTGCGGAAACGCTCTTCGACCCGATAGTGAGTGACCGCATGCCGCCCGCCGTCCACCACCGCCATGCGCTTGCGTTCCACGGGATGACGCCCCAGCGGCGCATCCACAGTGCCACCGCCGGTCACCATCCCCTGCGCCAGCGCCAGATACTCGCGCCCCACGCTGCGCGCCTGCAGTTGACGCACCAGGTCGGCGTGCGCGGTGAGCGTCTTGGCCACCACCATCAGCCCCGAGGTCTCCTTGTCGAGCCGATGGACGATGCCGGCGCGCGGCAACTCCGCCAACCCCGGGCAGTGGTGCAACAGTGCGTTCTGCAGCGTGCCGTGCGGATTTCCCGCCGCGGGGTGAACCACCAGCCCGGCCGGCTTGTCGATGATCAGTATGGCCGCGTCTTCGTAGGCGATCGCCAACGGAATGGGCTGCGCGCGCGGCACACCGTCGGCCTCGATCTCGGCGCACACCCGGACCGCCTCGCCGCCCACGACCTTGTCGCGCGCGCGCAGCACCCGTTCGTCGACCCGCACCTGACCGGCCTTTACCCAGGCCTGCAGCCGCGCGCGCGAATACTCGGGAAACAGCTCGGCAAGCGCCTGATCCAGGCGCCGTCCCCCCAGGTGGGCGGGAATCTCGGTTTGCAGTTCGATCACGGACACGGTGGCTAAATGACGACGACGGCAACGACTTCGCGGGATTTCGGGATAGGGTATACTGCGCCTCTGATTAGCTCCAGATCTCCAGGGTCATTAATGGTGAAACCACGTCTGCTGCAAATCCTTCTGCTGGTTCTGGCTACTGCCTTGGCGGTGGGCTGCGCCTCGACACCGGAAGAGGACGCCACGCGCAACTGGAGCGCTGCGCAGTTCTACGCTGCGGCCAAAGAGGCCCAACAGGCGGGCGAATACCAGCAGGCGATCAAGCACTACGAAACGCTGGAATCGCGCTTCCCCTTCGGACGCTACGCCCAGCAGGCGCAGTTGGAGATCATCTACGCCTACTACCGCTACGACGAACCCGACTCGGCCATTGCCGCCGCCGACCGCTTCATCAAGATCAATCCGCTACACCCCTACGTCGACTACGCCATGTACATGAAGGCGCTCACCAACTTCAATCGCGGGGTGGGGTTCCTCGATCGCTGGCTGGAGGACACCTACTCCAAGCGCGACCAGCAGGCCGCGTTGGATGCCACGCGCGACTTCAAGGCATTGATCGAGAAGTTTCCCGACAGCCGCTATGCGGCCGACGCGCGCAAGCGCCTGGCCTACCTGCGCAACACGCTCGCCGCGCACGAAATCCAGGTGGCCGACTACTACATGCGGCGCCACGCCTACGTTGCCGCGATCAACCGCGCGCGCTACGTGATCGAAAACTACCAGCAGACGCCTGCTGTTCCCGATGCGCTACTGATGATGGTGCGTGCCTACAGCGCGCTGGAACTGCCCAACCTGGCCGACGATGCGCGTCGCGTCCTGGCGCGCAGCTACCCCGACCGGCTTGGGGAACTCGGCGCCGCCGCCAACAACAAGACCGAATAGCGTTCATCGAGGGGGAGCACGACGCATGTGGGATTTTTTCGAAACCGTCAGACACCGTCACTCGGTGCGCAAATACCACGCCGACATGCCGGTGGAAGAAGAGAAGCTGCACGCCATACTCGAGATGGCCTGCGCCGCGCCCACGGCAGGTGACCTGCAGTCCTACCGTATCTTGGTGGTGCGCAGCCCGGAGACGCGCGCCGCGCTCTGCAAAGCGGCCAAGGACCAGGACTTCCTCTGCCAGGCACCGGTGAACTTGGTGTTCTGCGCCGATACCGAGCGGGCCGCCGAAGAGTACGGCGAACGTGGCAGAACGCTGTATGCGATCCAGGACGCCACCATCGCGGCCTCCTACGCCCAGCTCGCCATCGTGGCCGCCGGCCTGGGCACTGCCTGGGTGGGCTATTTCGACGAAACGCAGGTGGGAGAGCTGCTGGGTCTGAAACCGGGCGAGAAGCCCATCGCCATCATCTGCGTCGGATACCCGGCGGAGCTGCCGGAACCGACGCCGCGCCGTCCCCTCGATCAGATCACGCGCAGCGTCTGAATCCGGTACGGCGCCTCAGTCCCGCAGCTCAGGCATCGGGCAGGCTGGCCAGCACGTCGCGCAGCGGGCGAATCCACGGCCGGCTACTGCGCAGCTCCTCAGGCAGTGCACTCAGCGCATCGCGCGCCTGAGCCAGATCGGCGAACACCCCATACAAGACCACGTACCAAGTTGCACCGTCGTAGCGCGTCTCGACCACGCCGACGGGAGCCGCGAGCTGTTGCTGCTGAGCAAACGCCTGCAACGCCCGGCGTGAACCACCTGCCAGCAGCTGAATGGTGTAGTGCGCCGCATCCTGCTCGCGCAGCCACTGCGGGGAGAACGGTTCCGACGAGGAGATCGCCGGAGGTTGCGGTTCCGATGTCGTTTCGGGCGCGGCGATCGCCGGGGTGTCCGCCGGCGGCACGGTCGAGACGGGCGGTTCGATCTGAGCGGTGGGCGGCTCCGGCTCGGATACCAGCGGCTCGGGTGGTACCACCGCTTCGTCGGGGGGCTCCACCGGCGGCGCGCTCTCCACCATGGGAACCGCCGCGGCTTCGTCAACCGGCGCCCGCAGCGGTCTGGCGTCCGCTTCGGACCCGGCGCGGGGCGCCATAAGCGGAGCCGGCTGCGCCCCATCGCGCCCCGCCAGCAACTCCAGCGCCCGGATGGCCTTGGGGTTGCCCTGGGCGGCCGCCAGACGGAACAAATCCATGGCACGCGACCGATCGCCCAATACCCCTTGCCCCTCGTAATAGAGGTAGCCCAAGGCATATTGGCCGCGGGCATCGCCGCGCCGTGCCAGCACGATCAGGCGCTCGGCCGCCAGATAGTAATCACTGGCGCGGTACGCCTCACGCGCCTTGGCATACAACACGTCGAGGTCTCGAATCTGCGACGGGCTCTCCATCACCGGCGCAGTACCGCACCCCGACAGCAGGAGAGCGGTAGCGGCTAGCGACAGCAGTGCGCGCGAGAGCAAAGAGTGAGCCATATCAATCCGTTATTGTTGCTCTGAACCCCGTGGCAGGGCGTCGGGAGACGGAAAAAACCCGCGTCGGGGTGGACCAGTTTAATACAACACAAAGTGGTGTCAAATGAATAAGTTATACTGCTTTCCTAAAAAACACCCAAAGCTTTGTCGTCCAACTGACGAAGCGCGGGTTGCCGTACCGCAAAAATGACCGGGAGGACGCCGGGCCGCCCCCTCGTTAGCTGCACCGGAAACAAAAGGCCCGATCGCCGCACGGCGATCGGGCCTCAGTTGCAGGAACCTGGTGCGCTCAGATTGCCGCGAGATCCTCTTCGCCGGTACGGATGCGAACCGCGCGCTCCACGGTCGACACGAAGATCTTGCCGTCGCCGATCTTGCCGGTACGCGCCGCTTCCGCGATGGCTTCCACGCAACGATCCACCTGATCGTCCGGAATCACCACCTCGACCTTGACCTTGGGAAGAAAATCAACGACATACTCGGCGCCACGATAGAGTTCCGTATGGCCTTTCTGGCGGCCGAAGCCTTTGACCTCGGTCGCGGTCATACCGCTGATGCCAATCTCGGAGAGCGCCTCGCGCACGTCGTCGAGCTTGAATGGTTTGATTACGGCTTCCACCTTCTTCATGGTCTGTCCTCGGTTGTGAATACCCAGCCCGGATTACCCACTTCTTGTACGGGGAGGCGATACCTTACCGGAAAACCGCCCGAAGAATCCATGCCCAGCAGGACACCCCCCCGCGGCATCCCGAGGCGGACTGCCCTACTCCTCCACCCCAAACCCGGAAGTGATAGGGTAGCGCCGGTCGCGACCAAAGGCGCGGCGCGTGATGCGCACCCCGGGCGGCGCCTGACGGCGCTTGTATTCGTTGCGATTGACCAGCTGCACCACGCGACGCACCGTCTCGAGATCGAAGCCGTCGGCGACGATCTCGTTGACGCTGCGATCCTGTTCCACGTAGCGCTCAAGGATGGGATCCAACACCTCGTAAGGCGGCAGGCTGTCGCTGTCCTTTTGATCCGGCGCCAGCTCCGCCGATGGCGGACGCTCCAACACGCGTTGCGGGATCACGGCGCCGAGACCGTTGCGATAGTGCGCCAAGCGGTAAACCAGCGTTTTGGGCACATCCTTGATGGGCGCAAAACCGCCCGCCATGTCTCCGTAAAGCGTCGCGTAGCCCACCGACATCTCACTCTTGTTGCCGGTGGTCAGCACGATCTTGCGACGCTTGTTGGAGAGCGCCATCAGCAGCACACCGCGGCAGCGCGCCTGGATGTTCTCTTCGGTGACGTCGGCGGGCAACCCCGCGAACAGCGGCGCCAATGCCTGTTGGAAGGCGGCGAACGGTCCTTCGATGGGCACCTCGTGACACGCCACGCCCAGTGCCTCGGCCTCGGCCCGCGCATCCTCCAGGCTCATGGCTGCCGTGTAGCGCGACGGCATCATCACCGCTTCCACGCGATCGGCGCCGATGGCGTCCACCGCGATGGCCAGCGTCAGCGCCGAATCGATGCCGCCGGAGAGCCCGATCACCGCGCCCGCGAAGCCGTTCTTTTCGATATAGTCGCGCGTGCCGTAGACCAGCGCGCTGTAGACGCTGGCCTCGTCGCTCAGCGGTTCGTCCACGTAGCCGGGCTCGACGCGAACTTGGCCCTCCTCAAGAGTCAGATGCACGCAGCGCAGCGCCTCCTCGAAGGCGGCCACGCGATGGGCGACACTGCCGTCGGCATTGAGGGCGAAGGAGTCGCCGTCGAACACCAGTTCGTCCTGTCCGCCCACCAGGTTGGCGTAGATCAACGCCAGCCCGGTCTCCGCCACGCGCCGGCGCGCCACCGCTTCGCGTTCCTGCCACTTGCGCGCGTGAAACGGCGAGGCGTTGAGGTTGAGGATGAGCTGCGCGCCGGCGGCGGCAGTCTGCGCACTGGGCGCCGCCACCCACATGTCCTCGCAGATGGTAAGCCCCACGCGCATCCCCGCGATCTCCACCACGCACGCCTCGCCGCCCGGTTCGAAATGGCGTTTTTCGTCGAACACGCTGTAGTTGGGCAGCACCTGCTTGCGGTAGACGGCAATGATCTCGCCGTCGCGTATCACGCCGGCGGCGTTATACAGGACATCGCCTTCGCGCAGCGGGTAGCCTACCACCATGTCGATGCCGCGCACCTCCTCGCAGACCTGCGCCAGCGCGTTGCGCACCCGGCGGTGCATACCCGGGCGCTGCAGCAGATCCTCCGGCGGATAGCCGCACAAGGTAAGCTCGGGAAAGACAATGGCGTCGGCATCGCATTGTTCGCGGGCGCGTTGCGCACACTCCACGACGCGGCGCGCGTTGGCTTCGATGTCGCCCACCAGCAAATCGATCTGTGCGATGACCAGGGTTGCCTGTTTCTTCATGGAGATAGAATTCCGTGCGCAACGACAGCGCCGCCACACATTAGACGCGCGCCCCCCAAAAAACAACAGGCCGCTACGAAAGCGGCCTGTTGCTGTTACTGCCTGGAAGCGCTGAAAACTAGCCCAGCAGTTCTTTCATCTTTTCGCCGATCTCGGCCAGCGAACGCACCGTGTGCGCACCGGCCGCTTCTAGCGCGGCGAACTTCTCATCCGCCGTGCCCTTGCCACCGGCGATGATGGCACCGGCATGGCCCATGCGCTTGCCCTTGGGCGCGGTGACGCCGGCGATGTAGGAGACCACCGGCTTGGTGACGTTGGCCTTGATGAAGGCCGCGGCCTCCTCCTCGGCGGTACCGCCGATCTCGCCGATCATGACGATGCCCTCGGTCTGCGGATCGTCCTGGAACAACTTGAGGATGTCGATGAAGTTGGAACCGGGGATGGGGTCGCCGCCGATACCCACGCAGGTGGACTGGCCCAGGCCGGCGTCGGTGGTCTGCTTAACCGCCTCGTAGGTCAGCGTGCCGGAACGCGACACGATGCCCACTTTGCCGGGCAGGTGAATGTGGCCCGGCATGATGCCGATCTTGCACTCACCGGGAGTGATGACGCCGGGGCAGTTGGGGCCGACGACGCGCACACCCAGCTCGTCGCACTTGATCTTGGCCTCCAGCATGTCGAGCGTCGGCACGCCTTCGGTGATGGTGACGATCAGCTTGATGCCGGCGTTGGCCGCTTCCAGGATGGAGTCCTTGCAGAACGCTGCCGGCACGAAGATCACCGAGGCCTCGGCACCGGTCTGTTCCACCGCGTCGCGCACGGTGTTGAACACCGGCAGACCGAGGTGTTCCTGGCCGCCCTTGCCGGGCGTGACGCCGCCCACCATCTGGGTGCCGTAGGCGATGGCCTGTTCGGAGTGGAAGGTGCCCTGCCCACCGGTAAAGCCCTGGCAAATCACCTTGGTCTCTTTGTTCACCAGAATACTCATGACGACTTGCCCTCCGCGGCGGCCACGGCCCGCTGCGCGGCATCGGCCAGCCCGTTCGCTGCGATGATGTCCAGGCCCGACTGCTGCAGCAGCTCGGCACCCTTGTCGGCGCTGTTGCCCTCGAGGCGCACGATAACCGGCACCTGCACGCCCACCTCTTTCACCGCGGCGATGACACCCTCGGCGATCAGGTCGCAACGCACGATGCCGCCGAAAATGTTCACCAGCACCGCTTTGACGTTGCTGTCGGAGAGGATGATCTTGAACGCTTCGGCCACCCGCTCCTTGGTGGCGCCGCCGCCCACGTCCAGGAAGTTGGCCGGCGCACCGCCGTAGAGTTTGACGATGTCCATGGTGCCCATGGCCAGGCCGGCGCCGTTGACCATGCAGCCGATGTTGCCGTCCAGCGCGACGTAGTTGAGTTCCCACTGCGCGGCATGCGCCTCGCGCGCATCCTCCTGCGACGGATCGTGCATCTCGCGGATTTTGGGCTGACGGAACAGTGCGTTGCCGTCGACGTTGATCTTGCCGTCCAGACAATGCAGGTTGCCTTCGCTGGTGATCACCAGCGGGTTGATCTCCAGCAGCGACAGATCATAGTCGTGGAACAGCTTGGAGAGACCGAGGAACAGCTTGGTGAACTGCTTCACCTGGTCGCCGTTCAGCCCCATCTTGAAGGCGATCTCGCGCGCCTGGTAGGGCTGCGCGCCCACCAGCGGATCGATGGCTGCCTTGAGAATCTTCTCCGGGGTCTCGGCCGCCACCTTCTCGATCTCCACACCGCCTTCGGTGGAAGCCATGAAGACCACGCGCCGCGTGGAGCGGTCGACTACCGCACCCAGGTAGAGTTCGCGATCGATGTCGGTGCACGACTCCACCAGAATCTTGTTGACCGGCTGCCCGTTGGCGTCGGTCTGGTAGGTCACCAGGTTCTTGCCCAGCCACTGGTGGGCGAAATCGCTGATCTCCTGCTTGGAGCTGACCAGCTTGACGCCGCCGGCCTTGCCGCGGCCACCGGCGTGGACCTGCGCCTTGACGACCCACTTGTTGCCGCCGATCTTGTCGGCGGCTTCAACGGCCTCCTGGGCGGTCGCCGCGGCGTGACCCTCGGAGACCGGGAGACCGTAGTCCCGGAACAACTGCTTGGCTTGGTACTCGTGGAGGTTCATCGATAAAGACTCCTTATGCCCCCAATAACGGATGCGGAACGCGGCATTCTGCCGCAAATACCCCGCAAAGGCAAAGTTTACCGCCTGGCTCGGGGTTCGGTCCGGTCCGACCGCGCCACACCCGGGCGGTGCCTTGCGCTACCCTGGCGAAAACCACACACTACCGGTCAATTTGGGCCACCGGCCCCACCGGGATCCCCGCAGCCGGAACACGACAGAATCAACGAGCCTAGCCGCAGCCTCTCCGCAGCCGATGCACGCCCACACCGACTCCGAACCCGATACCGCAACAGCGGCCGCACCCGAACCCCTGCGCGACCCGTGGCGCACGCTGAGTCTGCTCAACCTCTACCGCCTGACCCTGGCGCTGGCGTTTCTCGCGCTCTTCATCATGAAGGTGGGACCGACCCTGCTGGGACGCACCGACCCCGGTCTCTACGCCACCGTCGCCTGGGCATACTTTGCGGGCGTACTGTTCAACATCACCACCACCCATCTGCGGCGCCCCGGCTTCAATACTCAAATCAACACCCTGGTGGGGATCGACATCATTGCCATCGCGCTGCTGATGCATGCCAGCGGCGGCACCCCCAGCGGACTGGGCATCCTGCTCATCGTCACCATCACCAGCGGCACGCTGATCAGCAGCTACAAGAGCGCCAGCTACGTCTATGCGGCGCTGGCGACGCTGGCGGTGTTGGCCGAAGCCGCCTATGCCGACCTGCGACAGTTGCGCGTCGACACCTTCTATACGCAGGCCGGGCTGCTGGGCGCGGCGTTTTTCGCCACCGCCATCCTTGACTACACCTTTGCCCGCCGCGTTCAGCATAGCCAAGAACTCGCCGAGCAGCGCGGGATCGACCTGGCCAACCTGGCACAGCTCAACGATCACATCATCCAGCGGTTGCAGTCGGGCATTCTGGTGGTGGACCGAGAAGAACGGGTACGGATGATGAATCAGGCCGCCTGGCACCTGATCGGCATGCCCATCAGCGGCAGCCATCCACTGCTGGGTGAGATCTGCCCGGAGCTGTCCACCCAGCTGCGCCAATGGCTGGCCAACCCCTTCAACGCCCCGCGTCCGTTCCGATTGCCCGGCGGACAAAACGAGGTGATGCCCCGATTCAACCGCCTGGCGCGCGACGCAAGCGGCACCTTCATTTACCTGGAAGATCAGAAACAGCTCACCCAGCAGGCACAGCAGCAAAAGCTCGCCTCGCTGGGGCGCATGAGTGCCAGCATTGCCCACGAGATCCGCAATCCCCTCGGCGCGCTCAGTCACGCCGCCCAGCTGCTGGCCGAATCGCCCAATCTGCAGGAGACCGATCAACGCCTGATGCGCATCATCGGCGACAACGCCCAGCGGGTGAACACCATCATCGAAAACGTCCTGCAGATCTCGCGCCGCCAGACCAGCAGCCCGGTACCCCTGGCGCTGCGCGAGTGGCTGAGCGAGTTTCGCGACGAATTCTGCCGCAGCGAAGGCCTGCCCGAGCAAAACCTGCGCATCGAAGTCCAACCGGAGGGGCTGCGGGCGCTGATCGATCCCAGCCAACTGCACCAAGTGGTTTGGAACCTGTGCAAGAACGCCATGGAACACGGCAGCGACGGCAGCGGCAGCACCCGCATCGAACTGCGCGCCGCCCTGGAGCTTCCCGCGCGCGCCCCGTTTCTCGACGTCATCGATCACGGGCCGGGTATCGATCCACAAACCGCCCAGCAGATCTTCGAGCCGTTTTATACTACCCGCACGAGAGGCACCGGATTGGGGCTCTACCTGGCCCGCCAGCTGTGCGAGTTGAACGACGCAAAACTCGACTATATCGCCCAACCGCGCGGTGGCAGCTGTTTCCGCATCCGGTTTTCGCAAGCCGACAAGGAGCCATGACGGGACATTGAAGGGATGCGGACGCACGAGGAACGACCGGTGAGCGCCGGCGGATCCGCCACCTCTGCAACACCGTCCCCCGAAACCCGCGCAACCAAGGTGAAGAGATGACGCGGCAAATCGCATTGATCGTTGATGACGAGCCCGATATCTGCGAGCTGTTGGAACTCACGTTGGCGCAGATGAACGTCGACAGCCGCGCCGCGCTCACCGTCGCCGACGCCCACAAACTCCTGCAGCAGCAGCCGTTCGATCTGTGCCTCACCGACATGCGTCTGCCCGACGGCAACGGCATCGATCTGGTACGCCACATCCAGCAGCACTTCCCAGCCATCCCCACCGCGGTCATCACCGCCCACGGCAACATGGAATTGGCCATCGAAGCCCTCAAAGCCGGCGCCTTCGATTTCGTCTCCAAGCCGGTGGATCTGAAGATCTTGCGCAGACTGGTGGGCACGGCGCTGCGCCTGGGCGAGCAGCACGTCACGCCGACGCTGTCGCTCACCGGCACGTCGCGCGGTATCGAACGCGTGCGCGCCCTTGTCTCCAAACTGGCGCGCAGCCAGGCACCGGTCTACATCAGCGGCGAATCGGGTGTCGGCAAGGAGCTGGTGGCACGCATGATCCACGAGCAAGGCCCGCGCGCGAGCGGCCCGTTCGTGCCGGTCAACTGCGGCGCCATTCCCGGCGAGCTGATGGAGTCGGAGTTCTTCGGCCATCGCAAGGGCAGTTTCACCGGTGCGGTCGCCGACAAGACCGGGCTGTTCCAGGCCGCCGACGGCGGCACGCTGTTTCTCGACGAAGTGGCCGAACTGCCGCTGCACATGCAGGTGAAACTGCTGCGTGCCATCCAGGAGAAAGCGGTGCGCCCCGTAGGAGAGCAGAAAGAGGTGGGAGTGGACGTGCGCATCCTGAGCGCCACCCACAAAGACCTCGCCACCCAGGTCAAGGACGGCAGCTTCCGCCAAGACCTCTTCTACCGCATCAACGTCATCGAGCTGCGGGTGCCGCCGCTGCGCGAGCGCGCCGAGGACATCCCGGTGCTTGCCGAACAGATCCTCCAGCGCCTGGCGGGCGAATCTGGCGTCCCACCGGCACAGTTGAGCAGCGATGCCCGCCTCGCCCTGCAGCGCTACTCGTTCCCCGGCAACGTGCGGGAGTTGGAGAACACGCTGGAGCGCGCCATCACGCTGTGCGAGGGCGGAGTCGTCGAGGCCGACGACCTGTTCCTACCGGAACACGGGGCAGCGGCAGAACCTGCGCACCCCGCCATCGACCTGGACCAGGACAGCCCCATCCAACTCGAATCGTACATGGACCAGGTGGAGAAGGAGATCATTCTCAAGACCCTGGACCAGACGCGCTGGAACAAGACCGCTGCGGCGAAAAAACTGGGCATCACCTTCCGCGCGCTACGCTATCGCCTGAAGAAACTGGGGCTCGAATAGGCCGCGTTGGCGAAACCCGATACAATGACTCGGATGTATCGTACGCCCGAACAGTCGCAGATCTAATCGATGCGCCGCGCCACCTCTCGTGCCCTGGCGCGATCGCTGCGCCGTTCCGCCCGCCGCTCCCGCATCCAGATCCTCTCCACCAAGGTATGGCGTATCCGCCTGGTGTTCTGGTTCTTTGCGGTTGCACTGGGAGTCATCTCCACGCTGTTCGCCATGGGCGCGCAATGGGCCGACGAGACCTTCCACCAAGGCGTGGCACAGTGGGCGTGGCTACCCTTCGTCGTGGCACCGGCGGGCCTGATGCTCGCCTCCTGGTTGACGCGCACGCTGTTCCCCGGTTCACAGGGCAGTGGCATTCCGCAGACCATCGCTGCGCTGGCGCTGCGCAGCAAGGCGCGGCGCGAACCGCTGCTTTCGCCGCGCATCGTGGTGGGCAAAATCCTGCTCACCCTGCTGGGCCTGCTGAGCGGTGCTTCCATCGGCCGCGAGGGACCTACCGTCCACGTCGGCGCCTCGCTGCTCTACTCCGCCGGTCGCTGGGCCAAGTTCCGGCGCCACGAGATGGAGCGCGGCCTGATCCTGGCCGGTGGCGCCGCCGGAATCGCGGCGGCCTTCAACGCCCCGCTGGCGGGCATCGTGTTCGCCATCGAGGAGATGAGCCGCTCGTTCGAAGCGCGCAGCAACGGCACCGTGATCACAGCCGTGGTCTTCGCCGGCGCCACGGCCCTGGCCATCCTCGGCGACTACGTCTACTTCGGCTCGGCGCACGCCAACTTCGGTTTCGACAAGGGCTGGATCGTGATCCCGGTGTGCGGCGTGGTGGGCGGCTTGTTCGGCGGGCTGTTCAGCAGCAGCCTGGTGTGGGGTTCGCGCTACCTGGCCCCCTATCTCGAACAGCACCCGTTGCGCGTCGCCGCGCTGTGCGGGCTGGGAATCGCCACCCTCGGGCTGCTCTCGGGCGGGCTCACCTACGGCACCGGCTACAACGAGGCGCGCGCCATCATCACCGGCGAGGCGGATTCGCACCTGATGCTGCCCCTCTACAAGGCGCTGGCCACCGCCGTCTCCTACGTCAGCGGCATCCCCGGCGGCATCTTCTCGCCATCGCTGGCCACGGGCGCTGCGCTGGGCGCCGACCTGGCGCGCTGGCTGCCCATGGCGCCGGCCGCCGCGGTCATCCTGCTGGGCATGGTGGCCTACTTCGCCGGCGTGGTCCAAACCCCTATCACCGCCTTCGTCATCATCGTCGAGATGACCGATTCGCGCTCCATGGTGCTGCCGTTGATCGCCACGGCGTTCATCGCCCACGCCACCTCGCGCCTGGTGTGCGACCAGCCCATCTACCGCACCCTCGCCGAGCCGTTCATGCGCTCGCCGCGCAACGCCCCGGTGGAACCACCCACTTCGCCCCAAGGATAACGGCATGCTCTGGCTGCGAGCCTTTCACATCATCTTTCTGGTCGCCTGGTTCGCGGGGCTGTTCTATCTGCCGCGGCTGTTCGTCTACCACGCCATGAGCGAAGACGAACCGGGGCGCGAACGTTTTAAGGTGATGGAACGCAAGCTCTACTACGGCATTACCACACCCGCCATGGTGGGGACGTTGGTCTTCGGCCTGTGGATGCTGTTCGACTACGCATGGAGTGTGTATCACACCATGGGCTGGCTGCACGTGAAGCTGACGCTGGTCGTGCTGCTGCTGGGTTACCACTTCTACTGCGGCAAACTGGTGAAGGATTTACGCGACGACCGCAACCGCCGCAGCCACGTCTTCTACCGTTGGTTCAACGAAGTCCCGGTGCTGTTCCTGGTCTCCATCGTAATCCTGGTGACGGTGAAGCCGTTCTGAAGCGCGCGCCGCATCAATGCGGCCGCTGCTGCATCAGGTGGGACAGGTGTCGCTCCGCATCCACCAAGTGCTCGCCCCAGTGTACGTCGTAGCTGAGACTCCAGTCGCATAGCGCCAGATAGCAGGCGCCCGGCGTACCTTCGTCCAAACGCTGCAGTCCGCGGCGCAAATCGAAATAGATGTCGGTGAGGTCGTCGGCGAGGCTGCCGCTTTGCAGCGACCCGCTGATGGCGTAATCGTGATCCATGCGATAGGCATCGCGCTCGCCCAACCGATCGCGGATGCGCCGGTAGAGTGCAAAGCGCGTCTCCAGATCGACCAGCGGATGCAGCGGCCCCTCGGCGGGCGATTTCGGCAGCGAGCGTACCGCCGCGTGCAGACGCGGCAACAGGTGAGCCGCCGCGTTCAACAACTCGTCGGATGCGAGATGGTCGATCCGGTCGATCAACGCGCAGTAGGCCCGCGCCGTCGTCACCAGATCGGGGAGATACCCTTCTGTTGCAGGGGAATACATCGTGCCATGCCCTCCAACCGTGCCCCATTGAGAGTGTAGCAGGCTGTCGCCCGCACCCAGCGGTAAAGCGCGCGTCGCAATCCCCGGCATTCCGAGGCGGGAACTGCAGGCGTCGCGGATGCTAAACTTCAAGGCCCGACCAACTGGCCCTTACCGCATCCGCCGTCCAGCTCCGCATGCCGCCCTCCCCGCGAACAGACTCACGTCCCGTCGTACTCACCCTCTCCGGGCACGACCCAACCGGCGGGGCCGGCATCCAGGCCGACATCGAGACTCTCGCCAGCCTGGGCTGCCATGCTGCCAGCGTCGTCACCGCCCTCACCGTCCAGGACACCTGCGAGGTCAAATCCTTTCGTGCCGTGGACGCCGTGCTGCTGGTGGAACAGGCGCGCGCGGTGCTCGAAGACCTGCCGGTGGCGGTGGTCAAGATCGGCATGGTGGGCAGCGCCGCCGTGGCGGCGGCCATCCACGGCATCCTCGCCGACTACCCCCTCCTCCCCGTGGTGCTGGACCCCGTGCTGGCCGGCGGCGGTGGTGGTGAACTGGGCGACGGCGGTCTGCTGGATGCACTCGCCCACCTGCTGATCCCGCACGCCACGCTCATCACCCCCAACAGCCCGGAGGCGCGACGCCTGGCCCCCGATGCCGAGACGCTGGAAGCGTGCGCCGAGGATCTGCTGGAGCGCGGATGCCGCTACGTACTCATCACCGGTACCCATGAGGGCGGCACCCAGATCGCCCACCGCCTCTACGGACAGGGGCGCCTGCTGCAGGTGTTTCGCTGCCAGCGCCTGCCGCACAGCTATCACGGATCGGGCTGCACCCTGGCCTCCGCCATCGCCGGGCGTCTGGCCCTGGGCGACGACCTGGAGACCGCCGTGGCCAACGGCCAAGCCTACACCTGGCAGGCGCTCAACCACGGCTACCGTGCCGGCATGGGCCAGCACCTGCCGGGACGGTTGGACTGGGCGGGACGCTGGGGCGACCCGTGACCGCAAGCCGTTTCGTGCTGCGTGGCCTTTACGCCATCACCGACACCGCCTCGCTGCACGATGCGGCGCTGATCGACGCCTGCGCCGAGGTACTGGAGGGCGGCGCACAAGCGCTGCAGTACCGCGACAAGAGCACCGACAGCGAACGCCGACAGCGCGAAGCAAGCGCCCTGGTCGCCTTGTGCGAGCGCCACGGCGTACCGCTCATCGTCAACGACGACGTGGAACTCGCCGCGGCGGTGGGCGCCCACGGCGTACACCTGGGGCGCGACGATGCCGCCATGGCAACCGCCCGCGTGCGCCTGGGACCGGCAGCCGTGATCGGCCTCTCCTGCTACGACGACGCCACCCGCGCGCGGCTCGCCGTGCAGAGTGGTGCCGACTACGTCGCCCTGGGCAGTTTTTTCCCCTCGCCGACCAAACCGCAGGCGGCCCGTGCCGGCCTCGAACTGCTGCGCCAAGTACGACGCGACTGCCCCCTGCCGTTGGTTGCGATCGGCGGCATCACGCCGGACAATGGGGCCTCGCTGGTGGCCGGGGGGGCCGACATGCTGGCGGTCATCAGCGGGCTCTTCGCCGATTCCGACCCGCGCGCCGCCGCCGCTCGCTACGCCGCGCTGTACCGTTAGAACACCACAGGACGACCATCCATGACACGATCCCAGGAACTCTTCGAGCAGGCCCAGACCTTCATCCCGGGCGGCGTCAATTCGCCGGTGCGCGCCTTTCGCGGCGTGGGTGGCACACCGGTGTTCTTCGCCCGCGGCGAAGGGGCCTGCGTCTACGACGAGGACGGCGCCCGCTACATCGACTACGTGGGCTCCTGGGGACCGATGATTCTGGGCCACGCCCACCCCGGCGTGATCGAGGCGGTGCGCGAAGCGTGCAAATACGGACTGGGTTTCGGCGCCCCCACCGCCATCGAGATCGAGATGGCCGAGCTGATCTGCCAGATCGTGCCCAGCATCGAGCTGGTACGCATGGTGAGTTCCGGCACCGAAGCAACCATGAGCGCCATCCGACTGGCGCGCGGCTACACCGGACGCGACAAGATCGTGAAGTTCGAGGGCTGCTACCACGGCCACTCCGACTCGCTGCTGGTCAAGGCCGGTTCCGGCGCACTCACCCTGGGCGTGCCCACCTCGCCGGGCGTCCCCGCCGCACTGGCGGAGCACACCATCACCCTCGCCTACAACGATCTCGATCAGGTACGCGCCGCCTTCGCCGAGGCAGGCGCACAAATCGCCTGCATCATCGTCGAACCGGTGGCGGGCAACATGAACTGCATTCCGCCCGAACCGGGTTTTCTGGAAGGGTTGCGCGCGGTATGCGACGAGCACGGCGCGGTGCTGATCTTCGACGAGGTGATGACCGGCTTTCGCGTCGCCCTGGGCGGCGCCCAGGAGCGCTACGGCGTCACTCCCGACCTCACCACGCTGGGCAAGGTGATCGGCGGCGGCATGCCGGTGGGCGCCTTCGGCGGCAAGCGAGCCATCATGGAGAGAATCGCTCCGCTGGGGCCGGTCTACCAGGCGGGTACGCTGTCCGGCAATCCCATCGCCATGACCGCCGGTCTCGCCACGCTGCGCGAACTGGAACGCGCTGGTTTTTACGACGAGCTGGGCGCCAAAACCGAACGCCTCACCCGGGGCCTGCAGACGGCGGCCGACGCAGCCGGCATCCCCTTCACCACCAACCGCGTGGGCGGCATGTTCGGACTGTTCTTCAGCAGCGACGCCGGCATCAGCCGCTACTCGCAGGTGATGGCGTGCGACGTCGAGCGTTTCCAGCGCTTCTTCCACGCCATGCTCGACCGCGGCGTCTACCTCGCCCCCTCCGCCTACGAGGCGGGCTTCGTCTCCGCCGCCCACAGCGAGGCCGATATCGACGCCACCATCACGGCCGCGTCCGACGCGTTCGGCACTCTCTGACCCGGTAACCGCACGCAGGCGGACCGTCCATGGACACCGGTCTGCTGACGATCCTCCTGGAATGGGTCACGGCGCACCCCGGCAGCGCCGGCCTGGTGGTCGCGCTCATCGCCTTCAGCGAATCGCTGGTGGTGGTGGGACTGGTGATGCCCGGCGCAGTATTGCTGTTCGGCGTTGGCGCGCTCACTGCCACGGGCGCGCTGCCCCTGGGGTCCACCCTGCTGTGGGCGGCCGCCGGCGCGCTGGCGGGCGACTGGCTCAGCTTCTTCATCGGGCGACGTTTCGAACAACCGTTGCGCCGGCTGTGGCCGTTCAGCAAACACCCGGAACTGATCGAACGCGGTCTGCGCTTCATCGACCGCCACGGCGGCAAGAGTCTCTTCCTGGGGCGCTTCGTTGGTCCGGTGCGCCCCATCCTGCCCGCGGTGGCCGGCATGCTGCGCATGCGGGTCAGCCGTTTCCTGCTCATCAGCGCCTGCGCCTCGCTGCTCTGGGCACCGGTCTACCTGCTGCCCGGGGCGCTGTTCGGCGCCTCGCTGGGGCTGGCCGCCGAAGTGGGCGGCCGGCTGGTGATGGCGATCCTGATCCTGGTCGCGCTGATCTGGCTCTCGGTGGTGGTGGTGCGTCGCGTTTACCGCCTGCTCCAACCCCACGCCGTGGAGTACCTCAACCGCGCCGCGCTGTGGAGCGTACGCCACCCGCTGCTGGGTCGCGTCACGCGCGGGCTGATAGACCCGGCGCGGCCCGACGCCGGCACGCTGGCAGCGTGGGCGCTACTGCTTTTGGTGGCGGTCTGGGGTTTTGCCGGCATGTTGGGCAGCGCCCTGCAGAGCCAGCCACCCACCAACCTGGACCGGGCGCTGTACGATCTGCTACTGGGACTACGCACGCCGTGGATCGACGTGTTGATGGTGCGCCTCACCCACCTGGGTGACCTGCCCGTCGTCTCACTCCTGGCGCTGGTGGTCACGCTGTGGCTAACGGCGCGGCGCCGCTGGAGCGCCTGCGCCCACTGGCTGGGAGCAGTCACCTTCGCCCTGGCGGTGCCGTGGCTGCTGAAAATTGCAGTAGGGATTCCGCGCCCCGAGGCGATCATCGCGCAGTTCGCCGACAGCGCCTTCCCCAGCGGACACGCCACCCGCGCCATCACTCTGTTCGGCTTTCTCGCCGTTCTGACGGCGCGCGATTTCAAACTCGCCTGGCGCTGGCTACCCTACACGATCGCCGTACTGCTGGCGCTGGGCATTGCCGCTTCGCGCCTCTACCTGGGCGCCCACTGGCTGTCGGACGTGTTG
Source organism: Gammaproteobacteria bacterium (assembly GCA_050287605.1). Taxonomy (GTDB): domain Bacteria; phylum Pseudomonadota; class Gammaproteobacteria; order QQUJ01; family QQUJ01; genus QQUJ01. The sequence continues at coordinate 45,760 of JBNKCG010000082.1, read as the reverse complement.
GGTGGCCTCACCCTGGGGCTGATCTGGGTCACCGTCCTCGGCATCGCCTTCCGCCTCCACGACTCCATCGCCGGCCGCGGCCGACAACTGAGCGCCCTGGCCCTGGGAACGCTGCTGGTCTGGGGAACCTTCTATTCCAACCAGTTCCTGGAACGCGACCTCGAGCGCTACGCCGTTCATCGCGCCGAGCACGACCTAACCATCACCGCGTGGTTAACCGGAGGATGGCGCCAACTGCCGCGCCTGCGCCACGACCTGCGCCTACGCCGCAACCATCCGCTTACCGTGCAGTGGGCGGGCGACCCTGCCCCACTCGCCGAACAATTGGCAAGATCGGGGTGGCAGCGTGCGCGCCCGCTCGCCTGGAGCGATAGCCTGCTCTGGCTGGGCACCGCCGACAGCGGAGCGCGCCCCATCTTGCCGCAGATCCACGACGGTCAGCATGAAGCCATCACCCTGTGGCACCGCTCGCACGTCGCCAACGAGCGGTTGGTATTGCGGCTCTGGGCCATTCCCTACCGCCTGCAACCGGGCGGCATCCCACTCTACGTGGGCAACGTCAGCCGGCTGGGCAAAATCACCGTTCTGCCCTCCATCACCCTACCGCGCACCCGCGACGATTTCGACACGCCGTTGACGGAGCTGAAAGCCCAGTTAGGCCCGTTGCTGCTTTCCGACGTGCGACGCACAACCGCGCATAACCAAACCAACCCGTGGTCGGGACGGGTACTGCTGATCGGGAACATCCCCCTCGCACCCGCCACTCCGGAGCAACCCGGGCCACCGCCGTCGTCCTAAGCCGCGTCGGTGCAGTGAACACACCGGCCGCTGGCATCGCCGTGTTGGCAGGCCCCACAAGACGTACTCCCCTGTTCGGTAAATTGACCCGATCCACGACGGATGCTGAGCCTGCTGAAACGTCAGAACACTAAGGTTTACCCACCAAAAGCCGATAGATTGAGTGCGGCAAATCGGAGAGATGACGGCGAGGGCGCGTCCTACCGCAACCAAGATATGGCCAATAGCTCGAATACCCGATAACCGGTGCCGCCTTTGCGGGGTAGCGCATACCGCTTCCGGCACTTTCGCCGCCGCAACGAAAAGGCGCATCGATTCCCGGCCGATCCCGCGCCGAACGGCCTGACAACGGTTGGCATGACAATGCAATCCATCCTCGCTGGTTTTCGCAACCTCCGGATCGGTATCAAGGCGACGCTAGCTCTCGCCATCACGATGAGGTGCGCACGCTAGCGCAGCGCACCCTGGACTCTACGGCGGAGATTGAAACCCTGATCGCGACGTTACAGAGCGGCGCCGAGGAAGCCGTCTCGGTGATGAACAGTAGCCAGAAGCGAACCGGCAATACCGTAGAGATGGCCGAGCACGCGGGACAGTCCTTGGAGGGTATCACCGCCGCCGTGCGCACCATCCTCGACATGAACACACAGATCGCCAGCGCAGCGGAGCAACAGTCGGCTACCGCAGAAGAGATCAACCGCAATGTCAGGAATATTCAGGAGATTGCCGTCAAAACCTCCGCCGGCGCGGAACAGACCTCGGCCTCCAGCCATGAACTGAGCAAACTGAGCGAAGAGCTGCGCACCATGGTCGCACAGGTTATAGTCTAGCGTGGGACATCAACGCGTAACTTTAGCGGCAAGCCACCCGAAGCCTAATCCGTATATGAAACTGGTGAGCGCTGCCCTGACTCTACCCGTTACTCACCAAAGTCTTACAGTTCATACCGACAAATTGATTTGAATAACTGCAAAACCGCATGAAACCGCACTGAACATGGCTTCCTGAATGAACGAAAAGATACTCATCGTCGACGACGATCCGCATGTCCTGGACGGGTACGTCCGTGGACTGCGCAAACGATTTCATTTGAACGTAGCGTCCAGCGCGCAACTGGCTCTCGACATGGCAGGTCAATTTGGACCCTACGCAATCGTTGTGGCCGACATGCGAATGCCAGGAATGGACGGACTGGAGTTGCTGATCCGGCTCCGTGAGATCGCGCCAGACACGGTTCGCATCATGCTGACTGGCAATGCGGATCAGCAGACCGCAGTCGACGCCGTCAACCGCGGGCAGGTGTTCAAGTTTCTCAATAAACCCTGCTCACGCGAGACCATGGCAGCTGCACTCAATAGCGGTCTCGATGAATACGCGAAGGCACGGGAACGACGCAAGCGCTTAGAGCAAAGCATCGTCGAGGCACACGATCTATCTGAGCAGCTTTCCTATCAGTCCAAGCACGATTTGCTGACCGGTTTGCTTAATCGCCAAGCCTTTGCCGACCAATTGCTACCCTTCATAGATTCAGCAAGAGACGAGGGAAAAACGCACGCACTGTGCTATCTCGACATCAACAGTTTTCACGTAATCAACGAGACCTGCGGACATGTCGCTGGTGATGAGATGTTGCGTCAATTTGGTCAACTTGTATCTTCGCAAATGCGTGATAGCGATGTACTTGGTCGCCTCTTTGGCGATGAGTTTGGAGCAATATTCGTAGATTGCTCAATGAAAGACGCCGAGGCTATGGTTTATCGGCTACGCGAAGCGCTGAGTCGTTTTCGATTCGAATGGGAGAGAGAGATCTTCGATGTAACCCTAAGTGTTGGAGTGGTGCCAATTGACAGTCACAACTGCGACGCCACCACTTTGTTTAGTGCAGCGGAGGCCGCAAAAGACATTGCGAAGAGCGGAGGTCTCAATCAAATCCACGTCAGCGGTCCCGACGATGAAGAACTGACAAAACGGTTAGGCGACACAAGAACAATTACAAGTGTCAAGCGTGCTCTCGAAGAGAATCGATTTCAACTCTATTATCAAACAATTAGGCCTATAGCAGCGCCAAATACCGAAACCGGCGACCACTACGAGCTACTGATCCGGAAACTCGACGAACAAGGAAATATACTGCCACCGGGTGCATTCCTGCCTGCAGTGGAGAAGTACCATTTATCACCGCAACTCGACCGCTGGGTTGTCAGCAACGCCGCCGAGTGGCTACGCACCCACCCGAGCCACCTGGATAGACTCGCACTGTGCTCCATCAACCTTTCCGGTCATTCGCTAGGAAGCAACGAGATCCTTCAACATATTATCGATGTTTTTGAGCGCGCATCGGTAGCTCCGCAAAAAATCTGCTTGGAGATTACCGAAACGGCAGCCATTTCCCAACTAAGCAGAGTCATTCCTTTCATCAGAATTCTGAGAGAGAGGGGCTTCCGTTTTGCGCTGGACGACTTCGGCAGTGGCTTTTCGTCTTTTGCCTATTTGAAAAATCTGCCCGTTGATTTTCTAAAGATTGACGGTATGTTCGTTAAAAACATGGACACCAACGACATCGATCGCGCCATGGTGAAAGCCATCGGCGAGATAGGTCGCGTTATGGGGAAAAAAACGATAGCCGAATACGTGGAGAACGAACGTATTCTCGATTACTTGCGGGAATTCAGTATTGACTACGCGCAAGGTTATCACATCAGCACCCCGCAACCATGGAGTGAACTGGACTGACACCCATTTCACGCAGCTCCTAATACAACCATAATACGGACTGCTGTTATGTGCGCGCCATCGCCAAGTGTTATGACTGGAATTAGTATTTCATAGGGGTTTTGTCGGAGAACTGCGAAGCTCCGACCAAATCACCAACCTGTGCTCCAAACCCAGCTCACTAATATAGTCCAAGTCGACCCCACCCCACCCACCAGGATGGTGGGACAGCACGTCAAGATCAATCAACATCTCAGCCACATGAACGGCGGTGAGCGGGGAAAATTCTGAGGGTTTCACAATACTCGGCTGATGATGATGTGAGACCGCCATAACCACCGGATCAGCCAAACCCCAAAGCCCCAAGAGATACCCACCTACCGCCCCATGGTCGACACCGAACATTTCGCGCTCCAACGGGGTGCGTTGCGTTTCGTCTCCGTGCATCTTGCTCTCGATCTCAGCATATTCACCCGGGAAATTCTCAATGAGAAGCAGAATCCCTATATCATGCAAAAGTGCAGCGATGAAGGTTTCTTCAAGCATGGACTTTCCGCAACTCTCGGTTGCGGCGATATTCTTTGCGAAGGCCGCCATTGCAATGCTGTGATTCATGAGCCTCTGTAGTGAAGCCCATTCTCTGCCCAATGCTTTCGAGTCGAGCTGAGAGAGTACGCCAATAGTGAGAACCAACCCCCTCAATGTTTCCACACCTAGCATGGTAAGCGCCTCGACCGGATCCGAAATCGGTCGGCGTAGGCCATAAAACACCGAGTTAACGAGCTGAAGGGTTTTGGCTGCCAAGGGAGGATCTCTTATGACAATATCGCTCAACTCGCGAATTGTCGTACTCTTCGCGCCGAGGCGCTCTGTGAGCTGATGGTATACCGTTGGCAGGATCGGCAATGAGCGCAACCCGCCGACAAGCGCACGAAGCGGCTCATCGTCGATAAGCTCCCGAAGCCTCAGCACGCGAATCAGCGTGGCCTCCAGTATCGCCGAATCACAGGGCTTAGTCAGATAATGGTGCACCAGTCCCGCGGTACTCATAATAGTATCTGCATCTATACGCCCCGACAGAGCGATGCGTACCGCAGCGGGGTGGCGATCCTGCAACCCCTTCAGGAATCTGATGCCGTTTACCTCCGGCATGTAAATGTCTGTTACAACCACGTCAAAGGATACACGCTCAACAAGTTCCAGTGCCTGGCGTGCGTCCGAGCAGAAGGTCATTTCCCATTCCACTCGGTGCCGTCGAAGCGACCTACTCAAAGCGGTGAGAACGTATTCTTCGTCATCAACAAATAGAATTCTTCTCTTCATTTCGTCCTTCGATCGCCGGAGGAAGTCGTGTCAAGCGGTAACCGTATGTAAAAGGTAGACCCTTTACCGACTTCGCTGTCGACATGAATTGTTCCGTTGTGCTTATCGACTATTGTCGAATAGGCGATTGCGAGCCCCTGCCCCGTACCCCGACCCACTTCTTTGGTAGTAAAGAAGGGATCGAAGATCCGCGTACGTATCTCCGGCGGAATGCCGGTTCCGGTGTCGCTGATACTGATTTCGACCCACGCGCCATCGCGACGCGTTCGAATCGTAATCGTCCCCTTGCCACCAGATTCGCCGCGAACCACATCAGCGATAGCGTGGGAAGCGTTCACTATGACATTGAGAAGCACTTGGTTAAATTCCCCGGGCAAACAGGGGACGTTTGGTAGGTTCGGTTCCAGTTCGGTAACCAAGTCCGCGTAGTACTTCCACTCGTTGCGCGATACTTGGACAGTCGTCTCGATAGCTTTGTTGATGTTCGCGGGAGTTTTAACGTCACTTCCTGGGTGAGAAAACTCTTTCATGGCGTGGACAATCTGGTTGATACGAGTCACGCCCTCCAGTGTTTGATCCAGGGTTTTAGGGACTTCGCTCATCAAATAGTCGAGCTCGATCTCCCTGGCAACAATACTGGCTTCAACGAGCAGCTCGGAAACAGACTCGCGTCTGGTGGATGCTTCTAAAATTCGTTCCCCGGCGATTAGAAGCCGCCCAAGGTCGTCAAACACCTCACAGAGGAACCGGATGTTGTCACTAACAAACTGAACCGGCGTGTTAATTTCATGCGAAATTCCGGCCGCGAGTTGTCCAATGGCCTCCAGTTTTTGAGCATGCCTCAACTGGACCTCCAGCATTTGCTGCTCCTTCTGTGCGCGTTTGCGTTCACTGATATCTCGCACAATGCCAATGGAGTGCCATCTTTCGTTAAGCCGCACCGCGGAGACGGAGAGCTCGATGGGAAATTCGTTGCCGTCACTTCGAGTCGCTTCCAGTTCCACCGTCTTGCCTATCATCGCGCCCTTGCCCGTTTGTGAAAAATGCGCGTATCCGTCTTGGTATGCCGGTTGATATCGCGAGGGAGCAAGTAATTGATGGGCATTTCTGCCGACGGCATCGGCTACGGAGTAGCCAAAAATGTTCTCTGCGGCCTTATTCCAGTAGACGATTTCCGCATTGTCGTCGGTCATAATGATCGCTTCACTGGCCGAAGAAGTAATGGTACGGAACAGTTTCTCGCTTTCAGTGAGCGCCTGGGTACGCTCTTTTACGCGCCCTTCCAGAGTTTCGTTGAGCTGCTGAAGCTTTGTTTGCGCCTCCTTGCGCACTTCTATTTCATCGCGTAGCGCGCGATTCGCATGCGAGACCCCGTTCATGAGGCCGATATTTTCGAAACGGAGTTTGAGCGAATCACGCAAATTCGTTTCGTAGCGCCGTGCGATCACAAGTATTAGGCAGCAATAGACGGCTACGAGGGCTCCAGTTTCTTTGGTTACCGCATCCGGCTGGACAAGCAATACGAGAATTAGTGGCGACAGCGTTGTAATGGTGAAACAGGTGTAGGAGATCATCCATGCAGCATTCGTCGATATTGCACCCGCGGTTAGGCCAGCAAGAACAATAAACACAAATACTTGATGCGGTATCGCCCACGTTGGCTCCCATAGCAGCGCCAACATCCCCCATGCTGTGCCGCCAAGAAACGCGCCCGAAGCATAAAGTATGCCCCAGCGCAGAGCTTTATCCGGTGTAAACCGATCACGCAGGGATGGGAGCAGCAAGGGCATGCGCACGACCGACGTCGCAACTATGCCACCGAACCAATAGAGCAGCAATCGATGCTCCGTCGCTGGCCAGAGCACCCACAGCGAAATGCAAGCCACCGCGATGGAACTTCCTAGGGCGAATCGCCCTTGACTGTAGAGCAGCCGGATCTGCTCCAAGCGGATTTTCGGAGCTAGTGCGCGCGGCTCTGCACCAACGACCGGCAGCTCCCGCTCCGTGGTTGGAGATACGTTGTCCATGTCTCAGCTTCCCAAGCCCGCGCTCACACCTCGACGCGCACACTAGGTACGCGCGCATGCCCCCCACCAGCTGCCATTTCGTGCTCCTTGTTACACCGCAGTGACGGCTCGCTGGTGCGGACCCCCGCACCTGAGGCACCCTATACCAGATCAAGAACGCCCCAGGGGCACCTCGAGTTTGCGGAATACATCACATTAGTTATCGGCGATAAAGTCGGAATATTGAGAAACCCTATTAATGGCATGGCATTGTCTCTGCACCGCATCCGGCACGCCCGGTACGCATCCGATTTGGACAGGGGCCTTCGCCTGGGTTGACTGACCGACAGCTATGGGCAAGCGCCGACTCCCGCTTTCCACAAACGGGCGTCTTCGCCGTACTAGACAGAAAATACTGCGTACGCGGGCCTTGGCTCTGGTTCGTGCGATGCCCCGCGAGCTACTTCTCCATAGACCTCGGCCGGTATGACGAAACCAGGGAACGCGGGAACGTTATCCCGTCTTGTCCCGCTGCACCGCCACACTCAACAATGCCAACCCCCCGGACGCCATCATCAGCAGCAGCGACACCGCGTTGAGCGCCGGAGTGGAGCCTTCGCGCAAGCGGTCGAACATGGTAATGGTCAACGGCGCATCGGACCCCACCAACATCAAGGTGGTGTTGAAGTTCTCGAACGACATGAGAAACGCGACTATCCCCGCCCCCAGCAGTGCAGGCCCCAGGTAGGGGATGGTGATGGTCAGTACCGCCGTCAGCTTGGTGGCACCCAGGTTCATGGCCGCCTCCTCCAGGCTGAGGTCGAACTTGCGCAGGCGTGCTGAGATGACCAGGGTGGCTATGGTGGTGATAAAGGAGAACTGGCCCAGGATTACCAGCGTCAGGCCGGGGCGCAGCGTTTCAATCTCGATACCGAACGCCGTTTCGATACCGTTGACCAGCGAGTTGGAGAAGACCAGGATGGAGATGCCGAGAATCACGCCGGGAATCACCAACGGAGTGAGCATCAGCATGTAGAGCAGATTGCGTAGCGGAAACCGCTCGCGTTCGAAGAGAAATGCGTTACAGGTCCCCACCAGCAGCGACAGCAACGTCACCCACAGCGCCACCCACGCCGAGGTACCGATACTCTCCAGCAACGGTTCGTCGTTCAGCACCCCCAGCCGCGGCTGCTGAGCACCCGTAAACCAATCCAGCGTAAATCCGTTCCAGGGCAGCGACGGAAACAGCGAGTCGTTGAAAGCGAACAACGCCACCACCAGCAGAGGTGCCACCAGGTAGATGAAAAAGATCGCCACATACGCTTGATAAGCGACACGATGAAAACGCGGCTGCGGTAACGACGGGATCATCTCATCGTCTCGCTGAGCGTCTGACGGGTAAGTTTCAGGCCACCGAAAACGATGATCGACGACAGCACCAGCAGCAGGAAGCCGAACGCCGATCCCAGCTCCCAATTGAAGCGGGTGATGAACTGGGTGTAGATCTGCTCTGTAAACCACAGACTGTCCTTGCCGCCCAACAGGTTGGGGGTGAGGTAATTGCCCAGCGTCAGCATGAACACCACGATGCAGCCGGAGACGATGCCCGGCATGGCGTGGGGGATGACGATCTCGCGCAGCGTGGTCCAGCCGTTGCCGCCCAGGTCATAGCTCGCCTCGATGAGGCTGTCGTCGAGGCTATCCAAGGTGGTGACCAGCGGCACCACCATGAACAGCAGCGAGGTGTAGATCAACCCCACCATGATGGCGACGTCGTTGTAAAGCATCTCCACCGGCTGGTCGATCACCCCAAGCCACACCAGGACGCGGCTGACCACGCCGGTCTCGCGCAACAGGATCATCCAGCCGTAGGTGCGCACCAGCTCGCTCACCCAGAAGGGAATCAGGCAGAGCAGAAACAGCAGCCGCTTGGCGCGTCCGCGCAGCACCTTGGCGATGTAGTAGGCGATAGGGAAGGAGATCAGCAGCGTGAGCGCGGTGGCGGTGATGGACATCACTGCGGTGCGCACGAAGGTGTTCCAGTAGAGCGGCTCGCTGAAAAACGCCAGGTAGTTGGCGAAGCTGAAGGCGTATTCGCGCGGCGCCACCTTCTCGCGCAGCGAGATCGCCAGCATGTCCAGGTGCGGGATGATGATGAGCAGCGTCAGCCACAGCGCCAACGGCGCCAGCAGCAGGAAAAAACCGACGCGGGTGTGCGACTTCATGCCGCCTCCGTTTGCGCGAAGCAGCGCGTGTGGCGCTGATCCCAGTGGGCGTAGAGGACGTCGCCGCGGGCAATGCCGAGGAAGTCGCCGGTGCCCGGCAGAGCGGCGCTCAACTCGTGGCCGCTGGCGCGGTCGCGCAGCAGTACCTGGGTGTTGGCGCCATTGAACAGCACATCCAGCACAACGCACTCCAGCTGATTGACCGCCGTGGCCAGTCGTTCGTGGCTCAGGGCAACCGACTCCGGGCGCACGAACACCTCCACGTCGCCATGCAGCGGGATACGTTGGTCGGCGGCGGTGTGCAGCTGCAGCCCACCTTCCAGGTCGATGCTCAGCAGCTTCCCCGCGCTGTCGCTCACCCTGCCGCGCCAGCGGTTGGCCTCGCCGACGAAACCGGCGACGAAGGCGGTGGCCGGCTCGAAGTAGAGCTGCTGCGGCGTACCGATCTGCTCGAAGCGTCCGCGGTTCATTACCGCCACGTGATCGGACATCACCAGCGCCTCGGACTGATCGTGGGTGATGTAGACGAAGGTGGTACCGACCTGCTGCTGCAACTGCTTGAGCTCCACCTTCATGTGCTCGCGCAGCTTGAGATCCAGCGCCCCCAGCGGCTCGTCCAACAGCAGCACGGACGGCTCCAGCACCAGCGCGCGCGCAATGGCCACGCGCTGTTTCTGTCCGCCCGAGAGCTGGTCGATGCGCTTGGGTCCGGCGTCGGGCAGGCTGACCCGCTCCAGCGCCTGCGCCACGCGTCGCCCGATGGCATCGCGCGCCACGCCGCGGCGCTTCAGGCCGTAGGCCACGTTCTCGGCCACCGTCATCATGGGAAACAGCGCCAAGTGCTGGAACACCATGTTCACCGGGCGGCGATTGGGCGGCACGCCGCGCATGGACTCGCCGCGGATCAGGATCTCGCCCGAATTCGGCTCGTCGAAGCCGGCCAACATCCGCAGCAGCGTGGTTTTGCCGCAGCCGGAGGGACCCAGGATGGAGAAGAAACCGCCCTGCTCGATGCTCAGCGACACCTGATCGACAGCCACAAAGGCGCCGAACTGCCGCGTCACCTCGCGGCACTCAAGCACGAAGCCGTCAGCGGGGGATGCGGCGCTTTGCTGCGCAGCCATGGGCAACACTCCCGTTAAACGCGATGAGGCAAAGGACTAGAGAAAGGGATGCCGCCGGTCGCGGCGACCGGCGGCATCTTGGGCACGCGGATCAGCCGGATTTGGCCGCCTTGACGCGATCCAGGGTCTTGCCCTCCATCTCCTCCAGACCGGCCGGGACGGTGGGATACCACTTGATGTTATCGATGGCCGCCGGCGGGAAGCTCGCCTTGAACTGCTTCTTCAGTTCCGCTTCCACGTACTCGTCGGCGCCCTTCGAGGCGGTGAAATTGCCGGCGGACGCCGTAATGCGTGCGGCAATCTGCGGACGCATCACGAAGTTGATCCACTTGTAGGCCGCCGATTCGGCCTTGGTCTTGCGCGGCAGTGCAAAGGTGTCGATCCAGCCCAGCGCCCCCGACTTGGGTGCGACGAAGCTGACGTTGGCGTTCTCCTTGTTGAGCTTCCAGCCGCCGGTATCCCACGCCATGGCGGCCACCACCTCGCCGGAGCGCAGCAGATTGAGCAACGCATCGCCGCCGGTCCAGTAGACGCGCACGTTGCTCTTGCAGTCCACCAGCTTGGCCTCCACCTTGTCGAGGATCTTCTGGTACTCGGACTTATCACCGTAGGCGGCGAAAGGATCCATGCCCATGGCGAAGGCGAAGCCGATCAGCGTCGGGCGCTTGAGCCGGTACGAGACCTTGCCGGCCAGCGCCGGGTTGCACAGATCGGTGTAGTCGCGAACATCGCCCGCCTTGGAGCGGTCCAGCACCAGGCCGCTGGTACCCCAGATATGCGGCACACCGTACACCTTGCCCTTGAAGGTGGTGTTCTTGCGCGTGGCATCCATCATCGACGGGATGAACAGCGCACTGTCGATCTTCGACAGGTCCATGGGTTTGTAAATGTTGTAATCGGTCTGCGCACCGACGATACGGTCCTGGCTGGGCTGCGCCAGATCGAAACCGGAGCCGCCGGTGGCGCGCAGCTTGGAGATCATGTCCTCGTTGTTGGACTTGGTGACCTGCACCTTGATACCGGTCTCCTTCTCGAACTCGGCAACCACGTCGTCGGGCGCGTAGCCGCCCCAGGTGAGCAGCCGCAGCGTCTCGGCCTGGGCCGAACTCAACGACAACGCGAACAGCGCCGCCGCAGCAACCAGCGCATGGGAACGATGCATCGGGGGACTCCTTTCGTTGGATGGAATTTTCGATCCGGATGGCCGGACCCAAACGACTATTATGTAGTTGTTTCGTTATCGCTATATGACAGCTGGCAATACACTCCTAGCCTAGACCATAACGGAACGCCGCGCCCCTGTCGCTGCCGGCCAAGCCGACCGCGTACCGCCTTGGCCACAAGAAAACTCAGCGCCCCTCCAGCGCCGCCAGCAGTTTGCCGTGAATCCCGCCGAAAGCGCCGTTGCTCATGACCAATACCTGATCGCCTGCGTGCGCCGACGCGGCCAGCGCCTGCACGATGACATCCACGGACGCATACACCTGCGCCTGCGGACCGATGGCACGAGCCACCGCCCCCAGATCCCAATCGAGCCCCTCCGGCTCGAACAGCAGGACGGTATCGGCCCCGGACAGCGCATCGGCCAGGGTGTCGCGGTGCACGCCCAGGCGCATGGTGTTGGAGCGCGGCTCCAGCACCGCGACAATGCGCGCCGCACCCACCCGCCCACGCAGTGCGGACAGCGTGGCGGCGATAGCCGTGGGATGGTGGGCGAAGTCGTCGTAGACGGTCACACCGCCCACCTCGCCGCGTTTTTCCAGGCGGCGCTTGGCATTGCGGAATTCGCACAGCGCCTGCACCCCCACCGCCGCCGGCACACCGGCGTGGCGCGCCGCTGCCAGCGCCGCCAGCGCGTTGGCCACGTTGTGGCGGCCGGCCAGCCCCCACGTCACCTCGCCCACGCCGACGCCGTCGCACACCACTTCGAAGCGGCTGGCATCGGCAACCCGCGCATGCGCCTCCCAGGTGGCCGCACCCGCATCGCGGTTCTGAAAGGTTTCGCGCGGCGTCCAGCAGCCCTGCGCGAGCACCGCGTCCAACGCGGCATCGTCCGCCGGCGTCACCAGCAGACCGTTGCCCGGCACGGTGCGCACCAAATGGTGGAACTGGCGCTGGATGGCCGCCAGGTCGGGAAAGATGTCGGCGTGGTCGAATTCGAGGTTGTTGAGCACCGCGGTGCGCGGCCGGTAGTGGACGAACTTGGAACGCTTGTCGAAGAATGCCGTGTCGTACTCGTCCGCCTCCACCACGAAGAACGGCGCGTCGCCAAGACGCGCCGAGACACCGAAATTGCCCGGCACACCACCGATCAGAAAGCCGGGCTTGAGCTGCGCGTACTCCAGTATCCACGCCACCATGCCGGCGGTGGTGGTCTTGCCATGGGTACCCGCCACGCCGATGACCCAGCGCCCCGGCAGTAGATGGTCGGCCAGCCATTGCGGCCCCGAGGTGTATGGCAACCCGCGCTCCAGCACGTACTCCACCGCCGGATTGCCGCGCGATAGCGCGTTGCCGATCACCACGCAATCGGGGCCGGACTGCAACGGCGCGGGATCGTAGCCTTCGTAAAGCGCGATGCCTGCTGCCGCCAGCTGATCGCTCATGGGCGGGTAGACGCCGGCATCCTGGCCGGTCACCGTATGCCCCAATTCGCGCGCCAGCAGTGCGAGCCCCCCCATGAAGGTACCGCACACGCCGAGGATATGCAGATGCATCAGCCCGCCCTCGGGAACAGCAGATCGAACAACACCGTCTCGATCGCGAAATAGCCCACCGAGAACAGCATGCCCAGCGCAAACGTGCCGCGCAGCGCGTGGCGCAGCACATGCCCCATCACCGACAGGCTCCACAGCAACAGCACAAACCACAGCAGCGCCGCGAGCGGGTCGGGACGCCCGCCGTCCCCGGCGCTGACGTGAAGCCAGTACACCACCGGCAGCTCAACGAGGTAGATCACCACGCCGGCCCCCGCCAACGTCGTCAGGGTCTGGGGGAAACGCACCTGCAGGTGCCGCCAACCGAGCGCGCCCCAGGTGATGCCGGCAAGCAGCGCGAAATCGATCGCCGCCGCAACGGTGCTGCGCCACAGCGCGTCGCCGCCGAGGGTCAGCAGCACCACGCCGACGGCCAGATAACAGGCCACGGTGGTGCGCAGCAACCACTGCGACGCCGGTACGTCCTGCGGTCCGCGGCGCAACAGGCAGACGTCGAAAAACAGGCGCAAGAGTTGAATCACGATTCTGCGGGTCCCGAATTTGAACGTCGGTACCGTATCACCGACGCTATCGAGCGGGGATAATACACGCCATCCCCGCAGCGAATCAGCGAAATCAAAAATGACCTCCGAGTTTATCAGCACCCATGAGCAGTTGAAGACGTTCTGCACCCGGTTGGAAGGGGCGGAGTGGATCGCGCTCGACACCGAATTCCTGCGCGAGCGCAGCTATTTCGCCGAACTATGCCTGATTCAGGTGGCCACCCGCGATGCGGTCGCCTGCATCGACCCGCTGGCCATCGACGATCTCTCGCCGCTGCTGTCACTGCTGCACGACCCCCGCTGCCTCAAGGTGTTGCACGCGGCGCGCCAGGATCTGGAGCTCTTCTACGACATCGACGGCCGCGTGCCCGCCCCGATTTTCGATACCCAGATCGCCGCGACGCTGGCGGGTCTCGGCGAACAGATCGGTTACGCCGCCCTGGTCGAGAAGCTGCTCGGCGTCTCGTTGGCGAAGAGCCACTCGCGCACCGACTGGAGCCGCCGCCCGCTCAACGACGAGCAGATCCGCTACGCCGCGGACGACGTCATCTACTTGGTGGAGGCTTTCGACAAGCTCTACCGACAACTGGAGTCCCAGGGGCGCCTGGGCTGGCTGGCGGAGGATTTCGCCACCCTGGCCGATCCCGCCACCTACGCCAACCCGCCCGAGGCGCAGTGGCGTCGCATCAAGGGCGTGGGCAAACTCAAGGGCGTACAGCTCAAGGTGCTGCAGGATCTCGCCGCCTGGCGCGAGACCCAGGCGCGGCAACGCAACCGTCCGCGCCGCTGGATACTGCGCGACGAAGTGCTACTCGACCTAGCGCGACAGCGCCCGTCCGACCGTGTCGCGCTGAGTCGCATGCGCGGCCTGGAACAGGGCACGCAGGAGCGCGACGGCACCACCCTGCTTGCGCTCATCGCCAGCGCCGGTGCCGCACCGCGCGAGCAGTGGCCGCAGCTGCCGCGTATCGCACCGCTCAGCGAAGCGGAGGGCGCGGTGGTGGATACGCTGATGGCACTACTGCGCCTGTGCGCGGCCCAGGCAGGGGTAAGCGCCGGATCGCTGGCATCGCGCAGCGATTTGGAGGCATTGCTGCGCGGCGACGATGAGGTACCCGTACTGCACGGCTGGCGCGGCGAACTGGCGGGCAACACGCTGCGCCACTGGCTGGCCGGACGCAGCGCGCTGCACGTTGGCGCCGCAGGGTTGGTGCTGGCCCCGCGCGGCGAGTGATCGGCTCCCACCCCTTCCCACCATGAGCCGATCGCAGCAACGCCGAGGATTCCCCTGGCGCGACGGCAACCACTTCCGGCTCTTCAGCGAGACCGAGGCCTTTATCAGCGCCATGCTCGAGGTCATCGCCGAAGCACGCGAAGAGATTCTGCTGGAGATGTACCTGTTCGAATCGGGTTCGCTGGCCGATCACTTTATCGCAGCCTTGTGCGCGGCCGCGGGTCGCGGCGTCACGGTGCACATGCTGCTCGATGCCTTCGGGGCCCGTGGCCTCAGCGCACACGACCGTTACCGGCTGCGAGAAGGCAACGTCGGACTTACCTTCTACAACCCCCTCGCCTACCGCAAATGGCGCCACAACCTGCACCGTGACCACCGCAAACTGCTGCTGATCGATCGGCGCGTCGGTTTCACGGGCGGCATAGGCATCTCCGATACCCTGCTGCCCCACACGCTGCCGCTGGCCGGTTGGCGCGAGACCATGGTGGCCATGCGCGGCCCGGTACTCGACGACTGGGCGCAGCTCTTCGCCACCGCCTGGCAGCGCAGCTGCGCGGTCCCGCCCAGCCGGTCGCGGCACCTGGCCGCCGTGGAAGGCAACATGCGCGGGCGCCTGGTGACCGCAAGCGGTGTGCGCAAGCCCGAAATCCTGCGCTCATTCGTGGAGCGCATCCGCAGCGCGGAGCGGCGGGTTTGGATGAGCACCGCCTACTTCATCCCCTCGCGGCGCCTGCTGCGCTGCCTGAGCGCCGCGGCGCACCGCGGCATCGACGTGAGGATACTGGTACCCGGGCGCATCACCGACCATCCCGGGGTGCGCTACGCCGGCAGACGCTATTTCGGCCGGCTGCTGCGCGCCGGCGCGCGCATCTACGAATACCGCCCGCGGTTTCTGCACTCCAAGGTGTTGCTGTGCGACGATTGGGTGTCGCTGGGCTCCAGCAACCTCGACCGCTGGAACCAGCTTTGGAATCTCGATGCCAACCAGGAGGTGGAGGACACCCGCTTCGCCGCCGATGTCGAGGGGATGTTGGAGGAAGATTTCGCCCACGCCCGCGAGCTACGCGCGGAGCTGTGGCGCGAGCGGCCGTGGTGGAGGCGCGCCCAGGAGCGGTTTTGGGGCAGCGTGGACAGCTGGCTGTTTCGTATTACCGGCCAAGGGCTGTCGCGGCGAAAAAGAAGTGGGCGCCATCGGCGCCCACGTTAGATCAAACCTGCCAGCGCTCTCACTCAGCGCTTTTTAGCCGCTTTCTTCTTGGGAGCGACTTTCTTCTTGGCAGCAACCTTTTTCTTAGGGGCCGCCTTCTTCTTGGCCGCTACCTTCTTCTTGGCGGCAGCCTTTTTCTTAGGGGCCGCCTTCTTCTTGGCCGCTACCTTCTTCTTGGCGGCAGCCTTTTTCTTAGGAGCCGCCTTCTTCTTGGCCGCTACCTTCTTCTTGGCGGCAGCCTTTTTCTTGGGAGCCGCCTTCTTCTTGGCCGCTACCTTCTTCTTGGCGGCAGCCTTTTTCTTAGGAGCCGCCTTCTTCTTGGGTGCAGCCTTCTTAGCAGCCGCCTTTTTGGGCGCAGATCTCTTCTTAGCCGAAGCCTTAGCCTCAGCCGCCGGTTCGGTGGTCGTGGTTTCGTCAGTCACTTTCTTCTTGGCCTCCGCTTGCTTGGGTTTCGCCTTCAGGGCGACTGCCTTCTTCGGGGCCGGCTTGGATGCCACCGGCGCTTCATCGACAGTCGGTTTCGTGGTTACAGCAGCAGGTATAGCGGCCGCAGCCGGTCTCTTTGTAGCACCTCCCAACACTTTGAGGATGGACGCGAATATCTCCTTGATATCGCCAACACCCTCAACCGTGCTCAGTATGCCCTGTGTCCGATAGTACTCGGCCACAGGCGCCGTTTGATTCTCGTACACGCGCAACCGGTTGCCGATGGTCTCTTCGTTGTCATCGGCACGGTGGTGCAGTTCGCCGCCACAGCGATCGCACTGCCCCTCAATCTTAGGCGGCGTGGTATAGACGTTGTACATCTGACCGCACGAGGTGCAGGTGCGGCGTCCGGTGAGGCGCTGCATCAGCACATCGAAGTCAACATCGATCAACAGGGCGGCGTCGACAGGCTGGCTCAGCTCGATGAGCATGGCATCCAGCGCTGCGGCCTGGGCCAGGTTGCGCGGAAATCCGTCCAGAATGAAGCCCTTCTTGGCGTCAGGCTGCGAAAGACGCTCACGGATCATGCCCAGCACGATTTCGTCGGAAACCAGCTGCCCGGCATCCATAGCAGCTTTGGCCTGCTGGCCGAGCGGGGTGCGATCAGCGACCGCTGCCCGGAGGAGATCGCCTGTGGAGACCTGCGGGATAGCGTACTTGTCGACCAGCTGTTTGGCCTGTGTTCCTTTGCCCGAGCCGGGTGCTCCCAGAAGTACAATTCTCATGGTTGTGCTTGCCCCTCGTTCTTGTCGTTTCTCCCTAGGGTCTCGCATCGCCACCAAACATTGCGTCACTGTGCGGATGCGAACCCCCAAATTTCCGCCCTATATAGCACAACCTATTCGTTTAAAGAACAGCCGACGACGCAATCGACCGCTATATTTACTCTCCACTAAGCGATAGTCGACGCACTCCCGATTTGGAGACATTGACCTCATACCGATCGAAGGAGAAACTTCCATCCTCGCAACGACAGAGAAATCGCTGACGTCTCTCACCGCAACGAGGCATGGACTGCGATCATGACCTGAACCCATCACCCTCTGCACACGGATTACGCTATACAGCGAGACCGGGCCCATTTCGAAGACCAAGCAACCGGGAAGGAATCAACCATGAGCACTCGCAGCACCAAGAAGATGAACGCGTTTTACGCCCAATCCGGTGGCGTCACCGCGGTGATCAACGCGTCGGCATGTGGCGTCATCGAGACCGCGCGCCAGCACAAGGACCGCATCGGTAAGGTCTACGCCGGGCGCAACGGCATCATCGGCGCATTGACCGAGGACCTCATCGACACCAGCAAGGAGTCAAAGAGCGCCATTGCCGCATTGCGGCATACTCCCTCGGGCGCCTTCGGTTCATGCCGTTACAAATTGAAAGGTTTGGAGGAGAACCGTGCCGAGTACGAACGGCTGATCGAGGTCTTCGCCGCCCACAACATCGGCTACTTCTTCTATAACGGCGGCGGCGACTCCGCCGACACCTGCCTCAAGGTCTCGCAGCTCTCCAAGACACTGGGCTACCCGATCCAGGCGATTCACGTGCCCAAAACCGTGGACAACGACCTGCCCATCACCGACGTCTGCCCCGGTTTTGGTTCCGTGGCCAAGTACATTGCCACTTCGGTGCGCGAGGCGAGCTTCGACGTCGCCTCCATGGCCAAGACCTCCACCAAGGTGTTCGTAATCGAGGTGATGGGGCGTCACGCGGGCTGGATTGCGGCGGCCGGCGGGCTCGCCAGCAGCGACGATTGTGAGCTGCCCATTGTGATCCTGTTCCCGGAGGTCACCTTCAATCCGAAGAAATTCCTCGCCACGGTGAAGAAGAAGGTGGCCGAACATGGCTACTGTTCGGTGGTGGTCTCGGAAGGGGTGCGCGGTGCCGACGGCAAGTTTCTCTCCGACCAGGGGCTGCGCGACGCCTTCGGCCACGCCCAGCTGGGCGGCGTGGCACCGGTGATCGCCAATCTGGTGAAGAGCGAACTGGGCCTGAAGTACCACTGGGCGGTAGCCGACTATCTGCAGCGCGCGGCGCGTCACATCGCCTCCAAGACCGACGTCGAGCAGGCGTATGCCATGGGTAAGGCGGCCGTCGAGATGGCATTGGCGGGCAGGAACGCGGTGATGCCGGCCGTGGTGCGCGTCAAGAACAAGCCCTATCGCTGGAAGGTGGGCCAGGCGCCGCTGTCGCGCGTCGCCAACCGCGAGAAGATGATGCCGGCGAACTTCATCTCCAAGGACGGTTTCGGCATCACCAAGCAGTGCCGCACCTATCTGGAGCCGCTGATCCAGGGCGAGGATTATCCGCCCTACAAGAACGGCCTGCCGCAGTACGTGCGCCTGAAGAACGTCGCGGTGCCCAAAAAGCTCGCCACGCCCTTCAAGGTCAAGTAGCCCGACGGCGGGAGATCGGCGGCGCTCAATGTTCCCGATCCCTAACCCCAAAACAAAAGGGCCGGCATTGCCGGCCCTTTCGCATTGAAGTGCCCAACCTCGCTCAGAGCAACGGCGCGATCACCAGCGAGACGATGGCCATCACGTTGATGAGGATGTTCATGGAGGGCCCGGAGGTATCCTTGAAGGGATCGCCCACGGTGTCGCCCACCACAGCCGCCTTGTGCGTATCGGAACCCTTGCCGCCGTAGTTGCCCTTCTCGATGAACTTCTTGGCGTTGTCCCAGGCGCCGCCGGCATTGGCCATCATCAGCGCCAGCAGCACGCACGACAGCAGCGCGCCGCCCAGCATGCCGCCCAGGCTCTCCGGACCGATGCCGAAGCCGACGACAAAGGGCATGGCCACCGCGATGACGCCGGGCAAGATCATGCGCTTGAGGGCCGCCGTGGTGGCGATATCCACGCAGCGGGCAGTATCCGGCTCGCCCGTGCCTTCCAGCAGGCCGGGGATCTCGCGGAACTGGCGGCGGATCTCCTTGATCATGTCGAAGGCTGCGTCACCCACCGCTGTCATGGTGATGGAGGCGATAAGGAACGGGATCAGGCCACCGATGAACAGCCCGATCAGCACCTTGGGACTGCCCAGTTCCAGCTGAAAACCGGGGTTGTGCACCGAGATCGTCTGCACGTAGGCGGTGATGATGGCCAGTGCCGCCAACGCCGCCGCGCCAATGGCAAAACCCTTGCCGATGGCGGCGGTGGTGTTGCCCAGCTCATCCAGCGAATCGGTGATCTTGCGGGTCTCTGCGCCCAGACCACCCATCTCGGCAATACCGCCGGCGTTATCTGCCACCGGACCGTAGGCGTCGATGGCCATGGTGATACCCACGGTGGCCAGCATGCCCACCGCGCCGATACCGACGCCGTAGAGCCCCACCAGCGAGGTAGTGACGTAGATGATGGCGCAGATGGTGAGCAGCGGGATCACCACCGACTGCATACCCACCGCCAAGCCGGTGATCATCACCGTAGCCGGACCGGTCTCGCCCGCGGCGGCGATCTTCTCCACCGGTTTGCTGGCGGTGTAGTACTCGGTGACCAGGCCGATGATGATGCCGCCCACGGCGCCGGCAAGTACCGACAGCCACACCTTGTAGGTGACGCCAGCCACCAGTATCAGCACCAGCGCGGCGATGATGAACAGAATCGTCGCGCCGATGGTTCCCGAACGCAGCGCCACTTCCGGCGCCTTGTTGGCGAACTTGCGCACGATGCTGATACCCAACACCGAACAGATCAATCCGGTAGAGGCCAGTGCCAACGGCAGGAACATCAGCATGCCGCGGTCGCCCAGCGGATCGACGGCCGCTGCGGTGAGGGTGGCCGCCATGGCGATGGTGGCGATCATGGCGCCGCAGTAGGACTCGAAGATATCCGAGCCCATTCCGGCCACATCGCCCACGTTGTCGCCCACGTTGTCGGCGATGACGCCGGGGTTGCGCGGATCGTCCTCGGGGATACCCGCCTCGACCTTGCCTACCAGATCGGCGCCCACGTCGGCCGACTTGGTGTAGATGCCGCCGCCGACACGCGCGAACAGCGCCACCGACGAGGCGCCCATGCCGAAGCCCTCGATGGCGTGCGCGGTATCGGGATCGCCGCCGAAGAACAGGAACAGACCGCCCAAACCGATCAGACCCAGCGAGGCCACCGCCAGGCCCATCACCGAACCGCCGTAGAAAGCGATGGTGAGCGCCTCGGCCGCACCCTTGGTGTGCGCCGCCGTGGTGGTGCGCACGTTGGCCTTGGTGGCGGTGAACATGCCGATATAGCCGGCAATGCCCGACGCGACGGCACCAACGATGAACGCAGTCGCGGTCTTCCAACCCAGCAAGAACCAAAGGATCACGACCAGGACGCCGGCAAAGATCACCAGCATCTTGTACTCGCGCTTCATGAACACCATGGCACCGACGTGAATCTGCTCGGCGATCTTGGCGACTTTTTCCTCACCGGCGGAGTACTTCATAATCGCTTGATATATGAAGTACGCCACCACTAGGCCGAGAATGCCCAGGATAGGTGGTAACGCTGTCATCTCCCCAAAACTCCCTACAGTTGTTGAATGGAAAACTGTTGCGTACCGCATACCGGCGAGGCACAGCGGGCAGCTGGGGCATGACGAAGGCCTATTCCCGGGCAGCTCGCCCGGAAAAGCCCCGTCTCGATACGACCCGGGATTGACGCGATGAACGAGTCCCACCAGAATGGGCGGCCCGTTCCCGCCGGCTACCCCTTGAATCCCCAGCGCCTGCTCAGATTGCCCCGTCGGCCGACACGACGAAAAATCTATGACCCGATAAGAATTTCGGATGCGCGAGTATATACACAGTGGCATCGGTTTGACCAGTTGCCGGCCGCCGCAGGGACGGGCCAACGCCACCGCCGAGCACTCGACCGGCGCCGGGCGATGGTAAGGTAGACGCTGGCGGTGCCAACTCCCAACCCCATCATGCAGGAACACGGCTTATGAATCTGGACAGAGTCACCCCCGGCGCCAAGGTGCCGGAAGAAGTCAACGTCATCATCGAGATCCCGGCCCACGCCGAGCCGGTGAAGTACGAGGTGGACAAAGAGACCGGCGCCATGTTCGTCGACCGGTTCATGAAAACCGCCATGCGTTATCCCTGCAACTACGGCTATGTACCGCACACGCTCTCCGAAGACGGCGATCCCGTGGACGTGCTGGTCATCACCCCCGCCCCGCTGATCAGCGGATCGGTGATCCGCTGCCGACCGGTGGGCGTGCTGCAGATGACCGACGAGGCGGGCGCGGATGCCAAGGTGCTGGCGCTACCCGCCCGCGGACTGCGCGGCCACTACGAGGATGCCCAAAGCATCGACGACATCCCCAAGGGCATACTCGATCTCATCGCCCACTTTTTCGAGCACTACAAGGATCTCGACCCGGGCAAATGGGTGAAGATCGACGGCTGGGCCGACGTCGACGCGGCCAAGCGCGAGATCCTCGACAGCATAGAGCGCTACACCAACAGCCCCGACAAGCCCTGCTACTGAGGGAGTCTCGTTGATCGTCTGTATCCTCTCCGACAGCCACGACCGCGTCGATCGCATGCTCAGCGCAGCCCGTCGGGCGCGCGCGGCAGGCGCCGAGGCCTACCTGCACTGCGGCGACCTGGTCGAGGCCGACACGCTGCGCGAGCTCAAGGGGTTGGGCAAACCCATCTACCTCGTCCACGGCAACAACAGCGGCGATCTCGACGCCCTGCGCGCCATTGCCACACGCGCCGACAGCGGCATCCGCTACTACGGGGCAGAAGCGGATTTCGTACTGGCGGGACGGCGTATCTTTCTCTCCCACTACCCCCACCGCGCCCAGCAGATGGCGCTGAGCGGGCGCTATGACCTGCTCTGCTGCGGACACAGCCACGCCAGCACCGTCACGCAGGTGGAGCACGGCGCAGGCGCGGCGGTGGTGCTCAACCCGGGCACCGTGGCCGGGATCGGCGCGCCACCCACCTACGCCGTCGGCAGCCTGGAAACCCTGCAGTTCGAAATCCACGAGTTGGCCATCGATTGATCGGTCCACGGAGGAGTTGCACACCATGAGTGATCTCACCCATTTCAATTCATCCGGCGAGGCGCACATGGTGGACGTGGGCGAAAAGCGCGTCTCGCATCGCATCGCCGTTGCCGAAGGCCGAATCGCGATGCAATCCGCGACGCTGGAAAAAATCGTCGCCGGCAATCACAAGAAAGGCGACGTGCTGGGCATCGCGCGCGTCGCCGGTATCATGGCCGCCAAACGCACCGCCGATCTGATTCCGCTCTGTCACCCCATCATGCTCACCCATCTCACCATCGACCTTACACCCGACGAAGCGCATAGCGAGGTGCACTGCGTCGCGCGCGCCGAGACCGCCGAACGCACCGGCGTCGAGATGGAAGCGTTGACCGCGGTGCAGATCGCGCTGCTGACCGTCTATGACATGTGCAAAGCAGTGGATCGCGGCATGCGCATCCACTCGGTGCAACTGCTGGAAAAGTCCGGCGGCAAAAGCGGCACGTGGCGACGCGTACAGGAGGAGTGACGGCGGGGCGCGGCTGCGCGATGCGAGGTTCGGTTGCCTGGGGCAAACGGCAACCGCAATTCCAAACCTTCAAGAAAAAGAAACCCCGGTGGTTGATTGGGGGTAGGGGGGGAACCACCGGGGTAGAGGACGCGAATGAGTGTTACGACTATTACCTTAGCTCGTGTCCCCGTTCTGGCCAGTTCATCAGTTGACTTGCATCAAACAAATCAGCAATTCGCGCGCGCCGTTTTGCGTTTCACGCACGCCCGCGGCGCAAAGTGTGCGCCAGTTCTCAATTCAGTAATGCGTAGACGCCGATGGAGTAGGCGCGCTTCTTACCATCGCCCAACAGCGCCGAGCGGCGCACCTTGCCACCGGGTCGCAGATCCGATTGCAGGTAGCGCGTATCACCGCTGCCGGTATCGAAGGTGACGCCTGTCAGCGTGGGGAAGAAGTAGCCCAGCACATCACCCTTCTCGACACCCACCGTCACCGGGAAGTTGATGCGATTGAGTCCCGGCTGTTTGGGCATCAGCGGTTTGCTCTCCCAAATCACCACCAAATCGTCTTCCACCTGACGCAGCACCTTGACCTTGAACGCAGCGGGTTTCGCGAAGAAAGCGCCGACGCCGGTCAAGGTACCGGTGGTCGGCACCGGATGCGCGAGATCGACGATGAGCAGCGGTTTCTCCTCCATCTGCGCACGTTCCACCAACTCGCCGCCGATGTAGTCGAGCAGGTCTTCACGCACCAGGAACGCCTTCAGCTCGTCGATCTGCTGCTGTTGAAATTTGCGGATCTGGCCGCGCAACTGCGACGACTCCTTGACCCGGGATTTCTTTTCGTTCTCCAGCACGCCGATCACGCGATTGAGCTCGGCGATGTCCTTCTGCAGCAGAACCTCCTTCGCCTTGAGCTGGGTAACCTGCTGGTTGGCGCCGACGAGCTGTCCTTTAAGCGTCCGGTTTTCGTCGGTGAGCTGTTTGACGTTGGCAGGCACCTCGCACCCCGCGACGAGCAGCGAGCAAACGAATAGAGCAATACCTTTGCGAATCATGGCGAGGCCTCTCCGTGGTTGATACACACGCTTGGTGTTGTTCGGCGGCCAACCCAGTTTCTTGAGTCGAAACCGGCCGCATGTGAGTGCCGAGTTTACATGAGTGAGATGCGCGGCGGAATTGCGGAAAACGGCACACACTCCGCCCGCACCTTCGCTGTGGTTGCGAAACGCCGCGCTATGATCGCACGCGCAGAGGAATCGGTTGCCGTGACGGACTGTGGAGGGGGAGCTTCTATTCCGCCTGGAAGGTCTGCGAGCTCACCGGCTGGCCGTCCACCACCAGTTCCAAAATATAGCGGCCTTGCGAGAAGCCCTCCACGGGCCGATCGATCTGGAAGTACTTGACGCCGCCACTGCCGGTGACCACCACGCCCACCTGGGCGATTTCCATACTACGCGCCCCATCGTAGAGCACGGCTTGAACCACCGTGGTCTCCTGGGCAAAGTTCTGATACTCGAACCCGATGTACAGCGTGCGATCGACCTTGAACGCGGGCACCTGATCGACGCCCAGTCCCTGCAACGGGGCGCCACTGACGCGCACCTGCGTCACCTTGGGGCGATTCGCTTCGGCGGCGGCGCGCTGCGCGGTCTCACGCGCTTCGTCCAGACGCCCCTGCAACTCCAGCAGCGCGGCGCTGGTCGCGTAGCGTTCGCGGGCTTCGCCCAGCAGCAACGCCGCTTCATCGAAACGGCCCGCCGCCATCTCCGCCGTCACACGCTGCGCGAGTTCCCTCTCGACGGTGCGCAGCCCCTGTGCGGCCTCGCGATTTCCCGCATCCAGTTTGAGCGCACGCTGATAGCTGTCGAAGGCGCTGGCACCGTTGGGCCGGATCAGTTTCCCGGCGGTTTGCAACGTACGCCCCTGGTCGAGCAGGTCACGCACCTGCTGCAGACGGCTGTGCAGCGCGGTGATGCGCGAGCTCAACTCTTTGAGTTCGATGCGCTCCGGATCGACGCTGAGGCCGCGTTTGACCATCGCCATCGCCTTGTCCAACTCGCCCTTGTCGAGGTGGGCCTCGGCCAGCGCACCGTAGCGTTCGGCAATGTGCGTGATCCCCAGCCGCGCCGCGGTATTGTCCGGATCTTCAGCGAGCACCGCCTGATAGCTCTCCAACGCATTGGCGCCCGGCGGTGAGGTGAGCGCGTTGTCGGTCAGGTACCGATCGGCCTGTTGGAGGATTTCGTCCACCCGCTGCGAGCGGTTGAGCTGTTCGCCCAGCGTATGGAAACCGGGGTCCCGCACCGCGGCCGGGTAGGCGGCATCGGCCCACTCCAGATACTGGCGAGTCTTGCTCATGTCGCCAGCGGCGTAGGCGCTGCGCGCGGCCTCCAGGTGCCGTTGCTGCAAAGCGGCCAATCTCTGCTTGGCCCACGGCTGATCCGGCTGGTCGGAGAGCACCAGCAGGTAGAGCTGGGCCAGTTGCGGCGCAACGCTGAGATCGCTACCCGCTCGCGCCTCCAGCTCCTGGGCCTGCGCCTCGATCTTGGTGACCAGATCTTGCGTCGCCTCCGCCGCGGGAGCGTCGGCCGCGGTGGCGGGTGCCGGCGCCGCCGGCTGCGCGGTTTCCGCGGTTTGCGTCGGTTCCGGGGCCGCTGGTTCGGCGGCAGGCACCGCGGGGAGCGTGGCGTTGTCCGCCGCCGGTGCGGCCGCGGCAGACACGTTGGCCGGCGGCGTTCTCACCAGGGCAGCCGTGTAGTGCCAGCGCGCCAGCATCGGATCGAGATAACCGAAATAGTACGCCGCGCCGGCGCCGCCCAGCAGCAGCACCAGCAGCCACAGCCACAAGCCGCCGCCCGACTTGGCCTGCGGCTGCGAGCGCCGGTAATCGGCCGGTACCCGCAGCGCCTCCTGGATGGCGGTCGCTCCACCGCCGGTGTGCGTGGTACTGAGGTTGGGTTTGGGACGCAATTCCAGGGTGGGGGTGTGGCGCGAGACATCCGTCGGCACCGCATCCAGATCCAGGCCGTTGTTCTGGCCCTTGCGCGCCAGCAGCGCCCGTTCGTAGGAGCTGACGATACGATCCAGCGCCGCGACCATCTCCGCGCCGCTCTGGTAGCGATGTTCAGGGTCCTTCGCCAGCGCCTTGTCGATGACCGGCTGAAACATATGCAGTTTCGCGGGCAGCTGCGGTACCGCATCGGTGATATGCTTGAGCGCCACGGCCACCGGTGTTTCGGCATGATAGGGCACGCGGCCGGCGAGCAACTGGAACAGCACCACGCCGAGACTGTAGAGGTCGGCGCGGTGATCGACCTTGCTGCCGCGCGCCTGCTCAGGGCTCATGTACTGCGGGGTGCCCACCACGGTGCCGGTCTGGGTCATGCTGACGTCGACCTCCACCGCACGGGCGATACCGAAATCCATCAGCACAGCGCGGGCATCCTCCTCGCGCAGCATGATGTTGTCCGGCTTGACGTCGCGATGGATGTAACCCTTCTTGCTGGCGTAGTCGAGGGCCTGGGCCACCTCCTTGACGATGCGCAGCCGCTCCAGCAGCGACAGCAGGTCGCGCTTGTGGCGCAGGTCCCGGCCGCGGATGTACTCCATGGAGAGGTAGTGGTGACCGTCGCGCTCGCCGATGTCGTAGACGGTCACGATGTTGGGATGGACCAAGCGGCTGACGATCTGCGCCTCGCGCAAAAAGCGCTCGTGGAAATCGGGGTCGGCCGACAGGCTGGAGGACATCACCTTGAGTGCCACCTCGCGGCCGAAGCTCTCCTGGATCGCCAGGTAGACGGTGGCCATGCCGCCCTTGCCAAGCTCGCGAATGATCTGGTAGCCGGGTATCTCGATCGCCATAAGTCCAAAAGCCGTTCCGAAGAAGGTTGAGTAGAGCGATCCAGCTCTCGTCAACGTACCGACCGCGGCAGTGGGCCACGTCCGGCTGCGACAAACCGCCTCTATATAAAGCCGATTCGCGGGCGGGACATCCCTGCCCCGCACCGACAGACGCCGATATCGGCGACCGCCCAAGAATACGGATTACGACATATCAGGAATGGACGCTTACCCCTTCGCATCCCGGGCACAGGCCAAAACCTATCCCGGATTCCCGCTGGCCGGGTAGCGCACTTGCAGACCGTGAGCCCCCGACGCGGCCTGAACGGGAGATTGAGATAGGCTCTAATCGTTTGAGCGGCCGTCATTTTTCGCGATGATAATCGCTTCGCTCCGCAGAGGCCAGTGGCAGGCCGCGGCGTCACGGCCGGCGCAGCGCCACCACCGCCGTGCCGGCAACCACGTGATCGCCAAAACGTACCGGCACCGCATGCTCGATCTTCACCAATTCCGCCTCACGCAACACGTAGGTGCCGCACTCCTGGTGCAGCGGCACCAGCTCCATGGTGTCGTAGCCCATACGCAAGGCGAACTGGCGCCGCCCGGCCAGACCACGGTCCATGTTGAAATCCTGCTCGCGCGCCTGGCGCGCCTTGCTCCCGGCGCACCAGCGGATGTTCGACTGCCCGGGGCGGCGCGGAAACGCCAGACCGGGGGCGTTGGGCTGGCGGCCCAGCTCCACCGTCTGTCCGCGTCCCACGCCCAGCTTGAGCCCGGTATCGCGCAACACCACCCCGCAGTACTCCCCGGCCAGGGGAACGAACTCGAAGCCGCCGGCCGGCGTATTGATGACCAGGCGCTTGGCCAGCATGCGCTTTTCATCCGTCGCCAACACCTCGCCGCCAACGACGATGTCACCGCGTAGCGCCTGCAGCTCGACCCCCTCTTTGGCGACCACGAGGCGCAACAGTGCCTGATCGGATGCCGTGGCCCAATCCCCGTCCGGCGTCAGTTCGTAGTGGTAGCCCGCCACCACCTCGGCCAGCGGTACGCTGGGCAGCGCCAGGCCGCAGAAGGCCAGCTCCAACGCCACCTCCTCGATGCGCCTCACCAGAATGGTGGCCTGGGTCCCTTCGTCGCCACCCCCATCGCGGCCGCCGCGCGCGCACTCCTCCAGGGCATACGTCACCGCCGACGGGGTGCCGATGACCAACCCGCAGCCCGCGTCCAGCCACGCCTGGCGCTCACCGGCCCCGATCCGGTAGACCGTCAGGTAGAGCACTTCCGGGCTAAGCACCGGCAACGCATCCACCGCTTCGGACAGACGCGAGGAGCCCGGCTCGAACCCCTGGAACAGGATGATGGGATCGGGCGGCAGTTTGGGCGCGGGGCGGTCCGGGGTAATACGCATCAGGCGATCCTGCCCCGCCGCGATGGAGACCCGCGGTGGCAGCCACACCCGGTCCTCCGGCACCAGCCGGAAACAGGGCACCTCGCCGGGCACCCCTTTGAGCCGAAACGAACCCACCGGTTCCCAGGGTACTTCCGAGGCGTTCATGCACAGGCGCGTCGCATTGCTGAACCAGATCTCCCCAGGCGGGGTACGCGATAGGATGCGCGCCGCCAGATTGACCGGTTCGCCGAAGGCGTCGCCGTCGATCATCTCCACGTCGCCGGTGTTGAGCGCCAGGCGCAGCTCCAGGGTCTCACCCGCCAGACCGTGGTGTATATCCAGCGCGGCGCGCAAGGCGTCGGTAGCAGCGGGAAACAGGCACAGAAACGAATCGCCGATATTCTTCACCACCCGGCCGTCGTACTTCTCGACGATGGGGCGCACATGCTCCTCGTGCTGCTGCAGGATGCGCCGCAAACCCTTACGGTCGGCGCGCACGACGCTCTCCGTATAGCCGGCGAGGTCGGTGAAGAGCACGGTGTGAGTGGCGGTGGACACGCAGGTTCCCTGAAGTGGATTCGTTGACGCCGGCATTTGGGCACAGCGACCGACACTCTACCCCGGCACCGGCGGATCGTCGAGACGACGGCGCCGTTCCCCCAAAGGGGATAGTCCGTATTGGCCGTCCGGTAGATGGTGTGGCGCCGCTGCGCCGCCTACTTTGAAACTCCCCAGAGTTCAGCGCCATCACCCAAGGAGAATCCATCCATGCCCTACGAGCTCAACGGCACCACCATCGCCTGCGACGCCAACGGTTATCTCGCCGACATCAACGACTGGTCGGAGCCCCTGGCGGTAATGATCGCCGCGACGGAGGAGATCGAGCTGACCGACAAGCACTGGGACGTCATCCGCTACCTACGCGACGAGTACCTCAACAACGGCCAGAACCAACCCAACGAGCGCACCATCCTGAAGGCGATGGGCAGTGCGTGGGGAACGAGCATCTCCAGCAAAGACCTCTACGACCTGTTTCCGCGCATGCCCAGCAAGCAGGCGGCGAAGATAGGGGGATTGCCGGAGAGTCGCCGCAAGGGCGGATACTAAACGCCACAGACAACCCGCGCTTGCCCGCCTACCGCACGAAAGGCGGGAGTGCGGATCAATCCGGCAAAGCAGCGTGGACCGTCCGTCTTTGTGCAACAGGCGGGCGAGACCAACATCGCCATCCGCCGCCCGGAAGCGATCGGTGCTGCACTACAAGAGCACCGCACCTCGCCCCGCGGATCGCACCGCCGGCGTCTGCTCATCCGGCCAGCGCGCGCGTTGCGCACCGGGACGCTACAGATGGGCAATGAACAACCGCAGCGGCGCAGTGGGTTGCGTGCGCCGCTGCAGCGCATTCCGCCACGGGCCTATTTGGGACGCGGAATGAAATGCAGCGTCGCGGGATTGCCCTGGGTAGGGCACTCGCCGCTCGAACAGGGCGTGGGCGCGGGTAACGGTTCGTTGCCGATCCGCCGTGCCCGCTCGCCGTCCGCCATCCACTCCAGCAGGAACGGCTCCACCTCTTCCGAGGGAAAGGGAATCACCCTGCCGTTGTCGCCAAAGTTTTCGAGCACCTGGTAGGCCTCGCCCTGCAACAGCACCACATCGCCGGGAACAAACAGCGCCTCGCTCACCCGTTTTCTCCTTCCGCCCGATTGATGCATCGCCCGAATCGGCGATACCGCGACTAGCCTACATCAACTCACCTTGATCGTTGAGCACCAAAAAACAATTGGTTGCGGCATGGGGAGTGTCGTATAGTTGCCGTGCGGCAGATTAAGGTCGTGGACGTTTTGGTCGGTCCCCTCTGTGTTACCCCCGAACACCTCGCCCCACACCCGCACGATTAGATCCTGTTTTTTTCTTGGTTAGGAATAGCTATGGCAACTGGCACCGTAAAGTGGTTCAACGAATCCAAAGGCTTTGGTTTCATCACCCCCGACAATGGCGGTTCTGACGTGTTCGTACACTTCAGCGCCATTCAGGCTCAGGGCTTCAAGACTCTGGCCGAAGGTCAAAAGGTTACTTTCGAAGTTCAGGACAGCCCCAAGGGCCCGCAGGCGAGCAACGTCGCTCCGGCGTAAGCACGCTTTCGCGCAGTACCTGATTGTCGGGAACCCCGCCTCGCGCGGGGTTCTTCTTGTCCGCCCCCCCGATCCGCCGCAAGCTAAGCTGCGGCTATACTCACCGTTACCTCCCTCGCGGTAAATCCACGATGCGGATACGCACGACACTGTATTGGCTGGGCCTGTGGTTTGCGGTGCCGGCTACGCTGCTCAACGCCGCGCAGCCGACCCCCGTCGATGACGCCTTCGCGGCGCAGCAGCCACTCTTAGAGAACAAACCGCGGCCGGTCTACACACTGGATGGCAAACCAGGCGCACTGCGTTTCGGTGACGGCCAACGAGGTCAGCGACCACCCGGCCAGCCCACACCGCTGCGACCGCCTCGCTACGTCACCGGCGGCGCACCCGCCCAGTCGATCAAACCCGGCGAATCGCGCAACCCGCAAACCTTGCGCCACCGGGACCGCGCCGTCAGCGCATCCGACTTCCGACCTCTCGCCCCGCAGCCGCCCGCGCAGCCCGCCTCTCGCGCCACCACGAAACCACGACTGCCGGCGCCATCGGTGGCGGGCCGCACACCCGACGACAGAGACGGGCTCGCGCTCCCCCCGGAAGACGACGACGGGAACAAGGCGCGGAGCCCCGACTAAGCCCTGTCCAGACGTATGGGATTGGCCCTCGCGCCGGTCGCGGCCAAGCGCGCGGCATCTTGCGAATGCCGTACCCGACCACTAAGCTACTGACCGTTTGGTCAGTGGGAATCACATGTCAGCACATCCCTCTCATGCAGCGATGGCCGGTGCCGCCCGGTGCGCCGGGGCCGATCGTATCCTCAGCGCGGCGCGCGGGCTGTTCGCCGAGCGCGGCGTCAGTGGCGTGTCGATCCAGCAGATTGCCGACGCGGCGGACGTGAGCAAGGCCAACGTCTTTCACCACTTTGCCACCAAGCAGGCGCTCTACCGCGCCGTGCTGGAGGCCGCCGCCGAGGAGTTCCACCAACTGCTCGCCACGCTTAAAGAGCAAACCACGGCCGCGGGCCTGCGCGAGTTCTCCTCGCAACACCTGCGTAGTCTGTTGGATGATCCCGGCACCACCTGGCTGTTCCTGCGTGCCCTGTCCGACCCGCAGGCCGGCACCCAGCGGCGCCTGGCAGCCGAGGTGGTGGGCGAGGCGATGCGCGCGGTGATCGAAGCGGTTGAGACGCTGCGCGCAGCGGATGTATTACCCGCCGATGCCGAAGCCGCTCCCACGGCCCTGGCGCTGCTGGGCGCCAATTTGATCTACTTCCAGCTCTACCCGCTGCTGCCCGAATTGGGTGAGGCGGCAACGCTGCAACACCCGAGCCGTTACACCGATAGCATCGTCCGGCTGCTCACCCAGCGCCGGGCGCCACACTCCACCCCACAAGCGAATCGATCATGAGCCAGCGGTTTCTGCTACCCACTTTGTTGATAGGCATCAGTGCGCTGCTGTTCAGCAGCCTTGGTCCCGCGGCGGACGACAAGAAGCCGCCTGCCGCCAAAGGGCCGCCCCCCACCAGCGTGGAGATCGCCACGGTGGCGCCGGGCCCGGTATCGGCCACCATTACGGCGGTGGGCACACTGCAGGCCGACGAGGCGGTGGTGATCCGCCCGGAGATCGCCGGCCGCGTGGCGGAGATCCGCTTCAGCGAGGGTCAGGCGGTAAACGAGGGTGCGCTGCTGATCAAACTCGACGACTCCATTCCGCGCGCCGAGTTAGACCAGGCGGAGGCGGACCTGGCGTTGGCCAAGAGCAACTACGACCGCGCCATCGACCTGTTTCGCAAAGGCTCGGGCAGCGCCCGTTCGCGCGACGAAAGCCTCGCCGCGCTGCAGGCAGCCACCGCCCGCCTCGCCCTGGCGCGCGCCAAGCTCGACAAGACCCGCATCACCGCCCCGTTCAGCGGCCTACTGGGATTGCGCCAGGTGAGCGTCGGCGGCTATCTCTCGCCAGGACAATCCATCGTCAACCTGGAAGACATCGACCCGGTGAAGGTGGATTTCCGCGTACCGGAGACCTTTCTCGCCAAACTCCATACCGGCCAGGCGATCAGCGTCACCGTGGACGCCTTCGCCGATCAGCAGTTCAGCGGCGAAGTGTATGCGCTCGACCCGCGCGTGGACGCCGAAGGCCGCAGCGTGGCGCTGCGCGCGCGCATCGCCAACCCGCGCGGTGAGCTGCGTCCGGGGCTGTTCGCCCGCGTCACCCTGGTCACCGAACAGCGCAGCAACGCGTTGCTGATTCCCGAGCAGGCGATCTTCGCGCGCGGCGCAGAGAGCTACGTCTACGTGGTGCGCGACGGCAAGGCGGTACTGACGCGCATCACTCTCGGCCTGCGCCAGGGCGTGCACGTGGAAGTGGTGGACGGACTGGCCGCAGGCGACCAAGTGGTCAGCGCCGGACACCTGAAGCTGCGCAACGGCGCTCCCGTGCGCATCATGGAAGCGGCGCAGTCGTAGCGTGCCACGCTTCAACGCCGAGGCGC
Organism: Gammaproteobacteria bacterium; assembly: GCA_050287605.1. GTDB lineage: Bacteria > Pseudomonadota > Gammaproteobacteria > QQUJ01 > QQUJ01 > QQUJ01. The sequence continues at coordinate 13,041 of JBNKCG010000082.1, read as the reverse complement.
CGGAACGCGACCAATGCCAAGAACCCGATTTCACACGCATTGAAATGACCCACTTTCGATGAACGACAGGTGCACGACGAACGGTTCTGGACACGCGCCACTGGCGTCTTCGCGTCTTTGCGTTGCTCAACGCTCTACGCCTTTCTGAGGTCACACCGCTATGGTCATCTCCGACATCTGCATTCGCCGTCCGGTCTTCGCTTCGGTCCTGAGCCTGCTGATCGTGCTGGTCGGACTCATCTCCTACAACCGGCTCTCGGTGCGCGAGTACCCCAACATCGATCCGCCGGTGGTGACGGTGCAGACCACCTACAAGGGCGCCAGCGCCGAATTGATGGAGACCCAGGTCACCCAGGTGTTAGAGGAGTCGCTGGCGGGTATCGAGGGCATCGACGTGATGACCTCCAACAACCGCTCCGAGCTGAGCCAGATCACCATCAGCTTCAAACTCAATCGCGATCCCGACAGCGCGGCCAGCGATGTGCGCGACCGCGTCAGCCGCGTGCGCGGCAAGCTGCCGGCGGAGATCGACGAGCCGGTGATCCAGAAGACCGAGGCCGACGCACAACCCATCATCTACCTCGCCTTCTCCTCCAGCCGCCACACGCCCATGGAGGTGACCGACTACGCCGACCGCTACGTCAAAGAGCGACTGCAAAACCTGCCCGGCGTCGCCCAGGTGCGCATCTTCGGCGAACGCACCTACTCCATGCGCATCTGGCTCGATCCGCAGCGCATGGCCGCCTACCACGTCACCCCGCAGGACGTGGAGAACGCCCTGCGCCGCCAGAACGTCGAAGTACCGGCCGGTCGCATCGAAAGCGCGCAACGCGAGTTCACGGTGCTTTCGGAGACCGACCTGCGCACGCCGGAGCAGTTCGGCGATCTCATCCTGCGCCAGGAGAAGGGGTATCTGGTGCGCCTGAAAGACGTGGCGCGCACCGAACTCGGCCCCCTCAACGAGCGGCGCAACGTGCGTTTCAAAGGCCAACCGGCGGTGGCCATGGGCGTGATCAAACAGGCGACGGCCAATCCGCTGGACGTCTCCCACGCGGTGCGCGCCGAACTCCCCACCATCACGCAGACGCTGCCCGACGGGATGGAGGTCACGATCGGGCACGACAAATCGGTCTTCATCGAACACTCCATCGACAACGTCTACTCCACCATCGGCGAAGCGGTGGTGCTGGTGGTGCTGATCATCTTCCTGGCGCTGCGCTCGGTGCGCGCAGTGCTGATCCCCATGGTCACCATTCCGGTTTCCCTGGTGGGTGCTTTCGCGGTGATGTACCTGTTCGGCTTCAGCATCAACACCCTCACGCTGCTCTCACTGGTGCTCGCCATCGGCCTGGTGGTGGACGACGCCATCGTCATGCTGGAGAACATCTTCCGCCACGTGGAGAACGACGAACCGCCCAAGCAGGCCGCGCTCATCGGTTCCAAAGAGATCGGTTTCGCGGTGCTCGCCATGACCCTCACCCTGGCGGCGGTCTACGCTCCGGTGGGTTTCATGGGCGGCACCACCGGCAAGCTGTTTACCGAATTCGCCTGGACGCTGGCCGGCGCGGTGCTGGTTTCCGGCTTCGTGGCATTGTCGCTGACGCCCATGATGTGCTCCAAGCTGCTCTACCATCAGAAACGCCACAGCGCGCCGTATCGCGTCATCGAGTCGCTGCTGCTCGGCGTCACTGCGCTCTATCGCCGCCTGCTCACGGCGGGCCTGCGTCTGCGCTGGTTGATGGTGGCCGCCGGCGTCGCCGTGTTCGCCGCCGGCGTCCCGCTCTACCAGCAACTGCCCGAAGAGCTGGCACCCACCGAAGATCAGGGCACCATCTTCAACATCTTCCTCGGTCCCGAGGGAGCCACCCTCGACTACACCGATCACTACGTTACCCAGGCCGAGCGCATCGTCGCCAAGATCCCCGAAGTGGACCGCTACTTCGTGGTGTCCGGCTTTCCCACCGTGTCGCAGGGGCTGATGTTCGTGAAGCTGCTGCCTTGGGAAGAGCGCACCCGCAAGCAACAGGAGATCGCCCAGGAGCTGCGCGGCAAACTGTGGGGCGGCATCCCCGGCGTCATGGCCTTCGCCAGCAATCCGCCGCCGCTGGGACAGAGCGTGCGTTCCAGTCCGCTGGATCTGGTCATTCAGGGTTCGCGGCCCTACCCGGAGCTGGCGGATCTGGCCGAACAGGTGATCGACGCGGGATTGAAACAACCCGCCTTCAACAACCTCGACAGCGACCTCAAGCTCAACAAACCGCAGCTGCGCATCACCATGGACCGCGACAAGGTGGCGGACCTGGGCCTCTCGGTCGAAGAGGTGGGACGCACCCTAGAGACACTGTTCGGCGGCCGCCAGGTAACGCGCTTCAAGCGCAACAACAAACAGTACGACGTCGTGGTGCAGGTGGCCGACGTGGACCGCACCGACCCGCGCGCGCTGAGCCAGGTCTACGTGCGCGGGCGCCAAGGCGAGATGGTGCAGCTCGCCAACCTGATCCGCGTCGAAGAGACCATCGCGCCCAAGGAGCTCAACCACTTCAACCAGATGCGCTCGGCAACCGTCACCGCGCGCAGCCTCAATCCGGGCTTCACCCAGGGCCAGGCGTTGCAGCAACTGGAAAGCGTCGCCCGCGAGATCCTGCCTCCCGACGTGCGCATCGAATACGCCGGCACCACGCGCGAGTTCAAGGAGTCGAGCGCCAGTCTGGCCATCACCTTCCTGCTGGCGCTGGGCTTCATCTATCTGGTGCTGGCCGCACAGTTCGAGAGCTTCGTCGACCCGCTGATCATCATGGTCACCGTACCGCTGGCCATGACCGGCGCGCTGCTGGCGCTTTATCTCACCGGCGGCACGCTCAACATCTACAGTAAAGTGGGACTGGTAACGCTGATCGGACTTATCACCAAGCACGGCATCCTCATCGTCGAGTTCGCCAATCAGCTGCAACAGCAGGGACGCGACAAGCTGAGCGCGGTCATCGAATCGGCGGTGCTGCGCCTGCGACCCATCCTGATGACCACCGGGGCCATGACCCTGGGCGCCGTGCCGCTGGCCATCGCCAGCGGCGCCGGCGCCGAAAGCCGCCAGCAGATAGGCTGGGTCATCGTCGGCGGCATCCTGGTGGGAACGTTCTTCACGCTGTTCGTGATCCCGGCGGTCTACACGCTACTGGCGCGACGGCGCGCAGCCGCGCAAGCGGAATCTCCTCCCGCCTCCGCCACTACCCCCGCTGCTTCCCACTAACGCGCGCTCTGCTGACTCGCCGGAGCAGGCGGCAAAAGCGGCGCGCGTGCGAGATTACAAAAATCAAAAAGCCCCGTATTAGTACGGGGCTCCAAATCCTTGGCGAGACTCGAACCCGCGACCTTCTCGTGTGCTAAACGGGTGCTCTCCTCGAGCCATTAAGGGTACGATCAATGACTACTATTTCTTAGCTCAAGCTCAATTCCATCACATTGGGACACCACCCGGATCCGTTTAGGCTTCCAGCACGAAGAGGTGTTCGCGGAACATGCGCAACGCGGTGTCGGCGACGACGGGATCGTAGAGCACACCGCGATTCTTCTCGATCTCGGCCAGCGCCGCATCCATACCCAGGCCGGCCCGGTACGGCCGGTGCGACGCCATCGCTTCGATGACGTCGGATACGCCCAGAATCCGCGCCTCCAGCATGATCTCCTCGCCGCGCAATCCATCTGGATAACCCGATCCGTTGAGACGTTCGTGATGTTGGCGCACCGTCTTGGCGATGGGCCAGGGAAAGTCGATCTCCTTGAGCACGTTGTATCCGTAGGTCGCGTGCTGGCGGATCAAGGCGAGTTCGGAATCGTTGAGACGGCTAGGCTTGATGAGAATCTCGGTAGGCACGCTGATCTTGCCGATATCGTGCAGCACAGCGGCAAGCCTGATCCCCTGGATCATCTTCTCGGGAAGGCGCAGCTCGTGGGCGATAGCCTCGGCGATCCGCGCGACGCGCTGCTGGTGGCCCGCGGTGTAAGGGTCGCGCAACTCGATGATGGTGGACATGGCAGAGACCGACTCAAGCAGCGTCTTTTGCAGCCGCTCTTCGCTTTGGCGCAGTGAGCGGGTGCGCTGCTCGACCATCTCCTCCAGGTAGTTGCGCAGCCGATGCAGTTCGAGGTGGGTGCGCACGCGCGCCAGCAATTCCTTGCGCTGATAGGGTTTCGTGACGTAATCCACCGCGCCGAACTCGAACCCCCTCAGCTTCTCCGGCATCTCGGAAAGCGCGCTGACGAAGATCACCGGAACCTCGCTCAATTTCGGTTCCTGCTTCATACGCCGGCACACTTCGAAACCGTCCATGCCGGGCATATTGGCGTCGAGCAGGATGAGTTCGGGCGTCTGGGCGGTAGCGGCACGCAAGGCCAGTTCACCGTTGATGGCGGGGCGGACCTTGTAGCCCTCCGCGCTCAGCAGATCGGTAAGCAGCTTGAGCGAACTCGGGGTATCGTCGACTGCGAGAATGTAGCTGGTGTCCGCTTGGTACATGGAAGACCTCACTGTCATGCCGGCGATGCCCCTGGCCCCTCGGCAGCCTCCAGCGCACTCAATATAGCAGGATAATCGAATTCGTCCGCCAGATACTCCAGCGCCCGACCCGTTTCGTCATCCAGCGCGGCGATGCGGTCAATAACGGCACCGATCCGTTCGCGGTCCAGGGATTCCACCGCGCCGTGCAGCTCGTCACGCAGGTGGCGAGCCAATCCACGCAGCCGCTGCGGCGTCAGCACCCTGGGTTCGCCGGTAGCGGGGGATGCGCGGTAGCTGTACTCGATGCCCAGTTGGCGCGCCAGGGCGTCGTAGATCTCATTGAGGCGAAACGGTTTGCTGACGTAGTCGTCCATACCCGCGGCGCTCAGTTGCGCCTGCTGCTCCTTGAACGCCGAGGCGGTCACGGCGATGATCTTCACCCGTTCGCCGCCCGCCAACCGGCGGATGCGTCGCGTCGCCTCCACCCCGTCCATCACCGGCATGCGCCAGTCCATCCAGATCAAGTCCGGATGCCACGCCTCGAACAACCGCACGCACGCCTCGCCGTCGTCCACCGCCTGCGCCTCGAAGCCCAGCCCGGTCATCAGACGGACCAGCAGACGCTGGTTGTCCTGCTGATCCTCGGCGATCAGGATGCGGTAGCGCGGCTGCCCTGGCGTCAGCCCCGTCACGTTGCCGCGCCACGCCCCCGCCAGCCGTTCGGACTCCGCCGCGTCGACCGTCTCCAGCGGCAGCTCCACCCGGAACAGCGAGCCGGCCCCCGGCGTGCTCTCCACCGCGACGCTGCCGCCCATCAGCTGCACGAACTGGTGCACGATCGACAGCCCAAGCCCCGTTCCGCCCTGCGCCGCCCCTTCGGCAAGCTGCGCAAACGGCTGAAACAGCCGCTGCCGATCCTGCTCGCCGATGCCCAGACCGCTGTCCTCGACCTCCATCACCAGTTGCTGGCGGGCGTTGTGCTTGACCCCCAGACGGATGATCACCCCGCCGTGCCGCGTGAACTTCACCGCGTTACCCACCAGATTGACCAGAATCTGGCGCAAGCGCGCCTGGTCGCCCCGGATGTAACGCGGAAACTCCGACGACTGGTCGAGCTTCAGGTACAGCCCCTTCTGCTGCGCGCGCAGGCGCATCATATCGACCACTTCGCGCACTAGATCGTGCAGATCGAACGCGGCGATCTCCAACTGCAGCTTGCCCGCCTCGATCTTGGCGATCTCCAGCACGTCGTTGATCAGCCGCAGCAGGTGCTCGCCGCTGTGTTTGATGATCTCGAGGTTCTCGCGCTGTGCAGCGCCGAGCTCCGCGTCCTGGCGCATCAGGCTGGAAAACCCCAGGATCGCGTTGAGCGGCGTGCGCAGCTCGTGGCTCATGTTGGCCAGGAACACGCTCTTCGCCCGGCTCGCCGCCTCCGCCGCATCGCGCGCCAGGCGCAGCGCCTCGGTGCGCTGCTGCACCGTCTCTTCGAGGTGATCGCGGTAGCGGCTGAGCTCCTGCTCTCTCAACTTCTGGTCGGTGATATCGTGACTGACCGAGAGTACACCGGTGACTGCACCACTCTCGTCGTGCTCGGCGATCATGCGGATGTAATGAATGCGAGGCGGCTCGGCCAGGCCGGGGGGCATGAATTCGAACTCGCAGTTTTCGCCGCTGTCCAGGACCCCGTCCAGCGCCCGCGCGTAGGATTCGTAACTCCCGTCGGCATGGTACTCGCGCACGCGCTTGCCGATCCGGTCATCGGCAGTGGTGCCGAGGAGCTTTTGCAGCGACGCGTTGACGTAGACCGCACGCCCTTGCCGGTCGTAGCGGATGATGTTGTCCGGCAGACTCTCGGCCAGCGTGCGGAACTCGTGCTCGCGCGCCCTCAGGGCGCGGTCGCTTTGCTGGCGCTCGAGTTCGGCGGCGGCACGGGTGGCCACCAGCTGCAGCACCTGGGTGACCATGATTTCGTCATCGAGCGGTTGGCAGCCCAAGACGGCGATCAATCCCATCGCCCGCCCCGCGGAGTCCCACAACGGAATGCCGACATAGCACTCCACTCCCATCTCGGCGAGCAGCGTGTCTTCGGGGAACAGCCGCTGAACGTCACGCGGGTAGACGCACAGGCTGCGTCCCATGACGTTTTCGCAGGGCGTGCCCCGCAACGCGTAGCGCAGGTTGGGTTCGATCGCGCCCTTGGCGTACAGCGCAATGGTCTCCGCGCTCTTCCCATCGTCATCCAGGCGGTCGATCAGCACATATTCGATATGGAGCTTTTCGCCGAGAAACCGCACCAACGCATCGAAGAAACCCTCCGTACCCGCGGACCAGCCTTGCTGAGCGACGAAGCGCAGCGTCTCGTCCATCAGCTTGAGTCCGGTCACATCGCGGCCTATGGCCAGCACGCCGACGATATTCCCTTCCGGGTCCCGGTCGGCGGAAAAGCGGATCAGGTGGTGGCGCATGCCGCCCTGCGGGCCCGGAATCGTCAGTTCCATGTCGCTCGACTCGCCGTTTTCCAGCACTTGGCGTATGTGCGCTTCGTACTCGGCATCGGATTCCCGACCGCCGGCCCCGAGCTCCACCGGCGTCCTGCCGAGAACCGATTCGGGATCAACAGTCATGGTTTGCTGCATCGTGCGGTTGAGGTAGTTGGCGCGGCACTCCCGGTCGTAGCGGATGATGTTGTCGGGGGAGTTTTCGGCGAGACTGCGGAACTGCTGCTCGCTGGTGCGCAGTTGCTCCTCCATGCGCGTGCGCCCGGTCACGTCGCGCGACAGGACCAGAAAGCGCGGCTCGGCGGAGGGATCGTCCGAGGGCTTTTTCGACAACGAGTGCTCGAACCAGTGCGTGCCGTCGGGCAGATCGAGACGCATCACGTTACCCAGGGAGAGTCCCTTTTCATCCGCTTCGGCGATAGCGGCCATGGCGACGGCCGCGGCCTCGGGCGGCAGGACCTCGCGGGCCGTCCTGCCGAGCAACCGCTCCTTGGACGCCGCCAGCAGCTCCGGGTTGCGTGTCCAGACGTTGAGGTAGCGTCCCTGCGCATCGACCTCGAAAAGGATGTCGGGGATGGCGTTGATGACGCCTTCGGTCAGTTCCAGGGCCTGCTTCAGCTGCAACTCCGCCTGCTTGCGCTCGGTGATGTCGATGAGCGAAACGATGACCTTGCCGAGCGTCGCCTCGTAGCCGGGGCATACGGCGAAGTAGACCGAGACGTTGCGCAACTCGCCGGCCAGGGTCCTGACCACGGCGTCGCGGTGCAGCTGCGTTCCGCCCTGCCACAGACACACCAGCTCTTCGCGAAAGGTGTCGAACGATTCGGGCGTGAAGGTGTTGGTCAGCCCGGCCAGCAGCGCTTGCTCGCTCTCCGCACCATGCAGTTCGAGGGCGGCGCGGTTGACGGCGATGATCCTGGCCAGATCCGCGCACTCCCTGACAGCTTCTGGATGCCGGTCGAAGTGGGCTTCGATATCGGTGACGCCTTGCGCCCGCAGGCGCTCAAAGTACGCCTTGACCGCCGAGAAATCCTCCTCCCAGATCGAGATGGGGGAGTTCTCGAACACCATCCGAAAACGGGTTTCGCTGTCCTGGGTTCCGGTCGCAGCGGGCCGAGTTGCGGCGAAGACCGGCGCAACGCGCTCGAGCCCTGCCGCGATGAAGGCCGAGATCGCCAGGGCAATCAGCTCAACCGACAGATCGTGCCGAGCCGTCGCGGCGGAATCCAAAATCTGGCCGACGCTGATGCCGCTGCGCAGCGCCATCAGGGCGATCGCCGCCGCGATGAACCCCCATGCCGCCGTCCGGCCGGTGATCCTGATCAGGCGCAACGCGAACAAGACCGCGGCCATCTGCAGAATCAGCGATGCGATCAACACGAAGATGATCATCCTCGGCTTCCTTTGCCGCCGACACCAAGCCGGCGCGGCGGCGGACGGGCAATTCCGGCGGCGGGGCGAGCGCGCGCCGCCCGCAACGCAGCTCCCCAACCACCGCCTCTCGCCGCTGCACAGCCGACCGGCTCGTTGATCTGGTCCCGTCCTGGCTTCACGGAAACCGCAGTCGGCGCTCGCGGCCCCCACCGACGCCGCTCAAGGGGATGATACCCCAGGGCATTGTCGAGCAGAAAACACCATGACGCTCCGCGCGGCTGCGGCGGAACCGGCCACGAGGCGCCCCCCGATGCCCGGGACGTCGGGACGGCTTCTAAACAATCCCCGACCGCTGCCGCTATTGCTGGTGAACGCGTTCTCATTGCATACCTGACAATCCGGCACGGGAGTGGAACATGTACAAAAACTACGCTGTGTTTCTGATCCTGACCGGCAGCGCTCTGCTTGCCGGCTGTGGATCCGAGCCTGCCGTGAGCTTCGACGGCAAGGTCAAACCGATCATTGCCAGCTATTGCGCCGAATGCCACCTGGACGGCGGCAAAGGCTACGAGGCGAGCGGGTTTCGGGTGGATAGCTACGAATCCATCATGAAGGGCACCAAATTCGGCCCCGTGATCGTTCCCGGCAGCCCCGAATCGAGCACGCTCTACCGGATGGTGGCTGGCCTGGTGGACAAATCCATCCGCATGCCGCATTCGAAAGAGCCCATGAACCCCGACGAGGTGGCGACGATCGCCAACTGGATTGCCCAAGGGGCGAAGAACAACTGAGCGCGCCGCGCCGGCCGCCGAAACCACCCATTCCACCATACGAGAGAGACGGATGAGCCCCAGATACCTAATTTCCGCTAGCGCTCTGGTTGTGTGTCTACTCGCCACGGGCAACGCGGCCGCCGACCAACCCACCGCCATGCGCTCCGGCTGCCTCGGCTGCCATCAGGCCGAGAACAAGCTGGTTGGGCCCTCGTTCCGCGACATCGCCGCCAAGTACGCCGGCCAGGAGGGGATCGTCGACACCCTGGCCGGGCGGGTCAAGGCCGGCAAAAGCGACGGCCTGATCTGGGGCTCCACCCCGATGCCACCGAACCCTTCGCCGGAGAGCGACATCAAGAAAGTCATCGAGTGGATGTTGACCCATAAGTAGCGGGTCTCGCGGGTAACGCGGCAATCGCAGCTAACCCACCGGCGCAGCAACGGCCCGGTTTGGCGTAGAGTCCGGGAACAGGGGCCCGTCTCACAACCGCCGGTACGCGAGGGGTTTTACGGTAGGCGCTAGTCTTGGCGCATGTCGCCGTCTAGCAGCCACGCTTTGGCCTCGCTCTCGGTGGCGAACACACAGACCGGGTAGCCGAGATTGAAGGCGACGGTTTCGGTAAAGCTATTTCCCCTTCGTGACTCTTCGTTGAGATCGACCACAGCCAGCCGAAAGCTCCTGCTCCAGCCAAACTCATCGGCACGCGTTACGACGCCGTACGACCCCATGATGGGGACCTCACCCGTCAGCCGCAACACCGCCAGAACCCGTTTCTGGCGGGTGGCGCGACACCGCTCGGCAACACGCGCCCACACCTGCATGACATCTGCCAATCCCTTGTCCACGTCGGGCGGGCGCACACCCGACACCTCTACGCGGATGTATTCCGGTTCATCGGTAATCGAAAACTCATACGACATCGCGGGCGCCCCCCGGCGCGTCCTCCGGAACCGTACACGCACCGCAACGCGAAGACACTACTCTTCGCAACAGAGCGTATTCCAGGCAGCGACCTTCGGGTTGAAGAAACCCGAGACCTGATACCCCTTTCTGATGAGCCCCCTGTCGCGCAGAATCGCAAGCCCGCGCTGAATGGCGTCGAAGACCTGCCTGGCATGAGGAACCCGTTTTGCAACTGCGATGTGCCGCGAGCCGAGGAGCACCACCTTGATCCCGGGCACCGGGACGAAGCGCACATTGTTGATGTACTGCGACAAATCCTCTCCCCCCGGGAATTCGTCCACCAGAAAATCCGCGGCGCCGCGCTCCACCATGGCCCCCATCTGGTCATAGCGTGCCACATTGATCGTCTTGACCCCCATGCGCTCCAACGCAGCCCAGTCGTACACCCAGTTCCTGCTGGAGACCGCGGTGTACTCCCGCAGCGCAGCGACGCTCGCGACGTGCAATATCGCGGCGTGGTCGGGGCGAACGTATATCCCCTTGACGAAACTGCCCACCGGTAGCACGGCGCTACTTTTGTAGAGCCGATCGTCATCGGCGAAATCTCCCCACGGCAGATCAACCATCGTCATCACCGTACCTTTGATCAACTCGAAGCGGGTACGGACCGAGTTGGGATAGTTCTCCAGCCGGTATGTCGCCTCTACTCCCCCCAGTCGGACGGCACGGCAGAGAATGAAGAACTCCAACATTGTGCGCGGCCAATCCGCCGAGAAATACGCGTCCTGATCGCAAGCGCCCGGATGTTGTTTCCAGACCTCCAGGATCTGCGGAGCCAGACCATCGGAGACCCCAACGCTGATTTCGATCGGCGCCGCGCCCGCCACGCAGGGAAGCATCACACCGGCCAGGAGCCGGCGCGCCAACATCCCAACGCAACGCCATGCGCCACACCGGGTGGCACTCCGATTGTTCCCGCGTTGTCTCACCGGTTTCCCCGCATGATTCCGTATCTGAGCAAAAGTTGGGTCGCCCCGTCGTCATCCGGATTCGCACGCCGCGCACCAGTCCCACACCCACGCAACGAGTACCGCATGCTGCTGCAGTTTGCAGCGCGTCGCACCAGACCGCCCAGGCGGCGCACCCAGAGTATAGGTCCCGTCCAACGATATCCCGAATCGTGGTGCCACCTGCACCGTTTACACCCCACCTGAGCGGCCTCCCATGGTTCACCTCCCATCGAGCAACGCCGCAGCACCCTACGCCGTCGCGAAGCGGTCCGGCACCGGCGCAAGTGCGTCCCGCGATCGCGTGCGACGAGCGCGCCACCGCCCCGCGCTCCCGAAAAGACGCAGCCAGCCGCAGCAATCAATGGTATCTTGTGCGCTGTTGGCGCTGTCTCGATTCAGCCTCGCCACACCATCGACAACGCAAGCGAAACGATCAACTATGCTCCATTTCCTGCCATCGTCGATACGGGGCGTCATCGCCATGCTGCTGCTGGCGGTCAACACGCTGCTGCTGGCGCCCGTGCTGCTGATCGTCGCGCTTTTCAAGCTGCTAGTTCCTGTCGATCGCTGGCGAGTTCTCTGTACACGCATGGGCATCGCCATCGCAGAGCTATGGATGGGCATCAACAGCCTGTGGATACGCCTGACCCAACGCATGCGTTGGGACGTTCAGCTTCCCTCGGGACTGAGCATGGATAAGTGGTATCTGGTGACCAGCAACCATCAGTCCTGGGCCGACATCCACATCCTGCAGCACTTGCTCAACCGGCGCATCCCCATGCTGAAGTTCTTTCTCAAACAGCAGTTGATCTGGGTGCCGGTAATCGGACTCTGCTGGTGGGCACTCGATTTTCCGTTCATGAAGCGTCACAGCCGGGAGTATCTGCGCAAGCATCCCGAACAGCGCGGGAAGGATCTGGAAACGACCCGCAAGGCGTGTGAGAAATTCAAGCACGCACCCATCTCCGTGTTCAATTTCCTTGAGGGTACCCGTTTCACCCCCGACAAACACGACCGCCAACACTCCCCCTACACCCATCTCCTGCGGCCCAAAGCCGGCGGAATCGGTTTCGTTCTCGGCGCCATGGGCGAATTGCTGGAGACGCTGCTCAACATCACCATCGTCTACGCCGATGGCCCCGAACCTCACCGCCCCAGCTATTGGGACTTCCTGTGCGGGCGCGTCAGCCGTGTGATTATCCAGATTGAGCAGCTTCCCATTCCGCGCCCGTTTCGGGGCGGCGACTACCTCAACGACGAGCGCTTCCGCGAGCAGCTCCAGCAATGGGTCAACACGCTGTGGGAAAACAAGGACCGGCAGATGGAACTGCTCGAAAGCGGCTGCCGCAATCCACCCGGTTGACCGAATCTGCGCGGCCTGCCCCCGGGAATCGCATCGATACGCGAGGACAGGCACTGGACTGCGAAATGGCTAGACCCGGAACAGCTTAATACTCTTCTGCAACGCGTCTGCCTGTTCGGCCACTTCGGAGCTGGCCACGGAGTTTTGCTGAACGGCGTTGGTGGACTCGTCGCTGATGAGCTTGATGGAATTGACGTTGGTATTGATCTCGCGCGCCACCGCGCTCTGCTCTTCGGTGGCGGTGGCAATCTGGGTGGTCATCTCCCGAATTTCGCCCGCCGCTTCGGTGATCTTGGCCAGCGCATCGCCCGCCTGCAACGCCCGTTCGATGCACTGTTCGGCACGCACCCGGCTGGACTCCATGGCGGATACCACGTCGTTGGTCTTGTCCTGCAGGCGCGAAATGATGACCTCGATCTCGGCGGCCGATGTTTGCGAACGCTGTGCCAACGTGCGCACCTCATCGGCAACCACGGCAAAACCGCGCCCCTGCTCCCCCGCCCGCGCCGCCTCAATGGCGGCATTGAGCGCGAGCAGATTGGTCTGATCGGCAATCGACTTGATGACGTCGAGTACGGTAACGATCTCTTCGCTTTCGCTCTTCAACTCACCCGTCGTTTGCGA
>JBNKCG010000081.1:0-64021 GCA_050287605.1 Gammaproteobacteria bacterium | reverse complement strand
GGGCCATGGCGACAACATCAAGGTGACCCGCCCCGAAGATCTGGCGCTGGCGGGTTTCTATCTGCGCCAGCAGGAGCAGGCATGAGCATGCGTATCGGACACGGCTACGACGCCCACCGCTTCGGACCGGGCGACCATGTGACGCTGGGGGGCGTGGCCATCGCTCACGAACGCACCCTGGTGGCGCATTCTGACGGTGACGTGCTCGTCCACGCCGTGTGCGACGCGCTGTTGGGCGCCGTGGCGCTGGGCGACATCGGTCGCCATTTCCCCGACACCGACCCCGCCTACCGCGGCATCGCCAGCCGCGAACTGCTGGCGCGGGTGCTCAGCCTGGTGACGCAGCGCGGCTACCGGCCGGTCAACGTGGACGCCACCGTGATCGCGCAGGCACCGCGGCTCGCCCCCCACATCGCCGCCATGCAGGAGAACCTGGCGGCCGATCTCGGCCTCTCCGGGGATGCCGTCAATATCAAGGCGACCACCACCGAGGGGATGGGGTTCGCCGGGCGCGGCGAGGGCATCGCGGCGCACGCGGTAGTTTTGCTGGTCGCCCGATAGCGCATGTCGGTTCCGAAGGCGGAGACGGCACCCTACCCGTACGCCTGGGGCGGGCCTACGGCGCGCGGGCGGCTGCGCGAACAGCCGGAAGACTTCCAGGTCGACGAGTGCCTTCCCTTCCAACCGTCGGGCGGCGGCGAGCACGTTCTGGTGAAGATCCGCAAGCGCGGCGAGAACACGCTGTGGGTGGCGCGGCGCCTGGCCCGCGTGGCCGGCGTGGCGGAGCGCGACGTGGGCTACGCCGGGCTCAAAGACCGCCACGCTGTGACCAGCCAGTGGTTCTCCGTGGGGCTGGCGGGTAAACCCGAGCCCGATTGGAGCGCCGTCGGATCCGAATCCATCGAAGTGCTGGAGAGCGCTCGCCACAACCGTAAGCTGCGGCCCGGCGCGGCGGCGGGAAACCGCTTTCGACTGCGCGTGCGGGGGATCGACGGAGACGGCGGCGGACTGGACGAACGCCTGGAGCAGGTGCGCGGCGCGGGCGTGCCCAATTACTTCGGCGAACAGCGTTTCGGCCACGACGGCGACAACCTGGCTCAGGCCCGCGCCCTGTTCGGCGGGACGCTGCGGGTGCGCGACCGCAAACTGCGCGGTATCTATCTCTCTGCGGCGCGGGCTTGGATCTTCAATGCCGTGCTGGCGGAGCGGGTGTCGGCGGGTAGCTGGAACCGTGCGCTGGCGGGCGACGTCATGAACCTCGACGCGCGGCGTGCGGTGTTCGCTACGGAGATGCCGGACGACGAGCTGCGCGGGCGCATCCAGCGCCTGGAGATCCATCCCACCGGTCCGCTGTGGGGACGCGGCACGTCCATGGCGGGCGGCGAAGCCGCACTGTGCGAGCAGCGTATCGCGCAGTACAACGGCGATCTGACCGCCGGGTTGGAACGCGCAGGCCTGGAGCAGGAGCGACGCGCCTTGCGGGTGCGCGTCGGCGATCTGCAGTGGGCCCGCGACGGCGATACGCTGGAATTGGCGTTCACGCTTCCCAGCGGCAGTTTCGCGACGGTAGTGGTGCGGGAGATCGTGGACTACGGGCCCGCCTGAGTGGCGGGACGGTTGCGCTATACTGGGGCGCTTGTCGACCCGCGCGGAAACCCTGCATGCCGGACAGGCTACACATCACCTATCAACTGACCCCGCCGCAGGGGCAGAGTGCCGATGACTTCTGCCGCGCCATCGCGCTGGAGCAGACGGTGGAGATGGCGGAGGATCTGATCGGCTCCCCATCGATCCGCGAGCGCATCGTGGGCGAGGCGCTGGAGCTGACGGCGCTGACCAACCCGCCCGACAGCTACCGGGCGGTCATCGCCTACCATGCCGATACCACCGCTTACGCACTGCCGCAGCTGCTGAATCTGCTCTACGGCAACATCTCCCTCAAGAACAATATCCGCATCGTTGACCTGAAGCTGCCCCCCGCACTGCTGGCACGGTGGCGCGGCCCCAATTTCGGCGTTGCCGGGATACGCGCACTGACCGGCGTCGCGGGGCGTGCGCTGGCGATGACCGCCCTCAAGCCCATGGGCCGCTCAGCCAGCGAACTGGCGGCCATGGCCGAAGTGGTTGCGGCGGGCGCGTGCGACCTGGTCAAGGACGATCACGGCCTAGCCGATCAACCCTTCTGCGGCTTCAGCGAGCGGGTCGAACGCTGCCAGGAGGCCGTGGCCCGTGCCAACCAGCGCAGCGGTCATACCACGCTCTACTTTCCCAACATCAGCGGCCCCTACGAAGCCCTCGAAGCGCAACTGCAACGCGCGGTGGAATTGGGCGTCAAGGGGGTGCTGGTGGCCCCCTTCCTGCTCGGCCTGGACACGGTGCGCTATTTTGCCGAACGCTACGACCTGGTCTTCGTCGGTCACCCGGCCTTTTCGGGGACACATTTTCACGACCGGCGCCACGGTATGACGCCGGCCGTGCTGCTGGGCACGCTGTTTCGGCTGATCGGCTGCGATGTCTCTATCTACCCCAATTTCGGCGGCCGCTTCGCATTTACGGCGCAGGAGTGCCACGGTATCAACGCCGCGCTGCGGCGCCCGTTGGATCACCTCAAGGCAGCACTCCCGGCGCCGGCCGGGGGCATGACGTTGGATCGCATCCCCGAGATGGCCGCAGAATACGGAGCCGACACCGTCTACCTCATCGGGGCGGCGCTGTTGCGCGAGGATGCGGATCTGCGCGTGGCGACGCAGCGCTTCATGGCCCGTATCGATGCGGCGTTTGCCTCTCCAGGTGGCCAGGGGATGCGTTCGGCCCGGGCGCGCTGAGCGACCTCGGTAACGGCTGCTTCACCGCTTCTTACGCAACAGTACGTAAACCGCGCCGATGCCCCCGTCGCGGGGCGGGGCCGAGCAAAACGCCAGCACCTCGCCGTGACGGCGCAAGCGGCGGTGCACCATGCGCAGCAGTACCGGTTCCCTGCCGGGCGATCGGTTGCCCTTGCCGTGCACGATGCGCAGGCAACGTCGCCCTTGGAGTTGGCTGTGGACCAGGAACTGCCCCAGGGCGTCTGCAGCCTCGCGCTCGCGCATCCCGTGCAGGTCCAGGCTGGCCTCCACGCTGTACTGTCCGCGTCGCAGGCGGCGCAGGGTTGCGTGATCGATCCCGGCCTGGGCGTACACCACCTCGTCGCCGGTGCGGTGTTCGACCAGGTCCAGCGGGGCCTGGCGCAGCGTGTGCAGCACCTCGGCCTCGTCGAGGCGCGTCTGTCGCGGTTCGGCGGGCGGTTTCGGTGGGCGCAGCGCCACTTTGTCGTGGCGTAGCGGGCGGATGTCGCGCAGCCGGTCGCGAAACAGCTCGCGTTCCTCCTCGTCGATGTCGTCGCGTTTGCTCATGGTTGACCTCGACACCAAGTCTAACCGTTCGGTCCGCGGTGCGGCCATGGGCGGGGAACCAGTCGCGGAGAGTGCAGCCAGTGGGAGGTGTCCAGGGATTCCGGTATAGTTAGCGCGCCTTGCCTTCCCGAGATGATGTCGCCGCTTTATGAAAATCCTGTTGAGCAACGATGACGGCTACCAGGCGCCGGGGTTGGTCTGCCTGGCGCGCATGCTGGAGCGCGTCGCCGAGGTGACGGTGGTGGCACCGGAGCGCGATCGCAGCGGTGCCAGCAATTCGCTGACCTTGGTGCGTCCACTGCGTGCGGAGACCATGGAGAACGGTTTCGTCAGGGTCGACGGTACCCCGACCGATTGCGTCCACCTGGCTATCACCGGGTTGCTGGAGGAGGAGCCGGACATGGTGGTCTCCGGGATCAACTCCGGCGCCAATCTCGGTGACGACATCCTCTATTCGGGTACCGTCGCGGCAGCCATGGAGGGGCGATTTCTCGGGCTGCCCGCCATCGCCGTCTCCATGACCGAGCACGAACCTAACCACTACGAAACGGCCGGAAAAGTGGTGTTGGATCTCCTACAGCGACTGCGCACCGCTCCGCTGCCGGCGGATACCATCCTCAACGTCAATGTACCGGATCTGCCCTGGGACGCGTTGCGCGGCTATCAGGCGACGCGTCTGGGCCACCGCCACAAGGCGGAACCGGTGATCAAGGACAAAGACCCCCGCGGGCGTACCATCTACTGGGTGGGACCGGCGGGTCCGGAGCAGGATGCCGGTCCCGGCACTGATTTCCATGCCGTTCGTCAGGGTTACGTTTCCGTGACGCCGCTGCAGATCGATCTCACGCGTTACGACTCCCTGGAGCCGTTGGCCGATTGGCTGGGTGGTGTGCCCCATCCATGACCCTGGATACCACCCACCGCGGTATCGGCATGACCTCGCAGCGCACGCGCGATCGCTTGATCGAGCGCCTGCGCGAGGCGGGCATCAAGGACATGCGCGTACTGGCGGCGGTGCGCAATACACCGCGGCATATCTTCGTGGACGAGGCGCTGGCCAGCCGCGCCTACGAAGATACGGCGCTGCCCATCGGTTTCGGCCAGACCCTGTCGCAGCCCTACATCGTCGCCCGCATGACCGAAGCGCTGCTGGAGCGCGAGGTGCCGCAGAAGGTGTTGGAGATTGGGGCTGGCTCGGGGTATCAGAGCGCGATACTGGCACAGCTGGTCAAACAGGTCTTCGCGGTGGAACGGTTATCGCCACTGGTAACGCGGGCCAGGGACCGGATGCGTGAACTCAAGCTCTACAATGTACAGCTGCGCCACGCCGATGGTTTTTTGGGATGGCCGCAGCATGCGCCGTTCGACGCCGTTCTGGTGGCTGCCGCGCCGGAAGAGATCCCCGCCGCACTGCTCGATCAGCTGGCGGTCGGGGGGTGTCTGGTGATCCCCGTCGGTTGCGGGAGGGAACAGAACCTGATACGAGTAACACGCACTGATGAGGGCTACGAACGGGAGATTCTTGAAGGCGCCAACTTCGTTCCGCTGCTGGGAGGCCGTCGCTGATGCGCATCTTTTCCGCACTCTACGAACGGGTGATGCGCTGGTCGGAGCATCCCCACGCGCCCTGGTATCTTACCGGCCTCAGTTTTTCCGAGTCGTCGTTTTTTCCCATTCCCCCCGACGTAATGCTGGCGCCCATGGCGCTGGCAAAGCCCGATCGCGCTCTGCGTTATGCGTTGATAACGACCTTGGCTTCGGTAGTGGGTGGTGCGTTCGGCTATCTCATCGGTCTGCTGGCGTTCGACGTCGTTGCACCTTGGGTGGAACAGCTGGGGTACGCGTCCAAGTACCAGCAGGTGCAGGCTTGGTTTGCGACATGGGGATTCTGGGCGGTGTTGGTGGCGGGTTTTTCGCCCATCCCCTACAAGGTGTTCACCATCGCGGCGGGTGCGATCGCCATGAGTTTCTTGCCGTTTGTCCTGGCATCGTTCCTCGGCCGCGGGGCCCGCTTCTTTCTGGTCGCCTTGTTGATGCGTTGGGGCGGCGAACGCATGCGCAACCTGTTGCGCAACTACATTGACCGGGTGGGATGGGTACTGCTGCTGCTTACCGTCGTCGTCTATGTGGTGATCAAAACCGGCTGATCGCGGCGTTGCTGCTGTTGGCATCGGCCGTGGTCAACGTCGGCTGCGGCAGGATGATCAGTTGGGACGTCGATCACGCCAGCGGTGTGATGGTGGAAGAGGGTGCGGTTGCCTACTATGTGGTTGACCGCGGAGATACGCTCTACTCCATCGCATTCCAGGTTGGACGCGACTACCGTGAATTGGCGCGCTGGAACGGCATCGGATGGCCGTATCGCATCTATCCGGATCAACGTCTGCGCATCACGCCGCAGGCGAGCACCGAGAGTCGCACCGTTCACGTACCGCGCAGCAGTTCCCCACCATCCGGTAATGGACGTGCGTCGAGTGCCGCACCCGTACGTCAGCCGCGGCCGGCGCGGAAAACACCTACGATTGGTACGGTCAGGTTGGAGTGGCAATGGCCGACGGATGGCGCGCTACTAAAAACCTTCTCGCGTAGTGATCCAGGCCGCAAAGGTGTAGATATCGGCGGGTCGACAGGGCAGCCGGTGCGGGCTGCGGCACCCGGTCGGGTGGTCTACAGCGGGAGTGGACTTCGCGGTTACGGTCAGCTTATCATCGTCAAACACAACAGCGTCTACCTGAGTGCGTACGGACACAACAGACGTCTGTTAGTGAAAGAAGGTGAGACGTTACGCGCAGGCCAGCTGATTGCGGAAATGGGTGATACGGAAGCTACCCGTCCCATGCTTCATTTCGAGATTCGGCGCAATGGGGAGCCGGTTGATCCCCAGAGTCTGTTGCCGAAACGTTGAGCATCGTATTCGAACCCCTCACGGCAGAGCCATTCACTTGCCGAGAATTGCAGCCGGAGGGGGAGGTGTCTGTTCCGCACCTAATCGGGAACCATCTGTTCGGGAGCGCAGATGGCGTACGCGTCGGAATTTGGTAACGCTAGGCGCGTAAGATCTTCGCAGGATGGGCCTGAAGGGACGAGTGATAGCCGCTCCTGCACCGGCAACCGGTCGGGAGTTGAATTTTTCACTGTTCTGATGTGCCGAGTCATCTGGGAGAACAGGGAATGCCAAAACGCAGTAAGACGTCGCAAGGCTCTACCGAATCGCACGGTATGAACGCGATCGAGGATACTGATCGCAGCGCCAACGACGATAGCATCGAGTACGAATTCGATGAAGAAACCCTGGACGAGAAGGAACTCGACGTGGCGGATGCTGATGACGATTTCGATGGGGTTGACGAGGAAGTCGACGAAACCGATGCCGAAAAGGAACGCCTGAAATCCAAGGTCACTTCGCGGCGTTTCTCCTCCGATTCGGATGCGGAAATGGATGCGACGCGTCTTTATCTCAACGAGATCGGATTCTCCCCGTTGCTGACCGCCGAGGAAGAGGTGCACTTCGCCCGCTTGGCTCAGCGCGGTGACGATTCGGCGCGCAAGCGCATGATCGAAAGCAACCTGCGCCTGGTGGTCAAGATCGCGCGACGCTATCTCAACCGCGGCATGCCGCTGCTCGACCTCATCGAAGAGGGCAACCTGGGCCTGATCCGTGCGGTGGACAAGTTCGATCCGGAGCTGGGCTTCCGCTTCTCCACCTACGCCACCTGGTGGATACGTCAAACCATCGAACGGGCGATCATGAATCAGACGCGCACCATTCGGCTGCCTATTCATGTGGTCAAAGAGATCAACGTCTACTTGCGCGCTGCGCGCCAGTTGGCGCAAAAACTGGATCACGAGCCGAGCGCAGAAGAGATTGCCACCCTGCTCGACAAACCGATTCCAGAAGTCAAACGTATGCTGGGACTCAACGAGCGCATCGCGTCGGTCGATACCCCTATCGGTAAGGACGAGGACAAGTCGCTGCTCGATTCCATCCCCGATGAACAGAACCAGGATCCGTCCGATCGCTTGATCGACGAAGATCTCTACAACAATCTCGAATTGTGGCTGGATCAGCTCAACGACAAACAGCGCGAAGTCGTGGAGCGCCGCTTCGGGTTGCACGGATACGAAAAAGCGACCCTGGAAGAGGTCGGGAACGAAATCGGCGTGACGCGCGAGCGGGTGCGGCAAATCCAGATGGATGCCTTGCGCCGATTGCGCGAAATCATGCGCAAGCAGGGGATTACCGAAGATATACTGTGAGCGCGTCGAGTGGACACTCCCACGACGCCGCCGGTTGGGCGGCGTTTTGATTTGTTCACAGGCGCGTCCCGCAGTCGGAAACTCAACACCCGCTCCAGGTCGGCAATGAGCGAACAAATCACCCGCATCGCCCGTCGCATGGGCGAGATTCAACCCTTCCATGTCATGGATCTGCTCGCACGGGCGTTGCAGATGGAAGCAGCCGGCCGATCCGTCATCCACATGGAGGTCGGTGAGCCCGACTTCACGACGCCCGATCCGGTTGTTGCGGCCGGTCAGCGAGCGTTGGCCGAGGGCAAGACCCACTACACACCCGCCGTCGGCATCGGTGAATTGCGCACGGCGATCGCGCGCCTCTACCACGAACGCTATGCGGTGGAGGTGGCGCCGGAGCGCATCATCGTCACCCCTGGCTCATCTGGCGCCTTGCAACTGGTGTGCGGCGTTCTCGTGGATCCTGGCCAACGGGTGTTGATGGCCGATCCCGGCTACCCCTGCAACCGCCATTTCGTACGCCTCGTGGAGGGTGCCGCGACCCCGATCGCTGTCAGTGCAGAGAGCCGGTATCAGTTGACGGCGGAGTTGATTCGCCAGCACTGGGACGAGAACTCGGTGGCTGCGCTACTGGCATCGCCGTCCAATCCCACCGGTACGCTGGTGGAGCGTAGCGACATGCAAAGCGTCGTCGACGCGGTGGCGGCGCGCGGGGGGCACTTGATCGTCGACGAGATCTACCATGGATTGATCTACGAAGGTGATACCACTACCGTGCTGGCGTTGACCGACGAGGCTTTTGTGGTCAACAGCTTTTCCAAGTACTTCGGTATGACCGGTTGGCGCATCGGCTGGTTGGTTGCACCGCAGGCATACGTGCGCGAAGTGGAAAAACTCGCACAGAACATCTTCATCTCGGCCTCGACACCCGCGCAGTACGCCGCTTTGGCGGCATTTACACCAGAAACCCGGGCGATACTTGAAGCGCGCAGAGAGGCCTTCCGTGAACGTCGCGACTATCTGCTGCCTGCACTGCGCGATTTGGGATTCGGAATACCTTTGATACCGCAGGGAGCGTTCTACATATACGCGGATTGCAGTCGCTTCACCTCCGATAGTTATCGTTTTGCGTGGGAGGTGTTGGAGGCGACCGGCGTGGCAATTACACCCGGTATCGATTTTGGAGACTACCGAGCCGCGCAACATGTGCGCTTCGCCTATACCACTTCACTGGCGCAATTGCAGGAGGGTGTGGCGCGGTTGAAACGGCATCTTGCCGGATAGGGACGGGATGAGGAGACCGCGCAAAAACAAACAATGGGCGGCGGAAGCTTACGACGCGTTGACGATGGCATGGCGGCTGGCGGCCGCCGAACATGGGGAGATGACGAGCGACGCCAAACAACATCTCTACAAATATGCCCCGCTGTTCTGTGTGCGCAACCGCGGTATCAAGGATAAGGATCAGCTACGTAAGATTGCCCACTACAGTTTCGGTCGCTGCCTGGCTGCCATACAGCAAGACCCGTCTCGCGCCGATCGCTATGCGGTCAATTTTCTGTTGGCTTACCTCGATGCTCACGTGGCCCTCGAGCTGCTGACGGAGCAACGCGCGGGTGAGGTCATGCGCCAATTGATGGAGAGCTACGAACTGGAGCAAACGTGATGCGGATTATCGCGTTTGGGTACGGAAGTGCTCCAGATGCATCAGCGTTGCGCCCGCCACGGCGGCCGGCATGACGAAGAAGTTGAGTATCGGGACCATGCTCGCGAACAGTGTTACGCCGCCAAATCCCAACACCATCAGCGGTCGGCGCCGCAACATCTGACGTTGCGCCTTGAAAGAAATGCCGTGGTTGTCCAAGGACGGGGAGGCGTATTCTGAGGCCAGCACCCAGGCGCTGAACAACAGCCACAGGGCAGGCGCGATGAGGTTGATGCCCGGGATCAGGAACAGCAGCAACAGGGGGATCGCGCGGATCAGGTAGTGGCCGATACGCTTGAGTTCCGTACCCAGCGCGGCCAGGGAATCGCCGATGATGCCGATGCCGCCGGCGCGGGTGACATCGCCGGTTTCCGACCGCTCCACCGCGTTGGCCAGCGCGCCGTTGAAGGGCGATGCGGCCAGATTGGCCACTAGCGCGAAACCGTAGATCAAAATCAGCAGAATGGAGATGGCAAACAGCGGCCACAACAGCCACTGCAACCACTCGTAGCCCTGGGGTAGAAACTGCCCCATCAACCACTCGAAACCGAGATAGGCGGAGACGATGAAGCCGCTGAACAGGGAGCCGCTGATGGCGATCGGTACAATGGCATAGCGACGGATACCCGGCTGACGCAGGCGGCGCATGCCGCGCCCTAGGTAACCGATACCGCGGAACAGGTCAAACAGCATGAGTCAAGGCAGCGTGACAGGCGGGTGCGGTGTCCAGCCGTCGGCGCGCCGTTCCGCCACCACGGTGGTGTAGATACCGCCGCGCACATTGAATTCGGCGGTAAGGCGCATGAAACGTGGGGTGCAGGCGGCGACTAGATCGTCGAGGATGCGGTTGGTCACCGCTTCGTGGAAGGCGCCCTCATCGCGAAACGACCAGACGTAGAGCTTGAGCGATTTCAGCTCCACGCACAGTGCATCCGGCACGTATTCCAGGTTCAGGGTCGCGAAGTCCGGCTGCCCGGTCTTGGGGCACAGGCAGGTGAACTCCGGAATTCGGATCCGGATGGTATAATCGCGCCCCACCTGAGGATTGGCGAAGGTCTCGAGGGTTTTGCTAGGTTGCGTCGTCATGCGGCGCAACGATACCCGCAGCTCCCGACGATGACAAGTTGATGAGGCTGGCTGGGCGCGCAGACGCCCGCGGTGCGCCGTGGTCCAGGGACGAGTCCGATAAGTTTATTGAAAACATAAGCTTAAACGATAAATTTCAACTATTTTCCCGCGTTGAAGCGAGGGAAAGTTTTTCGGTATCGTAACCCGCTATGCGCTTGAAGAAGATCAAACTCGCTGGGTTCAAGTCGTTCGTCGATCCCACCAGTATCCCCCTGCCCAGCAATCTCACCGGTATCGTGGGACCCAACGGTTGCGGCAAATCCAACGTCATCGACGCGGTGCGCTGGGTGATGGGCGAGACCTCAGCCAAGAATCTGCGCGGCGACTCCATGGCCGACGTGATCTTCAACGGTTCCACCTCGCGTAAGCCGGTGGGGCAGGCCTCCATCGAACTGGTGTTCGACAACAGCGACGGTTCGCTGGGCGGACAGTACGCCACTTATGCCGAGATATCGGTAAAGCGCGTCGTCTCGCGCGACGGCCAGTCCAACTACTTCCTGAACGGCGCACGCTGTCGGCGCCGCGACATCACCGACGTTTTTCTCGGCACCGGCCTGGGGCCGCGCAGCTACTCCATTATCGAACAGGGAATGATCTCGCGGCTCATCGAGGCCAAACCCGAGGAGCTGCGCGTCTACCTGGAGGAGGCCGCCGGCATCTCCAAATACAAGGAGCGGCGCCGCGAAACCGAGAACCGCATGCGCCACACCCGCGAGAATCTGGAGCGCCTGGAGGATCTGCGCGAAGAAGTGGCCAAACAGCTTCAGCACCTGCAGCGTCAGGCCAGGACGGCGGAGCGCTTCAAGGTGCTCAAAGAAGAGGAGCGCCGCCTCAAGGCCGAGCATCTGGCGCTGCGCTGGCGCGGTCTCGATCGCGAGGACAAGGCGCTGGAGCAGAAGATCCGCGAGCAGGAGACGCGCCGCGAATCGGCGCTGGCCGAGCAGCGCGCCCAGGAGCGCCAGATCGAAGAGGGGCGGGCGCAGCAGGTGGAGGCCAACGACGCCTTCAACGAGGTGCAGGGCCGCTACTACGGCGTCGGCGCCGAGATCGCCCGCGTCGAACAGGCAATCCAGCACGGCAAAGAGACCGAACATCGCCAACAGCACGACCTGCAGCAGGTGGAAAAAGCGTGGCAGGAGGCGCAGTCGCACATCCACAACGACCAGCACCGCCTCAATGAGTTGGCCGAACAGTTGCAAACCCACGAGCCGCAGATCAACGCCGCCGAGGGGCAGGCTGGCGAGTCGGCCGCCCAGCTGGCCGCCGCCGAGGAGGCTATGCGCACCTGGCAGGCCGAGTGGGAGGAGTTCAACCGCCTGGCGGCCGAACCGGCGCAAACCGCGGAGGTGGAACG
The DNA here is from genome assembly GCA_050287605.1 of Gammaproteobacteria bacterium. GTDB lineage: Bacteria > Pseudomonadota > Gammaproteobacteria > QQUJ01 > QQUJ01 > QQUJ01. The sequence goes on along the minus strand of JBNKCG010000081.1, from coordinate 52,191 downwards.
CACCCGTATCCAGCACCTCGATCAGCAGTTGATGCGCGCGCGTGATGCCATCAAGCGCGGTGAACAGGAGTTGCAAAGCCTCTCCTGGGAGACGCTGGAGCGCGAGATCGGCGAACTCGAGACACAGATGACGGAGCGCGTCGCCCAAGGCGCCGAGATGGAGGCGCAGTTGGGCGGCTTCAGCGAGCGCATCGGCACCCTGCGCGACCAGAATTCCCGCTACGGCCAGGAGATCCACCAGGCGCGTACCGAGCTGCAGAACGCGCGTGGGCGCGACGCCTCCATCGAGGCGCTGCAGCAGGCGGCCCTGGGCGAAGGCAAGGGTGTGGTGGCCGGCTGGCTGGAGCGCCAAGGCCTCAAGGAGGCGCCGCGTCTGGCCAAGGAGTTGCAGGTGGAAAACGGCTGGGAACGCGCGGTGGAAACTGTGCTAGGACCCAGCATCGAAGCGGTGTGCGTGGACGGCATCGACGCCTACGCCGAACTGTTGAGCGGCATCGCCGGGGGCACCGTGACCCTCTTCGAACGCAACCAAACCACGGCGGGCGGCAACCTGGACGGTGCGATCGCGTTGGCCGCCAAGGTGAGCGGCGACTGGCCGCTGGGGGGGCTGCTGCAGGATGTCTACGCCGCGGAAGACCTCGGCGAGGCGCTGCGGTTGCGCGAGCGGCTTCCGGCCCACGGTTCGGTGGTTACCCGCGACGGAATCTGGGTGGGGCGTCACTGGCTGCGCGTGGTCCGCGAAAGCGACGCGCGGGCCGGTGTGTTGGAGCGCGAGAAAGAGCGCCGCGAGCTGAACGCGCTCATCGACAGCCTCGACCGGCGCGTCTCGGATCTCGAACTCGCGCTGGAGAACAACCGCGAGACGCTGGGCGACGAAGAGCAACGCCGCGACGAGCTGCAGGCGCAGCTCAACCGGCTCAACAACGGCAAAGCGGAGATCCAGGCACAACTGGCCAGCAAGCGCGGCCGGCTGGATCAGGCCAAGGGGCGGAGCGAACGCTTGAACCGCGAGTTGCGCGACTCCGAAGAGCAAATCGTGCGCGACGAAACCCAGGTGCGCGAAGCGCGCGGACGGCTCGATGGTGCCGTCGAGCGCATGGAGGAGTTTCAACGCCGCCGCGAGGCGCTGGTGGAGAAGCGCCGCGAACACGAAACCCTGCTCGACGAGCGCCGCGCCCGCGCCCGCAGCGACCGCGACCAGGTGCATCAAATGGCCCTGCGTGTGGAGTCGATGCGCTCCAACCGCACCTCCACCCAGCAGAGTCTGGAGCGCATGCAAAGCCAGATCTCCCATTTGGCGACGCGGCGCGAGGAGCTGCAGGAGGCGTTGCGCCAGGCGGTGGCGCCGAATCAGGCACTGTCCTCGGAACTGGAGGAGTTGCTCAAACGGCGCATCGCCGTGGAGGCGGAGTTGGGTACTGCGCGGCACAAGGTCGAGGAAATCGACGAGCGCCTGCGCGCGTTGGAGCAGGGACGCAGCGCTGCCGAACAGAAGGTGCAGGAGGTGCGCGAAGTGCTCGACCGCCTGCGCATGGAGTGGCAGGGCATCCACGTGCGTCGCCAGACCGTGGAGGAACAGATCCTGGAGACCGGCTTCGCGTTGCAGGCGTTGTTCGACGAGATGCCCGAATCGGCGACCAGCGATGAGTGGCACGAGAAGGTGGAGAATATCGCCCAGCGCATCCAGCGCCTGGGGCCCATCAACCTGGCGGCCATCGACGAGTTCAAGGAGCAGAGCGAGCGCATGGAGTATCTCGATTCGCAGTATGCGGACCTCACCGAATCGCTCAACACGCTCGAAAACGCCATCCGCAAGATCGACCGCGAGACCCGTACCCGTTTCAAGGAGACCTACGACAAGGTCAACAGCGGACTCAAGGAGATGTTCCCGCGCCTGTTCGGCGGCGGTCACGCCTACCTGGAGATGACCGGTACCGACCTGCTCGATACCGGCATTACCGTCATGGCGCGCCCGCCGGGCAAACGCATCAGCACCATTCACCTGCTCTCCGGCGGCGAGAAAGCGTTGACTGCGGTGGCGTTGGTGTTCGCCATTTTCCACCTCAATCCCGCGCCGTTCTGCATGCTCGACGAGGTGGACGCACCGCTGGACGAGGCCAACGTGGGGCGCTTCTGCGACCTGGTCAAGGAGATGTCCGAGCGCGTGCAGTTCATCTTCATCACCCACAACAAGACCACCATGGAACTGGCCAACCACCTCACCGGCGTCACCATGCACGAGCCCGGCGTATCGCGCTTGGTGGCGGTGGACGTGGACGACGCCATCCAGATGGCGGCGGGCTAGGCGGATAGCGGCATGGAATTCGACGGACTGCGACTGGTACTGCTGCTGATCGGCGTGGGGATCGTTGCGGGAGTCTACCTGTGGAGCCGCACGCGGATGAGCGACGACGGCGCCGCGCCGCAGCGCATCGAACCGGCCATCGGCGACGCGGGCGAGCGCAGCGATCCGCCGCCGCTTGCGCGGCCGCGCGTGGAGCCGGTGGTGCGCGAACCCACGGAGGCGGAACCCGTGCTGCACGACGACGATCGCGTCCCGACACTGTACGACGAGATCTTCCGCCCTCCCGAACCGGGCATGCCCTCGGACGTCATCGTCGTCAACGTCTTCGCCCCCGATGGGGCGGATTTTGGCGGCACAGAGTTGGACAGCGCGCTGCGCGAGTGCGGTATGGAGTACGGCGCCATGCGCATCTATCACCGCATGGACGCCGCAGGCGATCGTCTCTTCAGCCTGGTCAACAGCGTGGAGCCGGGCTATTTCGAACCGCAGGAGTTGGAAACGTTTTCGACCCCCGGCGTATCGCTGTTCCTGATACTTCCGGGTCCGCAACGCCCGGCCGCCGCCCTGGAAGAGCTCATCGCCACCGCCCAGAGCCTGACGCGTCATCTGGAGGGACGGCTGCTCGATTCGGATCGCAATCCGCTGCGCACTCAGGGCATCGAGCACCTGCGCGAACGGGTGCGCGAGTTCGAACGCCGTCTGCGCGTCGCCCAGGCCGGCAAGGCGACCCGCTGAGCCTGCGCGGGTGAGCGAAACGGTCAAGGCACGCGTCGACGAGCTGCGCCGGCGCATCGAGCACCACAACTACCGCTACTACGTCCTCGACGATCCCGAAGTCCCCGACGCCGAATACGATCGGTTGCTGCGCGAGCTGCAGACGCTCGAGGCGCAGCACCCGCAGCTGATCACCCCCGATTCCCCCACACAGCGCGTAGGAGCGGGGCCGCTCAGAGCCTTCGCCGAAGTGCGCCATGCCGTTCCCATGCTCTCGTTGGACAACGCCTTCAGTCCCCAGGAGCTGGAGGATTTCGATCGCCGTATTCGTGAGCGTTTGAAGCAGCCCGACGTTCCCATCGACTACTCCTGCGAACCCAAGCTCGACGGGTTGGCGGTCAGTCTGCGCTACGAACGGGGGCGATTGGTCCAGGCGGCGACGCGCGGCGACGGTGAGCACGGAGAGGATGTCACCCAAAACGTGCGCACCATCAAGGCGGTGCCACTGCACCTGCGCGGAGACGACGTGCCGCCGCTGCTGGAAGTGCGCGGCGAGGTGTTTATGCTCAAGGCCGGATTCGAAGCGATGAACGCCGCGGCACGGGAACGCGGCGAAAAGGTGTTCGTCAATCCGCGCAATGCCGCCGCTGGCAGCCTGCGCCAGCTCGATCCCACCATCACCGCGCAACGTCCGCTCACCTTCCTCTGCTACGGCGTGGGACAGGTGGAGGGGGCGGAGCTTCCCGGGCGACACAGCGTCATCCTCGCGCGGTTGCGCGAGTGGGGCGTGCCGGTGTCGCGCGAACAGCGCTGCGTCAGCGGTTCAGCTGGCTGCCAGGGCTACTACGACGCCATCGCCGAGCGGCGTGATGGATTGCCGTACGAGATCGACGGCGTGGTCTACAAGGTCGATCGCATCGATTTGCAGCAGACGCTGGGGTTCGTCTCGCGCGCGCCGCGCTGGGCGTTGGCGCACAAGTTTCCGGCGCAGGAGGAACTCACCCGAGTCGTCGACATCGAGGTACAGGTGGGCCGTACCGGCGCACTGACGCCGGTGGCGCGCCTGGAGCCGGTGTTCGTGGGTGGGGTGACCGTCACCAACGCCACGCTGCACAACGAAGACGAAGTGCGCCGCAAGGATGTGCGCATCGGCGATACCGTGATCGTGCGCCGCGCGGGCGATGTGATTCCCGAAGTGGTGCGGGTGCTGGCGGACCGCCGTCCGCCCGATGCGCGCGAGTTTCAGATGCCCGCACGCTGTCCGGTGTGCGGATCGGACGTGACGCGTGCAGAAGGCGAGGCGGTGACCCGCTGCAGCGGCGGGTTGTTCTGTTCCGCGCAACGCAAGGAGTCCATCAAACACTTCGCCTCGCGGCGTGCCATGGATATCGAAGGGTTGGGCGACAAACTGGTCGATCAGTTGGTGGAGACGGGGATGATCGATTCGGTGGCCGATCTCTACACGTTGACCCAGCAACAGCTGGCTGCACTGGAACGCATGGGGGATAAATCGGCGGCCAATCTGGTGGCCGCAATCGATAAGAGCCGCGCAACCACGCTGTCGCGATTTCTGTTCGCCCTGGGTATCCGCGAAGTGGGCGAAGCCACCGCGCAGGCGCTGGCCAACTATTTCGGCGATTTGAATACCCTCGTGAAAGCCGATTCCGAGACGTTGCAACAGGTACCCGATGTGGGACCGGTAGTAGCCGAACACGTCGCGAACTTCTTCCACCAGCCGCATAACCAGGATGTGATCGCCGCGCTGTTGGAGGCTGAAATCCGCTGGCCCGCCATCGAGGTCCGGGGCGCCGACGCGCAGCCCCTGGCCGGTCAGACTTTCGTGCTCACCGGCGCGCTGGAGAGTCTCACGCGCGACGAGGCAAAGGAGCGTCTCCAAGCGCTGGGTGCCAAAGTGGCCGGCAGCGTCTCCAAAAAGACCCACTATGTGGTGGCCGGCGCCGACGCCGGCTCCAAATTGGCCAAGGCACGCGAACTGGGCGTGACCGTGCTCGACGAAACCGAACTGCTGAGGATGCTCGAAGATGCCGGATGACACGCCGTCGCCCATTCCTGAAACCCTTCCCTGTCAGCGCCACCTCTTCGATATTCCGGACGAGGTGACCTACCTGAACTGCGGCTACATGTCGCCGTTGCTCAAGGCAGGCGTTGCGGCGGGCGAGGCCGGCGTACGCATCAAGGGGCAGCCGTGGCGCATCTCGCCCGACGATTTCTTCCCTCGCGCCGAGCGAACGCGAGCGCTTTTTGCCGAGCTGATCGGTGCCAGCGCCGACGACGTGGCCATCGTACCCTCCGCCAGCTATGGCATGGGACTGGCCGCGCGCAACCTACCGCTTGCCGCGGGACAGGCGATCGTGGTGTTGGCGGAACAGTTCCCTTCCAACGTCTATCCGTGGCGCGAACTGGCGCGCGAGCGCGGTGCGCGGATGGTGACGGTGGCTAGACCCGAGGACAACGACTGGACGCGCGTCGTCCTCGATCAGATCTCCGACCAAGTGGGCATTGTGGCGTTGCCGCACTGTCACTGGGTGGACGGGGCGTTGCTGGACCTGGTTGCCATCGGTGCGCGCTGTCGCGAAGTGGGTGCGGCACTGGTGTTGGATCTGACCCAGTCGGCGGGCGCGCTGCCCTTCGACGTGCGCGCGGTTCAACCCGATTTCGCCGTCGCCGCCACCTACAAGTGGCTGCTCGGTCCCTATGCCTTGGGTTTTTGCTACGTTGCGCCGCGCTGGCAGCAGGGCGAACCGCTGGAGTACAACTGGATCACCCGCGAGGGCAGCGAGGATTTCACGCGTCTGGTCGATTACCGCGACACCTACCAGCCCGGCGCGCGGCGCTTCGACATGGGCGAGCGCTCCCATTTTCAATTGATGCCCGTGGCCGAAGCGGCGCTGCAGCAACTGCACGCCTGGGGAGTGGACGCCATCGCGGCGACGCTGGCCAGCCTGACCAGCGAGATCGTCGCACGCGCCGACGCCTACGGATTCACCGCATCCGCCGCGCACCTGCGTGCCGGTCACTACCTCGGCCTGCGCTATGCCGGAGAGCTGACACCCAAGCTCCCGCAACGGCTGGCCGAACACCAGGTCTACATCAGCCAGCGCGGCGATGCGTTGCGCATCACGCCGCACCTCTACAACACCTCGCAGGACGTGGACCGTTTATTCGCCGCGTTGGAGGCGTGCGGGATGCACCGCCGCTAGCGACGGCTATTGATAACGCGAAGACGCAAATCGCACGAAATACAAATCGTCGAAAAACGCGTGTGCCGTTCATGGCGGCTTGGCGAGCGGACAAGGTTTTTAGACAAACAACAACCGATGAACTCTCACCAAGGCGACAACGACCGCAGGGATGCAGGAGGTAGAACGAAGCAGGAAGCCAGAGTCGAGATCGCCAAGGAAAACACGACCCACTCAAACGTGCTGTCTTGGCGCGGGGCACCACTCACGGTGGTGGTACGCTTCGCAAAGCCCTCTCTGTCCTAGGGCAACGTCAGTTTGATCTCGATGCGCCGGTTGCGTTGCCATGCCTCTGGCGTGTCGGCTGTGGTTAGAGGACGGTACTCACCGAAACCGGCGGCCACCAATCGCCGGGGCGGGATGCCCTGGCTGATCAGGTAACGCACGATGGAGAGCGCGCGGGCGCTGGAGAGCTCCCAGTTGGAGGGAAACTGCGGGGTGTTGATGGGGCGGCGGTCGGTGTGTCCGTCCACGCGCAGCACCCAGTCGAGATCCCCGGGGATGCGCGCCGCCACCTCCTTGAGCGAGGTCGCCAATGCCGCGATCTGGCGCTTGCCGTTCTCGCCCAGCTCTGCCTCGGCGGTGGCGAACAACACCTCCGACTGGAACACGAAGCGGTCGCCGACGATGCGGATGTCCTCGCGATTGCCCAGCACCTCGCGCAGGCGCCCGAAGAATTCCGAGCGGTAGCGGTTGAGCTCCTGCACCTTCTGCGCCAACGCCAGGTTGAGCCGCTGGCCGAGATCGGCGATCTCCACCTGCTGCGCCTTGACGCGCGATTGCTCCAGATCGAGCGCCGCGGAGAGCTGGGCGATCTGCTCGCGCAGCGCGGCAATCTGCTGATTGAGCTGGGCGATCTGCTGTTGGCGGTGTTCGCTCAACCGTTGCTGCTCCGCGAGCGCCTGATCCTGGGAGACCACTTGCGCCCCCAGGTCGGCGATGCGGATGTCGCGCTGTTGCAGCGTCTGTTGCGCCAGCAGGGTGCGCTCGCGTTGGTTGGCCAGTTGCGCTTCCAATTGTTGGCTGCGGTCGCGTTCAGCGCCCAGCTCGGCGCTGCGCTGCTGCAACTCGCCGGCGAGGCCGGACACCTTGCTCTCCAGTTCCTCGCGCAGCTTGCGCAACGCGTCGATGTCCTGCTGCAGGCTTGCGATCTCCAGCAGCTTGAGCCGAATCGCCTCCTTGTCTGCCGTGACGGTTTCGCGCGCGGCCTGCAGTGCCTGTTCCGCCACCTGCGCCCGCTGCGTGGTGAGCAGTAAACGGTTGCCCAGCTCCTCCTTCTCGGCCAGGGTTGCGCGCAGGTGTGCATCCAGTCGCGCTACCTGCTGCTCAAGGCCGGCGCTCTTGTCGCGTTCCAGCGCCAGGGTGTCTGCCAGTTCGTTGATATTGCGCGTCAGCTTTTCCAGTGCCGCCTCGCGTCCGGCCAGCACGCCGCTTAGGTAGAACTGCGCGATGACGAAGAACAGCAGCATGAAGATGAACACCAGCAGCACCGAGGCGAGGGCGTCGACGAACCCCGGCCAGATGTTGATGGTGCGGGCGCGACGGGTGAGGGTGAACATTGCGTCGTCAGTCGTTGCGTGCGCTGAGGGCGCGCGTCATCAACCGCAGCTCCTGGCGCAGCTCGTCCAACAGTTCGCGTTGGGCCGCGCTGTTGGCCTGCGTGACTTCGCGTAGCGCGCTCTCCTGGCCGCGCAGATGATCGTGCAGTCCCTCCTGGGCATCGGAGCCGCGTTCGATGGCTTCCGTGAGCCGGGCGATAAGCGGTTGCAGCTCCTGATGCTGGCGCGCCAGCCCCTTGGTGAGCTGCTGCTCGGCGCGGATCTGGTCGCTCACCTCGGAGAGACGCGTGGTGAGCTGCAGCAGTTGCTCGCGCATGCTGGCGCGCTCCTCCTCGCCGCGGCCCACCAGCCGCTCCAGGGCCTCGAGGCTGTCGGCGGTCTTGTCCAGCAACGCCTCGATATAGGCGGGGCCGGAGCTTTCGCCGTCGGCGAAGGCCGGGCTCGCCAGGTGTGTCGCTTCGGCCAGCCAATCCTCCACGGCTTTGAAGAAGCGATTCTCGGCATGGCCGGCCTGGAGATCGAAAAATCCCAGTACCAGGGCGCCGCCCAAGCCGAACAGCGACGAACTGAAGGCGGTACCCATGCCGGTCAACGGCCCCTGCAGGTTCTGCTTCAGGCGCTCGAACACCTCGCCGACGTCGGCGCCGCCCACCTGAAGTCCGGCGATCACCTTGCCGGCGGAGGAGACGGTGTCCAGCAAGCCCCAGAAGGTGCCCAGTAAGCCGAGAAAAATCAGCAGCCCCACCAGGTAGCGCGACACGTCGCGGTGCTCGTCGAGGCGCATGCGCAGCCCGTCCAGCACCGAGCGCGCGGCCATGGCGGAGATGCGCAGCTTGCCTTCGCGGGCCGCCAGCATGCGCGTCAACGGCGCCAGCAGTTGGATCTTGCCCGCATCCGCGCCGGTCTCGCCGCGGCGCCGCTCGCCCAGCCACGCCAGCTCCGGATTGAGGGCGGCAACCTGACGGAAGTTGACGGCGATGCCGATCAGCAGTACGCCGATGATCATTCCGTTGAAGACGGGGTTGGCGAGAAAGGCGCCTTTGAGCGCCGGATAGAGCAGGGCGCTGACCACGGCCACCAGGCCCAGGAACAGCACCATCCAGACGATGATCTTCCCCCTCATAACGATGTCTCGTTGGTGGTTGGCATGAGTCCAAGGATAGCGGACGCCCGTGATGGGATCATGTCAGTCTCCGTCGCCGCGCCTGCGCCGAGCACGCAACGCGGTGAGTACAAAGAGAAAAACCGCCCGGGGGCGGTTTTTCGTCACGCTGGATGCTGCGACTCGACCCGCAGCATCATTTGGGCTGTTCGATCTTGGCCTCCGAACGCAGTTGGACCACGTAGGCCTGCAGTTGCTGGTTGCGCACCAGCGATTCCAGGTTTTGCCGTGCATCCTCGAAGCTGGGCGGCGGCTGCTGGCGGGTGGCGGCGACACGCACCACGTGCCAGCCATGGCTGCTTTTCACCGGCTCTTCGGCGACGGAACCTGCGGGGGTCTTTTCGATCGCCGCCGTGAACTCCGGCGGCATCTGTCCCTTGCCGAACCAGCCCAGCTCGCCACCGGAGGCACCGGTCGGGTCCTGAGAGTTGGCTTTGGCCAGCGCAGCGAAATCGGCGCCTTGTTTCAGTTGCGCGATCAAGTCGCGCGCCTTGGCTTCGTCGGCCACCTGGATGTGGTAGACGTGGTACTGCGCTCCGTACATGCGGTCCTTGACGAGATCGTAAGCCTTGTGGAGCTCGGCGTCGGTCACCGGATGCTCGCGCAGATAGGACTGCATGAGATTTTGCGCCAGCAGGTTCTTGCGGGTCAGGTCGAGCAGCATCTTTACCGAGCGCTCTTTCTGCAATCCCTGCTTTTCGGCCTGCTGGGCCATCAGCTCCAGCGCCACCAGATCGTTCATCAGGTTGGGGGCGTGACCCGCGCTGTCGGGCTGGGCACTGCCGTCGGCAAGCCGGCGCTGGGTGTAGAAATCCAGTGTTTCCGCGGTGACGGGTTTGCCGTTGACGGTGAGCAGCACCTTGTCTTTGGCGGCCGCGGCATCCGCCGCGAGCGCGGTTCCGCCGCTCCCAAGCAGTGCCGCGGCGATCAGGGACAATACGATCTTTGATGGGGGCATGGCCTGTTCCTCTCCGGGTTCTTTACTCGTTCGGCGTCGTCGCCTGAATGCTCAAGGCGTGGATGTCGGTCTGCATCAGCTCGCCCAGCGCCTGGTAGACCGCGCGGTGCCGCTGGATGGGTGTCATTCCCGCAAACGCCGCAGCGACGATGGTAACGGCGAAGTGACCGCGTCCGTCGCGAGCCCCGGCGTGGCCGGCGTGCATGTGGCTTTCGTCCACGATCTCCAGGTGGGCTGGCGCGAAGGCGTCGGTCAGGCGTGCGCGGATGGCGTCGACGCGTGCGCTCATCGCGGAAATGCCCGGCGGAACGGTTTGACCTGCACCGCGCGGTAGACGCCGGCGGCGACGTAAGGGTCGGCCTCGGCCCAGCTCTGCGCCGCAGCCAGGCTGTCGAATTCGGCGACGATCAGGCTGCCGCTGAAACCGGCCTCGCCGGGGTCTTCGCTGTCCACCGCCGGGTGCGCGCCCGCCAACACCATGCGGCCTTCGTCCTGCAGTTGTTGCAGGCGTGCGAGATGGTCGGGACGCACGCTAAGGCGCAGCGCCAGGGAGCCGGGGTTGTCCTCGGCGAGGATCGCGTAAAGCATTCAGGACTCCTCTTCGGGTTGATCGGGGATGTGGCGTGCCAGGTAGAAGGCCTGTGCGATGACGAACAGCACGGTGAGGCCCATCATGCCGAACAGCTTGAAATTCACCCAGGTCGCGGTGTCGAACGTGAACGCGACGTAGAGATTCACGGCGCCCATAGCAGTGAAGAAGATGAACCAGATCAGATTCAGGCGCCGCCAGACCGGATCGGGCAGCGAAAAGTTGCTCTCCATCATGCGCTGCACCAGCGGTTTGTTACCGATGAAGCGGCTTCCCAGGAAGGCGACGGCGAACAGCCAGTTGAGGATAGTGGGTTTCCACTTGATGAACGTTTCGTCGCGCAGCGCGATGGTGAGTCCGCCGAAAACAACGATCAGCGCCAGCGTGATCAGGTGCATGCGCTCGAAGCGGCGATGCTTGAACCAGAACAGGCCCACCTGCAGAAAAGTGGCGCCGATGGCCACACCGGTGGCGACGAAGATGTCCCAGACTTTGTACGCGATGAAGAACAGCAGGATGGGGAAGAAATCGAACAGAAACTTCATGATAGCCACGCGTTGCAACGGGAGCGCCATTGTCGCACAAAACGGATTGCCGATTGCCGGCTAAAATGGGATGCCATGACATGCGACACCGATTTTCACCTCCATTCGACGGCCTCTGACGGCACGTTGTCAGCAGACGAATTGATCCGCTACGCCAAGCGCTTCGGCGTGACGCGCCTGGCGTTGACCGACCACGACACTACCGCAGGTCTTGCGGCGGCGGCACGGGCCGCGGCGGACGAGGGCGTCGATTTCGTGCCCGGTATCGAACTCTCCACCACCTGGGAAGGGATCAACGTCCACGTGGTGGGATTGGGTATCGACGCCGATAGTTCCCCGCTGCGGCAGGGACTACGGCGGCTGGAGGCGTTGCGCGCCGATCGCGCCGCGGCGATCGCCCGGCGCCTGGAGAAGCGGCGTATCGCCGGAGCGCTGGAAGGCGCACAGGCCCTGGCTGGGGGCGCTTCCGTCACCCGCACCCACATTGCACGTTGGCTGGTCGCGCAGGGCCATGCGACGACGACGGCGGCTGCTCACAAACGGTTTCTGGCGCGCGGCAGGCCGGGCCATGTCCCCAGCCGCTGGGTGGATATTGCGACTGCCATCGGCTGGGTCCGTACTGCCGGCGGAATGGCGGTACTGGCCCATCCGCTGCGCTATCCGCTCCACAACCGCAAGCTGCGCTGCCTGGTGGAGGAGTTCGCCGCCGCCGGTGGGGTCGGGATTGAGGTCGTCTCCGGCAGCCAGTCGCCGGATCGCACTGCGCTGCTGGTTGAATTGTCCCAGCGCCATGCACTCTACGCCTCGTGCGGTTCCGATTTCCACGGTCCCGAGCAGACTTGGCTGGCACCGGGACGGTTCGCACCGCTGCCAGCCGGGTGCCGCCCCATCGACGCAGTGCTGGCGGGTGCTGCCACTGCGGCCCCCAACCGCGTCGCCTAGGTTCGTAACCGGCGATGGCGGTGCATCCCAACGACCATCGCATCCGTGGCGATCGCACGCGTTTGTTCCTGCGGGTGGGCCTGCTGGTGGTAGCGATCGCGCTCGTCTACTGGGTGGGGAGCCGGCTGGAACTGCGGGTCAGCGATCTGCTCGTCTCGCTCCGCGGGCGCGATTACCTGCTGCTGTTCGCGGTCCTGACGGCCTATGTGCTGTTCTTGGCCATGCCTTTTGTTCCCGGCATCGAACTGGGACTGTTCGTCATGCTGGTAGGCGGTGTACCGGGCATCCTGCTGGTCTACGGTGCTACGGTGTTGTCGCTGGCGCTGAGTTATGGATTGGGCCGCCTGGTGCCGGTGTCGCTGCTGGGCGGAGTGCTGGGGTGGCTGGGGCTGCGCCGCGGCGAGGCGTTGGTTCACGAGATGGAGGAGATGACGCCCCACCAGCGCATGCTCTATCTCACGCGGCGCGTACCCACGCGCTGGCTGTCGTTCTTCCTGCGCCATCGCTACCTGGCGCTGGCTGTGGCGCTGAACACGCCCGGCAACGCCTTCATCGGTGGGGGCGGCGGCATCGGCATTGCGGCGGGCATTAGTGGGCTGTTTCCGTTTCCGCACTATCTGGCGCTGATTCTGCTGGCGGTCTCACCGGTACCCCTGGTGCTGATCGGCAAGGCCGGTCTCGGGTGAGTCGCTTGCGGACGGTGCGGAATGGCCCGCCGGGAGGTTGAGATCAGTCTATAATGGCGCCCTTTCGGCGACGGACGCCTCGTTCTCATGTCCCAGTTTTTTCAGATCCACCCCGACAATCCCCAGGTGCGGCTGGTACGCCGCGCCGTGGAGATCCTGCGCGACGGGGGGCTGATCATCTATCCCACCGACTCCAGTTATGCCCTGGGCTGCTGCATCGGCAACAAGGAGGCCCAGGAGCGCATCCGTGCCATTCGCCGGGTCGACGATCGCCACGACTTCACCCTGGTGTGTCGCGATCTCACCGACCTCTCCACCTACGCCCGCGTGGACAACGTGGCCTACCGACTGCTGAAGGGACTCACACCGGGGCCCTACACCTTCCTGCTGCTGGCGACCCGCGAGGTGCCGCGCCGCCTGCAGAATCCCAAGCGCAAGACCATCGGGCTGCGCGTACCGGACAACGTCATCACCCAGGCGCTGCTGGCAGAACTGGGCGAGCCGCTGATGAGCTCCACCCTGCAGCTCCCTGACGACGAGATGCCCCTTACCGACCCCTACGAGATGCGCGAAATCCTCGGCCATGCCGTGGATTTGATCATCGACGGCGGCCATTGCGGGCTGGAGCCCTCCACCGTCGTCGACCTCACCGGTGCGGCTCCCGTGGTGGTGCGGGTGGGGAAGGGCGATGTCTCCCTGTTCGAAGAGTAGCCCCAGCGGCGCATCCCCTCGCGACCCGGTATAATCGCCCGATGCTAGAACTGAATATGCTGCAGCGCATCGCCGTGTGGGCGCTACCCGTCCTGTTCGCCATCACGGTGCACGAGGTGGCGCATGGCTGGGTGGCCAAACGCCTGGGCGATCCCACCGCCATGATGATGGGGCGCCTCACCCTCAATCCCCTCAAGCACATCGATCCCGTCGGTACGTTACTGATTCCCGCCGTTCTGCTGTTGATCGGCGGGTTCGTGTTTGGCTGGGCCAAACCGGTACCGGTGACGTGGGAAAATTTGCGCCACCCGAAACGCGACATGGCCATCGTTGCAGCGGCGGGTCCTGCCGCCAATTTGGTCATGGCGCTGCTGTGGGCTGCCGTGATGAAGATCGGGGTTGCCAGCGCCGGTAATCTGGACTGGATAGCCGTACCGCTGATCTACATGGGAGGGGCGGGGATCACCATCAACATCGTGTTCATGGTGCTCAATCTCCTGCCGTTGCCGCCGCTGGATGGAGGCCGCGTGGTGACCGGCTTGCTGCCGGGACCACTGGCTTGGCGCTTCAGCCGCATCGAACCCTACGGGTTCATCATTCTGGTGGCGCTGCTGGCGACCGGCATGCTGCGGGATATCCTCGGCGTACCGGTCGCATTGTTGCAGAGCGAGCTGTTCAAACTGGTCGGACTGTAGTCCCGCTATCGTGCGGGAAACGTTTATCAGCGACGAATCATCCAACGAGGTCAAGAGGAGAGAAGTGGATACCATCCCCGCGCAATACCAACGCGTACTTTCGGGTATGCGCCCCACCGGCAAGCTGCACCTGGGGCACTACCACGGCGTGCTGAAGAACTGGCTCAAGCTGCAGCACGAATACGAGTGCTTTTTCTTCATCGCCGATTGGCATGCGCTGACCACACACTACGAAGAGCCGGAGATCCTCTCCGAGAACGTCTGGGACATGGTGATCGACTGGCTGGCAGCGGGGATCGACCCCAACTCCGCCAAACTGTTCATCCAGTCACGGGTGATGGAACACGCCGAACTGCACGTGCTGTTGAGCATGGTCACCCCGCTGGGCTGGCTGGAGCGCGTGCCCAGCTACAAGGACCAGCAGGAGAAGCTCAAGGAACGCGATCTGGCCACCTATGGCTTCCTCGGCTATCCGCTGCTGCAGTCTGCCGACATCCTGATCTACCGAGCCGGCATGGTGCCGGTGGGCGAGGATCAGGTGGCGCACGTGGAGCTGACCCGCGAGGTGGCGCGGCGCTTCAACCATCTCTACGGCCGCGAGCAGGGCTTCGAGGAGAAGGCCGAAGCCGCCGCCAAGAAGATGGGCAAGAAGAACGCCAAGCTTTACGCCGACCTGCGCAAGCGCTACCAGGAGCAGGGCGATCAGGAGGCGTTGGACGTGGCGCGCGCCCTGCTGGAGAGCCAGCAGAACATCAGCATCGCGGACCTGGAACGCCTGCAGGGCTACCTGGAGGGCGGCGGTAAGATTATCCTGCCCGAACCCCAGGCGCTGCTTACGCCCGCGTCGAAGATGCCGGGGCTGGACGGGCAGAAGATGTCGAAGAGCTACAACAACACCATCTCCCTGCGCGAGGCACCGGAGGCGGTGGAGCAGAAGCTGCGCACCATGCCCACCGATCCCGCCCGCGTGCGGCGCGACGATCCCGGCACGCCCGAGCTGTGCCCGGTATGGCAGCTGCACCAGGTATACACCGACGACGAGCACAAGCAGTGGGTGCGCGAAGGTTGCACCACGGCCGGCATCGGCTGCCTGGACTGCAAGGCGTTGGTGATCGATGCCATCCAGAAAGAGCTGCGGCCCATCCGTGAGCGCGCCAAGGAGTTCGAAGAGCAGCCGTCGCTGGTGCGCAACATTATCGCCGAGGGTTGCGAGGAGGCGCGCGACGTCGCCCGCGAAACCATGGACGAGGTGCGTAAGGCGATGGGGCTGAACTACCGTTGACACCCGTGCGCCGATGCACCGACACGAGCGAAGTTGATCGATGAGCGAAGAGGAAATCCTGGAGGCGCAGCCGCCGCAGCAGACCGAGATGCCCATCGCCCTGGTGCTGGGCGAAAAGGTCACCGAACTGCCGCGCGACCTCTATATCCCGCCCGATGCGCTGCGTGTGTTTCTCGAGGCCTTCGAGGGGCCGCTGGACCTGCTGCTGTACATGATCCGGCGCCAGAACCTGGACATCCTCAACATCCCCATCGCCGAGATCACCCGCCAGTACATGGAGTACATCGACTTGATGCAGGAGATGAAACTCGAACTGGCCGGCGAATACCTGGTGATGGCGGCGATGCTGGCGGAGATCAAATCGCGTATGCTGCTGCCGCGTCCGCCCTCCGACGACGAAAACGAAGACGACCCGCGCGCCGAGCTGATCCGCCGTCTGCAGGAGTACGAGCGCTACAAGCAGGCCGGCGAGGACATCGATTCGCTGCACCGCGTCGGCCGCGATCTGTTTGTGGGCACCGCCGAAATCACCGAACGGCGTGCGCTGAAAGCGCTGCCGGAGGTGACGCTCAAGGAGGTGCTGCTGGCGTTCAAAGAGGTGTTGCAGCGCGCCGACATGTTCAGCCACCACCACATCCAGCGCGAGGCGTTGTCGGTACGCGAGCGCATGTCCAACGTGCTGGCCACGCTGCGCGTCGACCAGTTCACCGACTTCACCGCGCTCTTTACTCCCGAGGAGGGGCGGCTGGGCGTCGTGGTGACGCTGCTCGCCGTTCTCGAACTCATCAAAGGCTCGCTGATCGAGCTGATTCAGACCGAGGCCTACGGCCCGATTCACGTCAAGGTGCGCGGCGCGGCGCACGGTGACGGGATGGAACCGGCAATCTCCTGACACGGTAATCATCGATGGACGCAAAGGCACTGAAGAACATCGTCGAAGCGGCCCTGCTCGCCGCGGGCGAGGCGCTCAGCCTCGACAACCTGCTCAACCTGTTTCCTGAAACGGAACAGCCGACGCGCGATGCGCTGCGCGAGGTGTTGAAGGAACTGGCCGCGGAGTATGAAGGACGCGGCATCGAACTCAAGGAGACCGCCAGCGGATTTCGTGTCCAAACCCGTGCCGAGTACAGCGAGTGGGTGTCGCGGCTGTGGGAGGAGCGCCCGCCGCGCTACTCGCGCGCTCTGCTCGAGACGCTAGCGCTGGTCGCCTACCGCCAGCCTATCACCCGCGGTGAGATCGAGGAGATTCGCGGTGTAAGCGTCAGCACTAACATCATGAAGGCGCTGTTGGAGCGCGAATGGGTACGCGTGCTGGGTCATCGCGACGTGCCCGGCCGGCCGGCCATGTACGGCACCACCCGCCAATTCCTCGACTACTTCAACCTCAAGAACCTCAACGAACTGCCCACGTTGGCCGAGATCCGCGACATCGACAGCATCAACGCCGAGTTGCTGTTCGAGGAGCCACAGGCGGGCGGGGATTACGAGGCTGCCGAGATTGAGGAGCCTGTCGAGGCGATCGCGGATGATCAGGCGGTGGAGGCCGGCACGGAAGTCGAACCGGACGAAACTTCGACGTCGGAATCAACAGCTTTTTAGCTTCCTTTTCACCACAAAGTACACGAAGTACACAAAGTAAGATCTATTTGCGGAAACCCTTCTTGTCGTCATGACGGATCAAGCCCAGCATGACGGTTTAGGCTCAGTTTTTAAGGGTTTAACTTCGTGAACTTTGTGTACTTTGTGGTTAAAGATCATTTTCTTCCCTATGACCGACGACACTGAAAAACTTCACAAGGTATTAGCCCGCGCCGGTCTCGGTTCGCGGCGCGAGATCGAGGAGTGGATCAAGGCGGGGCGGGTCAGCGTGGACGGGCATCCGGCGCAGTTGGGTGATCGCGTGACGGGCGCCGAACGCATCGAGGTCGACGGGCGGCGCGTGGCGGACAAGCGGTTGGCGGAGGTGCCGAAGCGGGTCATCGCCTACCACAAACCGGAAGGTGAACTGGTCACGCGCGACGACCCCGAGCAGCGCGCCACGGTTTTTCAACGGCTGCCGCCGTTGACGGTTGGCCGCTGGATCGCCATCGGACGGCTCGACCTCAACACCTCAGGGCTGCTGCTCTTTACTACCGATGGCGAACTGGCCAATGCCCTGATGCACCCGTCGCGGCGCGTGGAGCGCGAGTATGCGGTGCGCGTGCACGGTGCAGTACCCGAGCAGGCACTGGTCAACATGACGCAGGGTGTCCAGCTGGAAGACGGACCGGCGCGCTTCGAGGAGATCACCGACGGTGGCGGCCGCGGGACCAACCACTGGTACTACGTCCTGATCGTTGAGGGAAGAAAACGCGAGGTACGCCGTCTGTGGGAGAGCCAGGGGCTGCAGGTGAGCCGCTTGATGCGGGTGCGCTTCGGGCCCTACGCGCTGCCCAGCGCATTGCGCCAGGGGCGCTGGTGCGAACTCAACCCGGGTGAGATCAACCGCTTGCGCGAAGCGGCGGGGCTGGCGGCGTTGAAGCCGCCGCGGCGTACCACGGAGAAGAGCGCGCCGCGCAAGCCGGCGGAGGGATCCCAACGCGCCGGACCGACGCGGCGCGGGTCGGGGAAGCGCGCTACCGCGGATAAGAGCCCCTGGAAGGGCCGCAAGCGGTGAGCCGCGGCGCCCCGCCGCAAACACCGTTTCATCACGTCTACCACTTGCTCGACGCTGCTTACGGTCCCCAACACTGGTGGCCGGGTGAGACTCCTTTTGAAGTGATGGTGGGCGCCATACTGACGCAGAACACGGCGTGGACGAACGTCGAACAGGCCATCGCCAACCTGAAACAAGCGGGCTGGCTGACGCCACAGGCCGTCGTTACGGTGGAGCGCGATGCCCTAGCGCAATGCCTGCGTCCCTCCGGCTATTTCAACGTCAAAGCCGAGCGTCTAGTGCACTTCTGCGAGTGGTTGCTCGATCAGGGCGGGCTGACGAGTCTGTGTCGCTGGTCCACGGATCGGCTGCGCGCCGGGTTGTTGGGCGTCAAAGGCATCGGGCCGGAGACCGCCGATGCGATCCTGCTCTACGCCTTCCAGCGCCCGGTCTTCGTCATCGACGCTTACACGCGTCGGATCTTCTCGCGCCTGGGACTGCTGGACGCCCACGCCGGCTACGAGTCGTTGCGCCACCACTTCGAGCAGACCCTGGGGCCCGACATCCCGCGCTTCAATCAGTACCATGCCCTGATCGTCCGGCACGCCAAAGTTGCCTGCCGGTCGCGCCCCCACTGTGCCGATTGCGCGCTCAGCGTGAAGTGCCGGAAATATGGGGTTTAAACTTACTGTAAAGCAATAAATAACAATAAGATAGAAGATATTATTAGAGTTGTTTATTGCGTCGGAGCCGGCGCCGCGTCGGCCACCGCACTCCCGGCACTGGCACCCCATCGGACAGGCCGGATACGCCATCATGGTCCATGATGTGAACATGATCCGGCTACGCCATTGGGTAATCGCCCTGCTGCTGGGGCTACCGCTGCTCGCCCCGGGTGCGGATACCGGTCAGTCCACGGTGTTCGTGCTGACCGTGCACGGTGCCATCGGCCCCGCTACCAGCGATTTCGTGACCCGTGGCCTAGTGCGGGCAGCCGACGCAGGTGCGGAGGCGGTGGTATTGCGCATGGATACGCCCGGCGGTCTGGATACGGCCATGCGCGACATCATCCAGGCGATCCTCAACTCCCCGGTGCCGGTTATCGGTTACGTGGCCCCCAGCGGAGCGCGGGCGGCTAGCGCCGGGACTTATATCCTCTACGCCAGCCACATCGCTGCCATGGCGCCCGCCACCAACCTGGGGGCCGCTACGCCGGTGCAGATCGGCACGCCCGCGAGCCCGGCTCCCGCCTCGCAGCCCGAGCGCAGCGATCGGCCCGCCGCCGACAAACCGGCAGCGAAGAACGAAAAGGAGGCGGAGAAACCGCCGCCGGTCCCCGCGGGCGACACCATGCAGCACAAGATGGTGAACGATGCGGTCGCCTACATCCGCGGTTTGGCCCAGCTGCGCGGGCGCAACGCCGAGTGGGCGGAGCGCGCCGTACGCGAGGCCGCCAGCCTGCCCGCGGACGAGGCGCTCAAGATGAAGGTGGTGGATCTCGTCGCCCGCGACCTCGGTGCGCTGCTCAAGGCGGTCGACGGCCGCGCCGTACGGATGGGGGATGGCGAGCGTACCTTGCATACCGCTGATGCGCGCATCGAGGAGATCGAGCCCGATTGGCGCAGCGAACTGCTGAGCGTCATCACCAACCCCAACGTCGCCTACATCCTGATGCTAATGGGCATCTACGGGCTATTTTTCGAGTTCTACAACCCCGGTTTCGTCGCGCCCGGTGTCATCGGTGCCATCTGCCTGTTGGTGGCGTTGTTCGCCTTTCAGGTGTTGCCCATCAACTACGCCGGTTTGGCTCTACTGGTATTGGGCATTGCTTTCATGGTGGTGGAGGCGTTCGTTCCCAGCTTCGGCGCGCTGGGGATCGGCGGCGTGGTGGCCTTCGTGATCGGATCGATCCTGTTGTTCGATACCGGCGCGCAGGGCTACGAGGTATCGCGGACGCTGATCGGTGCGGTAGCGCTGACCAGTTTCGCCTTTTTTGCCACCGTGGTGGGTCTTGCCCTCAAGGCGCGGCGACGTCCGGTAGTGAGTGGCAGCGAAGGGCTGATCGGCTGGACCGGCGAGGCGTTGGAAGATTTCGACGGTGACGGCCGGGTCTCGATTCGCGGCGAGGCTTGGGATGCCGCTACCGACGCGCCAGTGAAGCGCGGCGAGCCGGTACGGGTCGTCGCCCGCGAAGGTTTGAAACTGCGGGTTACCCCGCACAAGGAGGAGACACCATGATCGGTTCCTACGCGATCTACATCGCCGTCGTATTGCTGCTGTTGCTGCTGTTTTCGTCGCTGCGCATTCTGCGCGAATATGAACGCGGCGTGGTGTTCCTGCTGGGACGTTTTTGGAAAGTGAAAGGGCCGGGACTGATCGTCATCGTGCCGGGCATTCAGGCCATGGTGCGGGTGGATCTGCGCACCATCGTGCTGGATGTACCCACCCAGGACGTCATCTCGCGCGACAACGTCTCGGTCAAGGTCAACGCCGTGGTCTACTTCCGGGTCATCGATCCGGAGCGTGCCATCATCCAGGTGGAGAACTTTCTTGCCGCCACCAGCCAGTTGGCGCAGACCACGCTACGCTCGGTGCTGGGACAGCACGAGCTGGACGAAATGCTCTCCGAGCGCGACAAACTCAATCGCGACATCCAGCAGATTCTCGACAAGCAGACCGACGGCTGGGGTATCAAAGTGGCCAACGTGGAGATCAAGCACGTGGATCTGGACGAGAGCATGATCCGCGCCATCGCCAAACAGGCCGAAGCCGAACGCATGCGGCGCGCCAAGGTGATCAACGCCGAGGGCGAGTTGCAGGCGTCGCAGAAGCTGATGGAAGCGGCCAAGGTGCTGGCGCAGCAAAGCGAGGCACTCACCCTGCGCTACATGCAAACCCTGATCGACATATCCGCCAACGATCGCAGCTCCACCATCGTGTTCCCGCTGCCGGTGGAGTTGATGGGACACCTGATCAGGGGGCTGAACCCCGATGCCGGTCGAGGGCCGCAGTCGACGCCCGAGCGCTGAGCGCCGCGAATCCCCCGGATCAGCCCAACAGCCCGCTGGCGGCGATACCGTCGAAGATGAATTGAACCGCCAGCGCCGAAAGCAGTACGCCGAAGATGCGGCTCACCACGTGCATGCCGGTGACGCCCAATACCCGTTGCAACTGCGCGGCGCCCAACAGGGCAAGGAAGCTGATGGCGAGGACTGCGAACAACATGGCGATCACGATGGTTTCGCGCGCGAAATCACCTTCCGCGTTGGCCATCAGAAGAATGATGGCGCCCATGGCGCCGGGCCCGGCCAGCAACGGCGTCGCCAGGGGGAACACCGCGATATCGGCCTTGGCGGTGGCCTCTTCGGCCTCGTCGGCGGTGGTGGAAACCCCGCCCGAGGTACGCGCGAAGACCATCTCGATGCCGATCAGCAGCAGCAGGATGCCACCGGCGGTGCGCAGCGCGGCGAGCGAGATCCCGAGGTGTTCGAGCAGCGTGCCGCCAGAGAGCGCGAACAGTAGCAAAATGCCGCCGGCGATGGCGATACCACGCAACGCCATGGAACGCCGCATTGCGGCCGGGTGACGCGTGGTCAAGGCGGCGAACATCGCGGCGACGTCGATGGGACCGATAGTGGCAAACAGCGTGGTGAAGGCCACGACAGCGGTTTCAAGCATGGTGCGAAGCCCCCCTTGTGGAGGCCGTCAGTATAGAGGAGCGTGGCGGCGCGTGGGGATCGCGCTGCGGGTTAGGAGCGATCAGGCGGCGACCGTGACGCGATTGCGACCTGCGTTCTTGGCTTCGTAGAGGGCGGAGTCGGCGCGCTCGAACAGGCCGTCGCTGCGTTCGTTGGGCCGCAGGTTGGCGACGCCCATCGAAACGGTGACGGTTGCCTGTTTGTCGCCCTGGGTGACCGGATGCGCATCCAGGGTCTCGCGAATGCGTTCCGCCAGCAATCGGGCGCCGTCCAAGTCGGTACTGGGCAGCAGCAGAACGAACTCCTCGCCGCCGAACCGAAATATGTGGTCGGAGGTGCGCATGCAGCGCGAGACCCTTTGCGCCAGCACGCGCAACACCAGATCGCCGAAGGTGTGGCCGTAGGTGTCGTTGATGTTCTTGAAGTGATCGATGTCGATGACAATCATCGCCAGCGGGGTCTTGTGGCGATGGGCGAGCTGTACGTGGCGCTCGGTCTCGCTGTCCAGCGCCGCGCGGTTCTGTATGCCGGTGAGCGGGTCGAGCCGCGCGCACTGCACCATGCGCTGGTACTGGAGCGCGTTGCGCAACGGATAGAGCAGGCTGCACAGCAGATGCTCCAGGGAGGCCAATTCGTCGTCGCTGAAACGGCGGCGGCGGCTGAGTACGATCTCGCCCAACGACTCGTTTTCGATGGAGAGTTTGTAACTGCACGCGTTGGCCGCCATTTGGTCGACCTGCAGGGTCATCTGCATGGGTTCGTAGCGGAAGCGCAACCCGTCAAACGCGACCGTGGCGCGAGCCTCGCGGGCGAAGATCTCGATTACCTGCTGGGGATCGAGGGTAGTCTGCAGCGCGCCGGTGATCTCCAGGGCACGGCTGAGAACGGGCGAGGGGAGCGCGCGCGCAACGTGTTGGCCGCCGGGTCTCCCGGCGGGGGCTCTGCGGTCGCTGCTGATCAGCTCGAAGGACATGGGCTTGGCTCGCTAGCTGGTTGCTAGGCCACTCCTAGCCAATTCCATGCCAGAACTCCTGGTTGGGTATTTTTTATATATATTACAGTGAGATAGATTGTCGGTGATGGAAGCCATCGGCGCGGGAGACGAATTGCTGACGGCAACGGCGCGGAAGACTATTGCCGCCGTGCCAATTATTCGACGGCACCGGGCCACTCGAAACTCTGACCGGTGATCCCCTGGCTGTCGGGTCCCAGCAGGTAGAGCAGGCCCGTCACAACGGCGGCGGGTTGTGGGTTCCGGGTGTAGTCCTCGGCGGGATAGGCGTGGCGGCGCAGCGCGGTGTTGAGTATCCCGGGGTCGAAGCTGTTGCTGCGCAGGACGGCGTTGGTTTCGGTCTCCTCGGCGAGCACTTGCATCAACCCCTCGAGCCCGAACTTGCTCACCGCGTAGGCCCCCCAGTAGGCCTTGGCCTTGCGGCCCACGGCGTCGCTGACGAACACCACCGAGGCATTCTGCGACTTGCGCAGCAGCGGCAGGCACGCCTGGGTGAGCAGGTAGGGGGCATTGAGGTTGACCTGCAGTACTTTGTACCAGGTCTCGATGTCGGCGTTATCTAGCGGGCTCAGGGTGCCCAGCTGGGCGGCGTTGTGCACCAGGCCGTCGAGGCGGCCGAACTCGTCGGCGAGGGTGGTGGCCAGGTCCTCGTAGTCCTTGGGCGCGGCACCCTCCAGATTCATGGGATAGATGGCCGGCTCGGGTCCCCCCGCCGAGCAGATGGCGTCGTAGACCTTTTCCAGCTTGCGTATGGTGCGGCCCAGCAGGATGACGGTGGCGCCGTGATGCGCACAAGTTTGAGCGGCCGCTTCGCCGAGACCGGCTCCGGCACCGGTGATGAGAATGATGCGATCCTGGAGCAGGTCCGCAGCGGGCTGGTAGTGGGGGTCACAGCGCATGGATTTTCCTTGAATCGGGGGTGGGTCCGGCGAGGCGCATTGTAGCGTACGAGTCAATCGCGCTCACGCCGCACGCGCTGCCAACCACGCCACAGTTTGCGCAGCGGCGTCAGTGTCACCCGTTGGTCACTGCGCACAGTACCGTGCCGATCCTGCTCCAGCAGTGTGGCGTGACGCAGGTCGCCCAACACCAGCAATGGCAGGTGCGCCTGCCGCTGGGCGGTCGGCCACTGCCGTAGTGCCAGCTCCAGCTCATCGCGGGCGATCTGGCGTTGGCGGGCGATCAGCGCTTGCACGGAAGCGGGGGGTTGCGCCGCGCCCAGCATCGCCAAGTCCACGGCAAATTCCGCCAAGCGTTGCGTCGGGTGCAGCGCGATGCCGCGGCGCGCCGCAGGTGCAGTACGGCGCAGCGTGTCGAGACGGTGTAGCGCTCGTACCAGTGCTTGCAGACTGGCTTGCCACTCCGATTCTGCCGCGCCGCCCAGGCGACGCGCCCAAAGGGTGAGCACGGAACCTGTTCCTCGCACTGCCCAGGCATCGAACTCGGTTTCGCTCCCCAGAGCGTCGTGGGCGAGTTCGCGCTCACGCTGTTCGACTGCGGCATCCAGCGCTCCCAACCCCACGGTGGTTGCAGTGCCGAGCTGGCGGGTGATGGGGTGGCGCGCCTCGCCGGCGGCGCTTCGCAGCAGTTCTTCGCGCCACCACTGGAGCTTGAGTCGCGCAATGCCCGGGTCGCTGGCATCGCGTGCCGAGTCCAGCTCGCGGCACAGCGCGTAGAGCGCTTGACCGAACGCCCGGTGTGGGCGCGGCGTGAACACCAGGCAGTAGTAGTTGATGCTACCCGGGCGCGGTGCAGGTTCGATGGAATCGGGCAGGTCCTGCATGGGGCGCCGGCTCAGGCTGTGCTAGCTTATGCACCACAGTTCATCGGGAGGCGAACATGAAGGCCATCAAATACACCGTGCTGGGGCTGATCATCGGTCTCGTCATCGGCATCGGGCTGGGTATGAACATTGGCAAGCAGCGACCGTTGCTGAGCAATCCCTTCGCCGATGACCCGGTCACGGAAAAGGCCAAGGCGGCAGCCGACAAGGCCAAAGAGATCTACGAAGAGACCAGACGCATCATCAAAGAGTAGACCTATTCGCTCTCCGGTTTGCGTATCCCCTGTTCGATCGGTTCCAGCGTCTCGATCGCCTTTTTGCCGCTGCTGATGCCCATCTCGGTGAAGCGCCGGGCGCCGGGCAGCACCGAGCGCTCCAAGGAACCGACGGCGCGGTTGTAGGCGTCGACGCTGCCACCCAGACTGCGGCCGACGCGAGCCAGGTGGTCGGTGAAGGTAACCAAGCGCTTGTAGAGCTCTTCGCCGGTTTCGCGGATGCGCTCGGCGTTTTCCGCCAGGGCCAGTTGCCGCCAGCCGTAGGCCACGGCGCGCAGCAGGGCGATGAAACTGGTGGGGGTGGCGAGGATCACCTTCTGGCGCAGCGCATCCTCCAACAGCGCCGGGTCCAGCTCCAGGGCGGCGCTCAGAAACTGTTCGCCGGGGATGAACAGCACCACGAAGTCGGGGGCGTTCTTGAACTGGTCCCAGTAGCTCTTGGCGGCCAGCTCGCGCACCCGTTCGCGCACCTTGCGCGCGTGGCGTTCCAGGGCCCGACGCCGGTCGGCATCCTCCACCGCCTCCACCGCGGAGAGGTAGGCATCGAGCGGGGTCTTCACGTCCACCACGATCTCGCGCGCGTCGGGCATGCGGATGATCATGTCGGGGCGTTGGGCGCCTTCGCCGCCGCCCTGGGTCTCCTGCTCGAAGAAGTCGCAATGCTCCACCATGCCGGCCAATTCGGCCAAGCGCCGCAGAGTCAGTTCGCCCCACTGGCCGCGCACCTCGGGACGACGCAGCGCCTGAACCAGCTTACGCGTCTCCGCCTGCAGTTGCTGCTGGGTCTGGGTCATACCTTGGAGAAAGGTGGTGAGGGAGCCGTGGGCTTCCTTGCGCTCTTTCTCCATCAGGCGGATCTGCTGCTCGGTCTTCTCCAGGGTCTCGCGGATGGGGCGCACCAGCCCTTCGATGGCCTTTTCCTTTTCGCTCAGATCGGCCTGCGCCTGCACCTGATACTGACGCAGGTTTTCGCGCGCCAGTTTGAGGAACTGCTCGTTGTTGGCGCGCAGGGCTTGGGCGGAGAGAGCGCTGAAGCTGTCGCTCAATTGCTGGCGTGCCTGCTCCAGGGTCTGCTGGCGTTCGGCGCTCTTCTCGTGCTCGAGGGCGAGGCGGGTCTCGATCTCCGAGTTACGCCGGCGCAGGCGCTGCATGGGGATCTGGGCGAGCAGCCAGCCCAGCAGCAGGCCGACCGCGGCGGCGACTGCGGCGATGACTATGGGATCAGGCACCGGTATCCAACCAGGCGAGCACGTCGAGCGGGGTGTCGATCATCCCGGCGGCGCCCCACTGTTCGGGGCGGTCGTCGGCGTGCAGGTAGCCGAACAGGGCGACCAGGGTGGTCATGCCGGCGCGGTTGCCGGCGATGATGTCGCGTTCGGCGTCGCCGACGTAAAGGCATTGTCCGGCATCGCAGGCGAGCACGCCGCACGCATGGTGCAGCGGATCGGGTTCCGGCTTGGGCCGCGCGGCGGTGTCGCCGCTGACGATGCAGGACGCGCGCGTGTCCAGCCCCAGGCGCTGCATCAGCGGGTTGGTCAGCCAGCCGGGCTTGTTGGTGACTACCCCCCAGCGCAGGCCCGCACTTTCCAGTCGTCTCAGGAGCTCCTCCATGCCGGGAAAAAGCCGGGTGTCTACCATCAGGCGGGTCTGGTAGAGGTCGAGAAACCGCTGGCGGATTGCCTGAAACTGTTCGTGCTCCGGGCCGAAACCGAAGGCGAAGCGGATCAGCCCCAGGCTGCCGTGGGAGGTGTAGGGACGCAGCGCTTCCAGCGCCCGCGGCGGCTCCCCCCATTCGCGCAACACTTCGTTCATGGCGTTTCCCATGTCGGGAGCGGTGTCCGCCAGAGTGCCGTCGAGATCGAACAGCACGGTGTCGATGGCGCGCGGCGCCGGATCGGTGGGGGAGAGGCCTGGTACGGCGTCGGCTGGCGGGACCGGTTCAGTCATCGTCGCGCTGGCACGCTACGACGTAGTTGATGTCCGGGCGACCGCCCAGCTCGAATGCGGCGCTCAGCGGGCTGAAGCGGATGCCCTCGACGGCACGGGTGATCAGGCCTGCACGCCGTGCCCAGGCATCGAGCTCCGCCGGACGGATGAAGCGCTCATAGTGGTGCGTGCCCTTGGGCAGCATGCGCGCGATGTATTCGGCGCCGATGATGGCGAACAGGTAGGCCTTGGGGTTGCGGTTGACGGTGGAGAAGAAGACCCAACCGCCGGGACGCACCAGATCGCGGCACGCCTGGACCAGCGAACCGGGATCCGGCACATGCTCCAACAGTTCCATGCAGGTGACCGCGTCGAAGGCGCCGGGCTGTTCGGCGGCGAAGGTCTCGGCGGTGGATGCCCGGTAGTCGATCGCCAGGCCGCCCTGGTCGGCGTGGGCGCGCGCCGCGGCCAGCCCCGCTTCGGCCATGTCGATACCGGTGACCTGTGCGCCCGCCTTGGCCATCGCTTCGGCGAGGATGCCGCCGCCGCAGCCGATGTCTGCCACGCTCAAGCCCTGCAGCGGAGCGCGCTGGGCGATGAAGGCGAGCCGCGCGGGATTCATGGCGTGCAGCGGGGCGAATTCACCCTTGGGGTCCCACCAGCGTGCGGCCAGCTCGTCGAACTTGCGCAGCTCTTCGGGATCGAGGTTGTGGGCAGTGTTCATGAAGGGGTTCTCAACCGTTGCGGATGCGCTCGGCCCACTGGCGGCTCTGCGCCAACACGGATTCTTCGTCGATGGTGGTCAGCTGGCGCTCCTTCAACACGTGGCGCCCGGCGATCCAGACGTCGGTGACGCCGTTGCGGTTGGCGGAGTAGACCAGCTGCGAGATGGGATTGTATAGCGGTTGGGTCTCGATGGCATCGAGATCCACCGCCACCAGGTCGGCGGCCTTGCCCACCTCCAGCGAACCGATCTCCTGATCCAGCCCCAGTGCCCTGGCGCCGTTGAGGGTGGCCATGCGCAGTGCGGTGGCGGCCGGCAGGGCGCTGGCGTCGTTGGCCACCGCCTTGGCCAGCAGCGCGGCGCTGCGCATTTCGCCCAGCATGTCGAGATCGTCGTTGCTGGAACTGCCGTCGGTGCCCAGTGCCACGTTGACCCCGGCGTCCAGCAGTCGCTGCACCGGACAGAAGCCGCTGGCCAGCTTGAGGTTGGACTCCGGGCAATGGAGAACGTGGGCGTTGGCGGTGGCCAGCATCTCGATCTCGGATTCGTCGAGCTGGGTCATGTGCACGGCGAGTAGTGCCGGCGAGACCAGCCCCAGCCGCTGCAGGCGCGTCAGCGGGCGCACGCCGTGCTCTTCCACGCTGCGCTCGACCTCGTCGCGGGTCTCGTGGACGTGGATATGAACGGGTATCTCCAACTCGTCGGCCAGTACCCGCACCCGCTCCAGCGGCGCATCGGAGACGGTGTAGGGGGCGTGGGGGGCGAAGGCGGTGCGGATCAGGGGATTGTTGCGGTATTGGTCGTGCAGCTCCAGCCCTTTCTCCAGATAGTCGTCGATACCGCTGCCGTAGGCGGAGGGAAAGTCGATGAGGATCAGCCCCACCGAGGTACGCATGCCGGCGTTGGCCGCCACACGCGCGGTTACCTCGGGAAAGAAGTACATGTCGTTGAAACAGGTGGTCCCGCCGCGCAGCATCTCGGCGATGGCGTGGAGGCTGCCGTCGTGGACGAATTCGTCGTTGACCCACTTCTGTTCCGCCGGCCAGATGTGCTGGGTGAGCCACTCCATCAGCGGCAGGTCGTCGGCGTAGCCGCGTAGCAGGGTCATGGCGGCGTGGGTGTGGGCGTTGATCAGGCCCGGAATCAGCGCGTGGCCGGGAAGGTCCACGGTGGTGGTCGGCCGGTAACGCTGCTCAATCTCCGCCCGCGGGGCAATCGCCGCGATGCGGCCCTTGGCCATCACCAGTGAGTGATTTTCCCAGGCGGTGGCGTGGGGTTCGACAGGGATGATCCAGTGCGGGTTGATCTGTGTATCGACGGATTCCATAGCGCACTCAACGGGTTTGGAAAGGGGGAAGATACAGGGTGGCGGATTCGGCCCGCAACCGTTGCGCCGGCGTGCCGTAGGGGATGGGGCGGGTGCTTGAGTCCCATTCTGCGCGCGCGTATCGTTGCGCGCCATGACCGCGACTCAACATGACACCATCCGCGCGGTGCAGTGGCGCGACGGCGAGCTGCACTTGCTGGACCAACGCCGCCTGCCGCAGGAGGAGACCTATCTGGAGCTGCGCACGGCGGCCGCAACGGCCCAGGCCATCGCCGATATGGTGGTACGCGGCGCGCCGGCCATCGGTATCACCGCCGCCTACGGGGTCGCCTTGGCGGTGCGCGCGCGTCTGGCCAGCGACGGCACCGCCTGGCGCAGCGCCGTCGCGGAGGACCTTGCCGTGCTGGCGGCGTCGCGCCCGACGGCGGTCAATCTTTTCTGGGCGTTGGACCGCATGCGCGATGCCATTGCGGCGTGTTCCGCTGATGCGGTGGCGGAGATCGATGCCGCGGCGCGGCGCATCCACGAGGAGGACATCGCCGCAAACCGCCACATGGGCGAACTGGGTGCGGCCCTGGTCGAAACCGGCAGCGGCGTGCTCACCCATTGCAATACCGGCTCGCTGGCCACCGGCGGCTACGGCACCGCGCTGGGCGTGATCCGCAGCGCTTACGCCGCGGGCAAACTGAACGCGGTGTTCGCCGACGAGACCCGTCCCTGGCTGCAGGGGGCGCGGCTCACCGCCTGGGAGCTGGTGCGCGACGGCATCCCCGTCAGTCTGCTGGCCGACGGCGCGGCGGCTGCGCTGTTGCGCAGCGGCCAGGTGCAGTGGGTGATCGTCGGCGCCGACCGCATAGCCGCCAATGGCGACGCGGCCAACAAGATCGGCACCTACGCCGCGGCCATCGCCGCCCGCTATCACGGGGTGCGCTTCATGGTGGTGGCGCCCAGCTCCACGATCGATATGCGGACGCCCAACGGCGCCGCCATACCCATCGAAACCCGTGCTGCCGATGAGGTGTTGACGGCGGGCGGGGTGCGCATCGCGGCTGCGGGGGCCGACGCCTGGAATCCCGTATTCGACGTCACGCCCGCCACGCTCATCGACGCCATCGTCACCGAACGGGGTGTGGTGGAACGCCCCGATACGCTCAAGATGGAAGCGCTGATGCGCTGACCTGCACCGACGCCTCACGCGGGCGCTGAGACGCCGGGCGTCGACGCCCGAAACGCCGGCCGGGTTCCAAAATCCTTTTTTGTGTCGCTGTGCCGCCGCTGAGAGCGCCGGAGACGCGCTCTCGCCGCGCTTTTCCAAGCTGCGCTGGTAGGCGCCCCTGTGGTATCATGCGCGGCTGTTGTTTCTACGCCGCACGGGCGTTGGGCACTGCCCCCGATCTGCTCAGGACAAAAGAACTAAATGGCTGAATTCGCTAAAGAAGTTCTCCCGGTTTACCTCGAAGACGAAATGAAGCAGTCCTACCTGGATTACGCCATGAGCGTAATCATCGGACGTGCTTTGCCCGATGTGCGCGACGGCCTCAAGCCGGTGCACCGGCGCGTGCTCTTCGCCATGAGCGAACTGGGCAACGACTGGAACAAGCCCTACAAGAAATCGGCCCGCGTCGTCGGTGACGTGATCGGTAAGTACCACCCCCACGGCGACACCGCGGTCTACGACACCATCGTGCGCATGGCGCAGCCCTTTTCGCTGCGCTACATGCTGGTGGACGGGCAGGGCAACTTCGGCTCGGTGGACGGCGATGCCCCGGCGGCCATGCGCTACACCGAGGTGCGCATGGCGCGCATCGCCCACGAGATGCTGGCGGATCTCGACAAGGAGACCGTCGATTTCATCCCTAACTACGACGAGTCGGAGCGCGAGCCGACCGTTTTGCCCACCCGCGTTCCCAATCTGCTGGTCAACGGCTCGGCCGGTATCGCCGTGGGCATGGCCACCAACATTCCCCCGCACCAGCTCAACGAGGTGGTGGCGGGCTGTATCGCGCTCATCGACAACCCCGACATCTCCATCGACGGTCTGATGGAGTACATCCCGGGTCCCGATTTCCCCACCGCCGGCATTATCAACGGCGCCGCCGGTATCCACGAGGCGTATCACACCGGCCGCGGACGCATCTACGTACGCGCGCTCACCGAGATCGAGGACTACGACAACGGCAAGCAGGCGATCATCGTCACCGAGCTGCCCTATCAGGTGAACAAGGCCCGGCTGCTGGAGAAGATCGCCGAACTGGTCAAGGAGAAGAAGCTCGAAGGCATCACTGAGCTGCGCGACGAGTCCGACAAGGACGGCATGCGCGTGGTGATCGAGCTGCGCCGTGGCGAGGTGGCCGAGGTGGTGCTCAACAACCTGTTCCAGCACACCCAGATGCAGAGCGTGTTCGGCATCAACATGGTGGCGCTGATCGACGGCCAGCCGAAGTTGCTCAACCTCAAGGAGATCCTCAACGCCTTCGTCGCCCACCGCCGCGAGGTGGTGACCCGGCGCACCATCTTCGACCTGCGCAAGGCTCGCGAACGCGCCCATGTGTTGGAAGGGCAGGCGGTGGCGCTGGCCAACATCGACGAGGTGATCGAGCTCATCAAAACCTCGCCCAGCCCGGCCGAGGCCAAGACGCGCCTCATGGAGCGCACCTGGCAGCCGGGCGTGGTGTCCGATCTGCTCTCCCGCGCCGGCGCCGAAAGCACGCGCCCCACGGATCTGGCCCCCGAGTTCGGCCTGCACGAGGGCGAGTACCGGCTCTCGGAGGTGCAGGTCCAGGCCATTCTCGATCTGCGCCTGCATCGCCTCACCGGCCTGGAGCAGGACAAGATCGTCGGCGAGTACAAAGAGCTGATCGACACCATCCACGGTCTGCTCGCCATCCTCGAGGACCCCGACCGGCTAATGCAGGTGATCCGTGACGAGCTGGTGGAGATCCGCGAGCGCTACGGCGATGAGCGCCGCACCGAAATCCGCCGCAGCCATATGGACCTGACGCTGGAGGATCTGATCACCGAAGAGGACGTGGTGGTCACTATCTCCCACACCGGTTACGCCAAGATCCAGCCGCTGTCACTCTACCGGGCGCAGAAACGCGGCGGCAGGGGACGCATCGCGACCAAGATGAAGGAAGAGGACTTCGTCGACAAACTGTTCATCGCCAGCACCCACGACACGCTGCTCTGCTTCTCCAGCGCCGGCAAGGTGTACTGGCTCAAGGTCTACGAACTGCCCCAGGCGGGTCCCAACGCCCGCGGCAAGCCCATCGTCAACCTGCTGCCCCTGGAGGCCGACGAGCGCATCAACGCCGTGCTGCCCATCCGCGAGTTCGGCGCCGAGAGCTACATCTTCATGGCCACCAGCAAGGGGACGGTGAAGAAGACCAGCCTGGAGGCCTATTCGCGGCCGCGTGCCAGCGGCATTATTGCCGTCGATCTGCGCGACGGCGACCGGCTGGTGGACGTGGCCATCACCGGGGGCGACAACGAGGTGATGTTGTTTACCGACGGCGGCAAGGTGATTCGCTTCCACGAGAGCGACGTGCGTCCCATGGGCCGCGTTGCCTCCGGCGTGCGCGGTATCCGGTTGGGCGACGCCCAGTCGGTCAACGCGCTGATTATCGTGGGCGACGGCACGATCCTGACCGCCACCGAAAACGGCTACGGAAAACGCACGCCCGTCGACGACTATCCCACGCACAAGCGCGGGGGGCAGGGCGTGGTCTCCATCCAGACCACGCAGCGCAACGGACCGGTGGTGGGCGCCGAGCTGGTGGGTGATGACGACGAGGTGATGCTGATCAGCAACCTCGGCACTGCGGTGCGAACCCGTGCCGCCGAAGTCTCATCCATGGGCCGCAACACCCAGGGTGTGCGCCTGATCAATCTCGCCGAAGGCGAGAAGCTGGCCGGCATCGACCGCATCGCCGACAACGGCGATGACCAGGACGACGATGCCGGTGAAGACGAGTGACGGACAGATAGCGCCGTCGAACCCGATTTCCACAACTTTGCCACTCGAGAGGTACGTGATGTCACGGGTATACAACTTCAGCGCGGGTCCGGCGGTGTTGCCGGTGGAGGTTCTGGAGCAGGCTCGCGAAGAGATGCTCGACTGGAACGGATCCGGCATGTCGGTGATGGAGATGAGCCATCGCGGCAAGGAGTTCGTCTCCATCGCCGAGCAGGCCGAAGCGGACCTGCGCGAGCTGCTGGCCATCCCGGCCGGCTACAAGGTGCTGTTCCTGCAGGGCGGCGCCACCAGCCAGTTCGCCATGGTGCCCATGAACCTGCTGCGCGGTAAGAGCAGCGCTGACTACATCAACACCGGCGCGTGGTCGAAGAAGGCCATCAAGGAGGCCGGCGCCTATTGCCAGGTCAACGTCGCGGCCAGTAGCGAGGCCTCCAACTTCACCACCGCTCCGCGCCAGGATGAACTCAAGCTGGGCGCCGACGCCGCCTACGTGCACTACACGCCCAACGAGACCATCGGCGGCGTGGAGTTCCCTTACGTGCCCGAGACCGGCGACGTGCCGCTGGTGGCGGACTTCTCCTCCACCATCCTGTCGCGCCCCTTCGACGTGTCGCGCTACGGCATTATCTACGCCGGCGCCCAGAAGAACATCGGTCCGGCCGGGTTGACGGTGGTGATCGTGCGCGAAGACCTCATGGGCGAGACCGTCAAGGGCACGCCCTCCATGTTCGATTACAAGAATCACGCCGACAACGGCTCCATGTCCAACACCCCGCCCACCTACGCCTGGTATCTGGCCGGCTTGGTGTTCCAGTGGCTGAAGCGCAACGGCGGGCTGACGGCCATGGGCGAGCGCAACCGGCGCAAGGCCGAGAAGCTTTACAGCGTTATCGACGCCTCGGACTTCTACGCCAATCCCGTGGACCCGGCCTGCCGTTCGCTGATGAACGTGCCCTTCACCCTGGCCAACCCCGATCTGGATGCCGAATTCCTCAGCAAGGCCAAAGGGGAGGGTCTGGTGAGCCTCAAGGGTCACCGCTCCGTGGGCGGCATGCGCGCCAGCATCTACAACGCGATGCCGGAAGAGGGCGTGGACAAGCTCATCGAATTCATGGCCGAGTTCGAGAGGGCGCACGGTTAAATTGATGGGGGTTGGTCTCGCGCAAAATCGCCAAGGTGCGACAGGCAGAGGCCGTCGTCTTGGCGATTTTCGCGTTTGGCAATAGATAACAGATAGGTTTAAATAAAATGTATAAGATATTGACGCTAAACAATATTTCAGTTGCTGGATTGGAGCGTTTGCCGCGCGATTCCTACGAGATTGCCTCCGAAATCCAACATCCCGACGCCATCCTGCTGCGCTCGTTCAAGATGCACGACATGGAGATTCCGCCATCGCTGAAGGCCGTGGGCCGCGCCGGTGCGGGGGTCAACAACATCCCGGTGGACAAGATGAGCGCCAAGGGCATCCCGGTGTTCAACGCCCCCGGCGCCAACGCCAACGCGGTGAAGGAGCTGGTGATCGCCGGCATGCTGCTGGGGTGCCGCAACATCGCTCAGGGTTGGCACTTCGCACGCGAACTGGAGGGCGACAACGCCGCCATCAGCAAGGCTACCGAAGCGGGCAAGAAGAACTTCGTCGGCTTCGAACTGCCCGGCCGCACCTTGGGCGTCATCGGTCTGGGGGCCATCGGCGTCAAGGTGGCCAATGCGGCACTGGCGCTGGGCATGAACGTGATCGGCTACGACCCCGACATCACCGTGCAGCGCGCCTGGCAACTCTCGTCGCAGGTCAAGCAGGCAACCAGCGTGGACGATTTGTTGGCGCGTAGCGACTTCGTCACGTTCCACGTGCCGTTGATAGACGCCACGCGCGGCATGATCAATGCCGACCGGTTGAAGCTGATGAAGAAGGGTGTGGTACTGCTCAACTTCTCGCGCGACGGCATTCTCGACAACCAGGCGGTGGTCGATGCCATCGACGAGGGCAAGGTCTACAGTTACGTTTGCGATTTTCCTTCCAACCTGCTCAAGCAACATCCGCGCGTCATCACGCTGCCGCACCTGGGCGCTTCGACGGTGGAGGCGGAGGACAACTGCGCCATCATGGTGGCCGATCAGGTGCGCGAGTACCTTGAGAACGGCAACGTCACCAACTCGGTCAACTTCCCCGAAGTGGTGATGCCGCGCGACAACGGGAACTACCGACTCACGGTGGTCAACGCCAACGTGCCCAACATGCTGGGGCAGATCTCCACCGATCTCGCCAAGGCGGGGCTCAACATCGTCGATATGCTCAACAAGTCGCGCGGCGACCTCGCCTACACTGTGGTGGATGTGGCGAGCGCGATTCCCGAGACCACGGTGACCGAGATCAGCGCCATCGAGGGCGTGCTGAGCGTCCGCACCATCTGAGTGGTTAGGCCCCACCGCACCCATGAGCGATTCCGACAAGCAGATCGACGACTACCGCCGGGAGATCGATGCGCTGGACGAGCAGATCCAGGTGCTGATCTCCCGGCGCGCTCAATGCGCGACGGAAGTGGGGCAGATCAAACGTTCGACGGGCATGGACCAGTCCGAGTACTACCGGCCGGAGCGCGAGGCCAGGGTGCTGCGTGGGGTGGTGGAGCGTAACACCGGGCCGCTCAGCGGCGAGGAGATGGCGCGGCTGTTCCGCGAGATCATGTCGGCCTGCCTGGCGCTGGAAAAGCCGATGAACATCGCCTTCCTCGGCCCCGAGGGGACGTTTACCCAGGCGGCGGCCCACAAGCATTTTGGCAACTCCATCAATACCGTTCCGTTGGCCGCCATCGACGAGGTGTTCCGCGAGGTGGAGTCGGGCGCGGCGCACTACGGCGTAGTGCCGGTGGAGAACTCCACCGAGGGGGTGATCAACCATACGCTGGATACCTTCGTGCTCTCGCCGCTCAAGATCTGCGGTGAGGTGGAGCTGCGCATCCATCATCACCTGCTGGGCAAGGCCGGGGAGCTGAACCGCATCAAGCGCGTCTACTCGCATCACCAGTCGCTGGCGCAGTGCCGTGAGTGGCTGGACCTCAACTTCCCCCACGTGGAGCGCGAGCCGGTCAGCAGCAACGCCGAGGCCGCGCGGCGCGCCGCCGCCGAGGAGGATGCCGCGGCCATCGCCGGTGCCGTGGCCGCGGAGATCTACGGGCTCCAGGTGCTGGTCTCCAACATCGAGGACGAGCCGGACAACACCACGCGGTTTCTCATCATCGGCCGCAACCAGGTGCCGCCCAGCGGCAACGACAAGACCACGCTGCTGCTCTCCACGGCCAACAAGCCCGGCGCGCTGTACCGTCTGCTCAATCCGCTCAATACCCACGGCATCAGCATGACACGCATCGAGTCGCGCCCCTCGCGCCGCGGGACCTGGGACTATGTCTTTTTCATCGACGTCGAAGGCCATGTCGACGAACCCAATGTCAAAGCTGCGCTGGCAGAGCTGGAAGACGGTGCCACGCTGTTCAAGGTGCTGGGTTCGTATCCCAAGGCCGTACTCTAGACGTCGTGATTTCCAACCTATGTCGCCGGCGCCAGCCAGGAGTTGATCTATGAGCGTCTCTTTCGTCGACCTTGCCGCCCCGGGAGTTCAGGGGCTGCAGCCGTATCAGCCCGGCAAACCCCTCTCCGAGCTGGAGCGTCAGTACGGCATCAAGAACGCCATCAAGCTGGCCTCCAACGAAAACCCGCTGGGTGCCAGCCCGGCCGCGGTGGAGGCGGCACGCAAGGCGTTGGATGAGATGGCCTTCTATCCCGACGGCGGCGGCTTTGAGCTGCGCGCGGCTCTGAGCCGCCACCACGGCATCGATCCGGCCCAGATTACGCTGGGCAACGGCTCCAACGACGTGCTGGATCTGGTGGGGCGGGTGTTTCTGACACCCGGTCGTGAGTCGGTCTATTCCGCGCACGCCTTCGTCGTCTATCACCTCACCACGCTGGCCTGCGGCGCCACCAGCCGCATTGCCCCGGCACACGACGGCAGCCGCGGTCCCGCCTTCGGACACGACCTGGAGGCGATGCGCGCCCTGGTCAACGACAACACGGCGGTGGTCTTCATCGCCAACCCCAACAACCCCACCGGTACCTGGCTGAAGCGTGCGGAGCTGGAGGCATTCATCGCGGACCTGCCGCCGCGGGTCATCGTGGTGGTGGACGAGGCGTACATCGAATACGTGGACGAAGCCGACTACCCCGATGCCTCGCAGTGGCTGGGGCGCTTCCCGAACCTGGTGGTGTGCCGCACCTTCTCCAAGGCCTACGGACTGGCCGGGCTGCGCGTGGGTTACGCGCTCTCCAGCCCGGAGATAGCGGACCTGCTCAACCGGGTGCGCCATCCCTTCAACGTCAACGCCGCGGCCATGGCGGCGGCGTGCGCGGCCCTGGGAGATCAGGGACACGTGCAACGCGCCGTGGAGGAGAACCGCCGCGGCATGGTGCAACTGACCGACGCCTGCAACGCGCTGGGGCTGGGGTACATCCCCTCGGTGGGCAACTTCCTCAGCGTTGATTTCGGCCGGCCGGCGGGCCCCATCTACGAAAGCCTTCTGCATAAAGGGGTGATCGTGCGTCCGGTGGCCAACTACGGCATGCCGAACCATCTGCGCATCACCGTCGGCACGCAAGCGCAGAACCGACGGGTGGTGGAGGCGTTGGGTACGGTGTTGGGAGGTTGATGGCTGTGTGTGTCGTCTCCTCGCAAATGGTTGAGATTGGCGCGAGCGTGTGTGGCCCTTTCCCCACCACCCGCTGTACGCGGGCGATCACCCCCTCTCCCGCTGACGAGGGAGAGGGACGATGGTGTCGCCTGCGGCGACGCTTTGGATCTGGAGCATGATCGAGCGCCTCTGCATCATTGGCGTCGGCCTGATCGGCGGCTCCCTGGCCCTGGCGTTGCGCCAGGCTGGAGCGGTGGGTCACGTCATCGGCTGCAACCGCAGTACGGAGTCGCTGGCTACCGCCCGCGAACTGGGCATCATCGACGCAGGCGAGACCGACCCCGTCCGCGCTGCCGCGGGTGCCGATCTGGTGGTGGTGGCCGTCCCCATGCTGGCCATGGAGGGGGTGTTCCGCGCCATCGCACCGGCCATCTCGCCCGCGACCGTGCTCACCGATGCCGGCAGCACCAAAGGACACGTGATACGTGCCGCCGCCGCGGCGTTCGGCCAAGTGCCGCCGCGGCTGGTGCCCGGCCACCCCATCGCCGGAACCGAACAGAGCGGTCCGGCGGCCGCCTTCCCCGAGCTCTACCGCGGCCGGCGCGTCATCCTGACGCCGGTGGCGCACACCGACCCCACCGCTACCGCCCGGGTGCGCTGGATGTGGGAGCAGGCGGGTGCGCAGGTGGAGGCGATGGAGATCGAACACCACGACGAGGTGTTGGCCGCCACCAGCCACCTGCCGCACATGCTGGCCTATTCGCTGGTGGATGCCCTGGCGCGCATGGAGGAGCACCGCGAGATCTTCCGTTTCGCCGCCGGCGGGTTCCGCGACTTCACGCGCATCGCCTCCAGCGACCCGCAGATGTGGCACGACATCTGTCTCACCAACCGCGATCAGCTGCTCAAGATGCTGAGCCGTTTCGGCAGCGACCTGCAGCGGCTCAGCGCCGCCATCGACGCGGGCGACAGCGCGACGGTGCTGGAGATCTTCTCACGCGCCAAGACTGCCCGCGATCGCTACTGCCAGATCGATCCCGGCAGCCCGGAGTGACCATGTCCGAATCCACGCTGACGTTCCAGGTACAACCCGGCGGCTGTCTCACCGGTCGGGTGCGGGTGCCGGGCGACAAGTCGGTCTCCCATCGCTCCATCATGTTCGGTGCGCTGGCCGACGGGGTGACGGAGATCGAAGGCTTTCTGGAAGGGGAGGACAGCCTGGCCACGCTGCGTGCCTTTCGCGCCATGGGCGTCGCCATCGAAGGGCCCGATCAGGGCCGGGTGCGCATCCGCGGCGTGGGTATCGATGGCCTGCAGGCGCCGGCGCGGCCGCTCGATCTGGGCAACTCCGGCACCTCCATGCGCCTGTTGGCAGGACTGCTGGCCGGGCAACCGTTCGATACCGTGCTGACCGGGGATGCCTCGCTCTCGTCGCGACCCATGCTGCGGGTGGTCACGCCGCTGACGCAGATGGGCGCGGCCATCGACACCGGGGACAAAGGTACCGCGCCGCTGCGCATCCACGGCGGGCACACGCTGCGCGGCATCGAGTACGCCATGCCCATGGCCAGCGCCCAGGTGAAGTCGTCGCTGCTGCTGGCGGGGTTGTACGCCCGGGGGCGTACCTGCGTCACCGAGCCGGCCCCCACCCGCGATCACACCGAACGTATGCTGGCCGGTTTCGGCTATCCGGTACAGCGCGACGGCCAGACCGTTTGCCTGGAAGGCGGCGGGCGGCTCACGGCGACGACGGTCACCGTCCCGGCGGACATCTCCTCGTCAGCCTTTTTTCTGGTGGGCGCCTCCATTGCCGCGGGTTCCGATCTGTTGCTGGAACGGGTGGGCATCAACCCGACGCGAACCGGGGTGATCGATATCCTGCGCCTCATGGGCGCCGACATTGCGATGAGCGATCCGCGCGAGGAGGGCGGCGAGCCGGTGGCGGACCTGCGCGTACGCAGCGCACCGCTGCGCGGCATCGCCATTCCGCAAGCGCTGGTACCCCTGGCCATTGACGAATTTCCGGCGCTGTTCGTCGCTGCGGCCTGCGCCGAGGGTGAAACGGTGCTGAGCGGTGCGGAAGAACTGCGGGTCAAGGAGAGCGACCGTATCCAGGTGATGGCCGATGGTCTGCAGGTGCTGGGCATCGACGCCCGGCCCACGCCCGACGGCATCGTCATCCGCGGCGGTGCCTTGCGCGGCGGTCGCGTGAACAGCCACGGCGACCATCGCATCGCCATGGCTTTTGCCATGGCCGGGCTGTGCGCCGAGGCTCCCGTCACCATCGACGACTGCGCCAACGTTGCCACTTCGTTCCCCGGATTCGTGAGCCTGGCGTGCCGGGCGGGGCTGGCGCTGCGAAGCCTCGATCCGCAAAGCACCTGAGACCCCGCCCGACCCGGTAGCAGCACCTATACTTTGGGTGCATCCCTTCCCGCAACCGGCACAACGCCATGGAGGTGTCTCATGGCACTCGCAATCACTCTTGAGAATTACCTTTCGTCACACGGCGTGGGGTACGGAACCGTGCGCCACCCCCACACTTACTCGAGCATGGATACCGCCCACGCCGCCCATGTCTCCGGCGACCAGATCGCCAAAGCGGTACTGCTCGAAGACGAGGAGGGCTACGTCGTCGCCGTGCTCCCTGCCACGCACAAACTGGAGCTCGGCATGCTGCACAACCAGATCCAGCGCAACCTGGCCATTGCCTCGGAGCGTGAGGTGGGTGAGCTGTTCAAGGATTGCGAACTGGGCGCCATTCCCGCCCTCGCGTCGGCCTACGGTCTGGAGACGGTGTGCGATGAAAGTCTCATGCACATGGACTCGGTGTACGTGGAGGCCGGCGATCACGAGCAGCTGCTCCAGCTCAGCGGTCCCCAATTTCGCCAATTGATGAGTGCGTCACGTAGCGCCCACTTCAGTTATCACGTCTGACGCCGCCAACCAGAGTGCGGGCGGCGGTCGAGTGGCCGTCGCCCCGCCTAAGGTCGCGGGGAAGTGCGAACCGGTTCGCGTTACCCCGCCATCGCGCGTGCCAGGGTAGTGCTGACGTAGCGGCGGATTTTCCATCCCAATGAATGAAATCGCCACCACACAGGGGTATCGGGCCGCCGCGCTCAGACAGTTGGAGGGGTTGGGCGAATCGGGCATCAACGCCGCCCGCCGCATTGCCGACGCGCTCTACCTGCTCGCCAATGCCATCGCCGGCATCTTCACCATCCGCCGCGGCGCCCGATTTTATCTGCGCCGGTTGACGCTGCAGCAGATCTATTTCACCGCCGTACAAAGCGTCTGGATGGTCGCCTTCGTGGGCGCGGCGTTGGGCATTCTCACCATGCTGCCGCTGTACGCGTTTCACGTCAGCGAGCTGGACCTGCTGGCGCGGGTCATGAACGTGGTGCTGTTCCATCAGGTTACGCCGCTGGTCACCGCGCTGGTGGTCATCGGGCGTTCGGGAACGGCCATCACCGCGGAACTGGGCGAGTTGCAGCTCAATCAGACCATCGAGACCCTGATCACCCAGGGTATCGAACCGCATCAGTTCCTGGTGCTGCCGCGTCTGTTCGGCGTGGTGCTGTCGCTGCTGATTCTCACCTTCTGGGCCAACGTCGCGGCGGTGATCGGCGCGGCGCTCTTTTCGGTGAGCTATCACCAAATTCCCTTCGCCGCGTTCGTGGCGCGCACCGTCGAGAATCTGCGCATCATCGACATCCTGGCCGGTACCGGCCTGATCATCCTGTGCGGCATCATCATCGCCCTGGTGCATTCCAGTTTCGGGTTTCATACCCGCTCCTCGCTGGACACGGCGCGCCGGCTGCCGCAGTCGTTCGTGGTCTCCTCGGCGCTGTGCGTGTTGATGACGGTGCTGGTTTCGGCGGTGCTCTATGCATGAGTCGGTCTGCGAGCTGACCGGTGTCCAGCTACCCGTTGCCGGGCAGTCGCCGTTGGTGGAGTGGCGCGTACAGGCCGGCGAGGTGTGGCTGCTGGACGGCGCCGCCGGGTCGGGAAAGACGACGCTGATCAAACTGCTGGCGGGACTGATACAGCCGGCGGCGGGACGGGTCTCCCTGTTCGGTACCGATATCCAGCACTTGCCGCAGCGCAAGCTGCTGCGTCTACGCGAAAAGCTGGGTGTGGTGCTGGAGCGCGACGGCCTGATCCCCTCCTGGAGCGTCGCGGAGAATCTGCTGCTGCCGCTGCGCTACCGCAGCGCCAGGCAGCGCCCGGCGGAGCTGGAGCGGTGGGTGAGCGGGGAGTTGGCGGCCCTCGGCGAGCCGCCCGCACTGCTGGGGCAGCGCGTATCGCAGCTCACCGGACGCCAGCGGCGGCGCGTGGCGCTGCTGCGTATCTTGTTGCTGCGTCCGCAATTGCTGCTGATGGACGATCTGCCCCTCTACCTGCCGCCTGACGAACCCGACACGGAGATGCTGCTGGCACGCCTGATGGACGGCGACCGTACCCTGATCGCCTGTGCCCCCGCCGCGTGGGCGTCGCGCTTCGGTGCGCTGCGACCCCATCGCGCGCATCTGGGACCGGACGCATTCCGCATCGATCGCACGCCGCCGGCGACCGTCGTCAGCGACGCCCGAAGGGCCATGCCATGAGTTCATCCGCTGCGCAGGTCAATCAGAAGCGCCTGGTGGGGCTGTTGATCCTGCTCACCCTCCTGGCGCTGTTCTATCTGGTCTACCAGCTGCGCGGGCAGGCCATTCCGTTCGCACACCGTTTCTCCGTCCACGCCGTGGTGAGCCGGGCCGACACCATTCGCGTTGGCACGCCGGTGACCCTGGCGGGCATCTCCGTCGGCAGCGTGAAGGCGCTGGATATCACCTCCGACAACCAGATCCGCGTGGTGATGGAGATCGAGGAACGCTACCGCGACAAGATCCGCGAGGATTCGCGCGCCACCCTCATCAATCCTCCGTTCGGCAATCCCTATATCGACATCGCCATCGGCGCATCGGACCAACCCGCCATCGCCGAGAATGGTGAGCTGCCGCTGATCCAGACCAGCGGGCTGCCCGATCTGATGGCCAACCTGCCGCAGCGCCTGGAGCAGATCGACAAGATTCTCGCCAATCACGCCGAATTGTCCTCGCGGCTCCTGGACCCGCAGGGCGACCTGCAAAGCGGTTTGGCCAGCTTCAACCAAAGCCTCGCGCAGTTCGCGAAGCTGTCGGGTTCGCTGCTGCGCACGGAAGACGAATTCCACCGC
Source organism: Gammaproteobacteria bacterium (assembly GCA_050287605.1). GTDB lineage: Bacteria > Pseudomonadota > Gammaproteobacteria > QQUJ01 > QQUJ01 > QQUJ01. Next base: position 9,527 of record JBNKCG010000081.1, on the reverse strand, counting down.
AGTCTCGCCAACCTGGAGCAGATCACCAGCAACAGCGCCGAGGTGGTCCAGCGCGTCATCCAGACCCAGAGCGAACTCAATCGCATCCTCGGCAGCGTCGCCGTCACGCTGGAGCGCCTGGAGAGCAGCACCCGGGAATTTCCCGCCCATGCGGTGGACATCGCCCAGATCCTCGACGATCTGAAGACGGTCTCGGGGCAGCTGCGCGCGGCGACGCCGCAACTGGCGGGCATCGTGCAGGAGGGTCGCAACGTCCTCTACGAGGCCGATCGCACCCTGCGCGCGTCGCAGAAGAACTTTCTCATCGCGCCGCATCTGGCGCAGCCCGATGACCGGCTGCTGATCCAGGCGCCGCGCGACCCGGCGCTGGCGGACGAGGGCGAAGGGAGTTCGCATTGATGCGCCGGTGGGCGCTATCGCTCTGCGCGGTGCTGGTTGGCGGCTGCGCATCCGCGCCCACGCTGCCGACGCTGGTGGAGGAGCGCCACGTCTACGAACAGCGCGCGCTCGATCGCTACGCTAGTGGTGAATTGGCCGATGCCGTGGCCAATTTTCGCCAGGCGGTGCGGTTTGCCGAACTGGCCGACGACCGCAACGCCCTGATGGTCGATCTGCTCAATCTGGGCGCGGTGGCGGATGAGTCGGGACTCGGCGACGATGCCGCCCAGGCCTATCGGCGGGCGCACAGCCTGGCCCAGGTTACGGGACGCAGCGACCTGGAGCTGCAGGCGCTCAACGGGTTGGCGCAGGTGCGTTACCGGGCGGGCGATTGCGCGCAAGCGTCGCAACTCTACGCAACCCTGCTCAGCCACCCCGCCGCGACCGGAGACAACAGAGGGCGCATCATGGCACTCAACGGGTTGGCGCTGTGCGCCATGCAGGAGGAACGTCTGGAGGCCGCCGAGGACTATCTCACCCAGGCGGCGAGCCTGGGTGAGCGTCCGGCGACGGCGCTCAACCGTGCCACCTTGGCGCTTAAGCGGGACCGGGCGGAGGAGGCCGAACGGGCGGCGCGCCGCGCCCTGGAGCTGGATCGCAGTGCGGGTTACGTACCGGGAATCGCCAACGATCTGGAGCTGCTGGGCGAGGCGCTGCGGCGGCAGGGTCGCGCCGACGAGGCACATCTCTCGCTCACCCAGGCGCTGGCGCTGTACCGCCAGTTGCAGAACGCCGACGCCGTGCAAAGGGTGCAGCGGCGGCTCAATCCCTGATCCGCACTCGCAGATTCAACCCTTGTCCGTGTGCTGGTACCCGGCGCGAAACAGCGCCAGTACGCGCTGCATCTCTTCGTCGTCCAGAATCTCGGGTTCGCCGATCTGCAGGATGCGCCAGTACACCTCGGCCAGATGCTCCACCTCCACGGCGATGGCAAAGGCCTCGCTGAGGCTGGCACCGCCCACGATGAGGCCGTGATGGGCCAGCAGGCAGGCCTTGCGTCCGGCGAGGGCCTCCTGCGCGAGATCCGAGAGGGCCTGGGTGCCGAAGGTGGCGTAGCCGGCGCAGCGGATGTCGGTGCCGCCGGCGATGGCCACCATGTAGTGAAACGCTGGGATCGAACGCTGCAGACAGGCCAGCGTGCTCACCGCCCGGCCATGGGTGTGCAGCAGCGCGTTGAACTCGGGACGGGCCTGCAGGATGTCGCGGTGAAAACGCCATTCGCTGGACGGGCGGCGGCCGGCGGAACAGGTCCAGGTTCCGTCGAAATTCATGGCCACGATATCGTCGGGGGTCAGGGTGTCGTAGGACACCGCCGACGGTGTGATCAGGAAGCCCTTTTCGGTGCGGACGCTGCCGTTGCCCGACTTGCCCTGGTTGATGCCCTGGGCGTTGAGGGCGCGCATGGTCGCTATCAGTTCGAGTCGCTGTTCGTCGCTGGTTGGCATCGCGCACCCCATCGTCCAAGGCCGCTACGGTCGGCGCGCCAGCATACAAGAACCCATCTCAAAATCCCATGCCGCCGATACTTTCAGCTTGGTTTAAGTTGTCCCCGCTATCGTTACGCTCGCCGTTATTCCATAGCTGAGGATTTCTCCATGTCAGTAGATGTCATCAAGGTGTGGGACCCGCTGGTCAGGGTCTTCCATTGGTCGTTGGTGTTGGCGTTCACCGTCAGTTTCCTGAGCGCCGAAGAGGTGCAGTCGCTGCACGTGGTGAGCGGCTATTTCATTGGTGGCCTGGTGCTGTTCCGGCTGGTATGGGGCCTGGTGGGGACGCGCTATGCGCGTTTTGCCGACTTCGTCCGCCATCCGCGCGTGGTGGTGGACTATCTGAAAGACATTCTCGCCTTTCAGCCGCGCCGCTACATCGGCCACAATCCCGCCGGTGGGGCGATGGTGGTGCTGCTGCTGATCAACCTGGTGTGCACGGTGTTCACGGGTCTCGCCGCTTACGGCGGCGAAGAGCTTGCCGGCCCGCTGGCGGGGTTGATGGCCGGCGTGGGCAAGTCGGGTGCCCATCTGGTCAAGGAGATTCACGAACTGTTCGCCAATTTCACGCTGACGCTGGTGGTGCTGCACGTCATCGGCGTAGCGGTGGCGAGTCTCCAGCACGGCGAAAACCTGGTACGCGCCATGATCAATGGGCGCAAACGGGCTACGGAATAGGTTGGTCGCGGCCACTCGACGCAGGGAGGCTCCAATGAGAAATAGCGTGTGGGGCGTGCTGGGCGCCGGCTGCCTGATGGCGGCCAGCGCCATTGCGCTGGGTGATGACGACGATCGTCACGGCGGCTGGTGGTCGCGTGTGTGGCACGAGGCGCGCGTGGACGTGGCGCCGGTGGACAACGCGCTCTACCGCGACGAGTGCGGCAGTTGCCATCTTGCCTACCCGCCGGGTTTGCTGCCGGCGCGTTCGTGGCAGGCGGTCATGAACCGGCTGGATCGTCATTTCGGCGAGAACGCCGAACTCGATGCGACCACGGCGGCGGAGATTGTCGACTATCTCGACAAGCGGGCGGCAGACCGCTCGGACTACCGGCGTTCGCGCCGCTTTGCCGACTCTGTGCCACGGGACGCGTCCGTGTTGCGCATCACCGAGACGCGCTATTTCCAGCGCAAGCACGACGAGATCCCCCGCTGGGTGATGCAGCAGGGCGATCGCACGCTACGTTTTTCCCAATGCGACAGCTGCCATACTGAAGCCGAGCGCGGGGTATTCAACGAGCACACCGTGCACATCCCCGGATTGGGGCGCTGGGAGGATTAGCGAGTTGTCACGCGTTCTGCTTGTTGCGATTCTGCTCATCGGTACCATTGGCGGTGCCTGCGCCGATGATGATCACGAGCAGGTGCGGCGCTGGGTCGAGGAGGGGCGTGTGGTACCGCTGGCGCAAATCCTGGATGCCGCGCGCAGCCGGTACTCGGGACGCTTGCTGGAAGCGGAACTGAAACGCAAGGGCGATGGTTACTACTACCACCTCGAGATCGTCGACGACGCGGGCCTGGTGTGGGAGTTGAAATACGACGCCGTGAGCGGCCAGCTGCTGGATGCCGAGAAAGACGACTGAATCGATGCGACTGCTGCTGGTGGAAGACGATGAGCTGCTGGTTCGCCGGCTAAAACCGGCGTTGGAACAGGCCGGCTACGCGGTAGACGTGGCCGACAACGGTATCGATGCCCAGTTTCTCGGCGAAGAGGAGCCGTTCGACGCGGCGATTCTCGATCTGGGGCTGCCGGACCGCCCCGGCCTGGAGGTATTGCGCCGCTGGCGCGACCAGGGCAACGACCTGCCGGTGGTGGTTCTGACCGCCCGGGACGCCTGGCACGAACGCGTCGACGGTCTCAAGGCAGGGGCCGACGACTACCTGGGCAAGCCGTTTCACAACGAGGAGCTGCTGGCCCGTCTCCAGGCGGTGATGCGCCGCCGCCACGGTCGCGCCGATCCGTGCCTGCAAGTCGGTGGCATCCGCCTCGACGAGGAGCGCCAGCAGGCGGCAGTCGTGGGCGGCGCTTCCGAAACGCTGACCGGTTTCGAGTTTCGCCTGTTGCGCTATTTCATGCTCCATCCCGATCGGGTGCTCTCCAAGAGCCGCCTCACCGAACACGTCTACGAGGGCGATACCGAACCCGACAGCAACGTGGTCGAGGTCTATATCAAACGCCTGCGCCAGAAGTTCGGCGACGAGATCATCGAGACCCGCCGCGGACAGGGGTACCTGTTTCGCGGCAAGGCGGGTGTGCAGGACGGCTGATGTCGCTGCGCAAGCGCCTGCAGGCCGGTCTCGCCCTGGCGATGACTTTGGTGATGGGGCTGCTGGTCATCGCGGCCGGCGAGACGGTGCGCCACGTGGGCGAGGATCTGGTGGCATCGCGCCTGCGCCACGACGCAGACAGCGTATTGTCCGCCCTGCAAGTCGATGCGCAGGGCGCGGTCACGGTGGATACACGCCGCGTGGGCGCGATCTACGAACGCCCCTATACCGGTCACTACTACGTGGTCGCCGTTGCCGAGGGCGGCGCCACCCTGCGCTCGCGCTCGCTGTGGGATGCGCCGCTCGCCGTACCGTCGCTGCCGCCGGGTACGACGCAGCGCTGGCACGCCAGCGGTCCGGAACGGCAACCGCTGCTCGCCTGGGCAGGGGGGTACCGCAAGCAGGGGCGGGACGTCACCATTGCGGTGGCCGAGGACCTCAGCGCACTGCATACCCATCTCAACCGCGTGCGCTGGCTGCTGGGTGGTATCGGCTTGGTGGTGCTGCTGGGCGTGGTGGCGCTGCAGCGCATGATTCTACGGCGTGGTTTCGATACGCTGCAGCAGACCGCCGCCGACGTCGAGCGCCTGGGCACCGGAGAAATCAGCCAGTTGGGCGAGGGGGTGCCGGACGAGGTCAAACCCCTGGTAACGGAGGTCAATCACCTGTTGACCCTGCTCGACCGGCGCTTGCAGCGCTCGCGCAACGCCGCCGGTAATCTCGCCCACGCCGTCAAGTCGCCCCTGACGTTGCTGAGTCAGCTGGCAAGCAGCGCTGAGCTGGCGGATCACCCGCAGATTGCCACCGAACTCAATACCCGCATCGATCAGATTCGCCACGCCGTCGACAGTGAGCTGCGGCGCGCGCGGCTGGCGGGGCGCACCGGCACGGCCCAGGCGTTTCGTCCCGCAGAGGACCTGCCGGAGCTGGTGGAGGTGCTACGCCGCGTTCACGGCGGGCGCGAACTGGAGATCACGCTGCACTGCCCGCGGGAGGTGGTGCTGCCGCTCGATCGCGACGATGCCCTGGAGTTGATCGGCAACCTGTTGGACAACGCCTGTAAATGGGCAAGGCGGCGGGTGAGACTCACGGTCGACCAACCGCAGGCCGGATGCATCTGCGTAGAGGACGACGGACCGGGTTGCTCGCCGCAACAGATCGATACCCTGCTGCGCCGCGGCACCCGTCTGGACGAAAGCGTAAGCGGGCATGGTCTGGGCCTGGCCATCGTCCAGGAGATTGCGGAACTCTATTCCGCCCGTCTCGAATTCCGATCCGCACCCGAACTGGGCGGATTGCAGGTGAGCGTCTGTTTTCATGCGCGGCGCTAGCGGTCAACCAAAACAGGCCTCATGCGTTTAACAGAGTAAGAGGGACAGAGTGACTTGATCACTGAGAATCTACAGGCGGGCGAGTACAACGATACGTACAAGGGGAGGACCCCCAAAGGCAATAACCCAGAGAGCCGATACACAGGAGATACGACGATGAAAGCCCCCATTATCTACCTCACAGCCGCATTGGCGATGACCACTCCATGGTGGGCCGCGCAGGCCGCGGACAGCAGCGTGGCGGATCGCGGACCGATCGCGTTTGAGGTATACGATCAGAACGGCGACGGTGTCATCAGCCGGGAAGAGTTCACCGAAACGCGCAACGCACGCATCGAACAGCGGGTTCGCGACGGCTATCCGATGCGCGGCCTGAAAGAGCAGGGAGCGATGGCGTTCGAAGACGTCGATGCCAACGGTGACGGCCAGATCTCCCGCGAAGAGCTGCGGATGCAGCAGATGGAACGCTGGCAGGAGCGGCGCGAGCAGCGCTGGCAGGATCGCCAGAAGAGCGGTCCGGGATACGGGCCGGGTTCCGGCATGGGACAGGGCGGCGGCGGTATGGGCCCCGGCAAGTAGCGGCTCGTCCGAAGTCGTTCTAGATAGCGACGCAGGGGGCCGGCGGGTGCGACCCGCCGGCCCTTTTTTCGTGCCGGACATCCGCACCGTAGCGGGTGGCGCTCCCCGTGACTTTTTTCCTGCCGTGCTCTTTACCGTTACCCTAGGGCCTGTCCGAGTCGAGTGAACAGGCCCCAGCACCATGAATGACCATCCCCAACCGCAATCGCCCGACGGGAGCGCTGACGAAACGTCGCGTTCGTGGCCGCGGCCGGTGGTCGGTGATCTCTCGGGCGCGTTCGCCGATCTCGGCACGTTTCTGCCGTTGGTGGTGGCGGTATTGGCGCTGCAGCGCTTCAATCCCGCGGGTGTGCTGATCGGGTTCGGTCTCTTCGCCCTGGCGGTGGCGTTGATCTATCGTCGCCCGGTGCCCGTGCAACCCATGAAGGTGATCGCCGCGCTCATCATTGCGGGCGGGATGAACGCCGAAACGGTGGCTGCCAGCGGTATCCTCATGGGCGTGGTGCTCTGCGTGCTCGCCGCCACCGGCTTGGTGACTCTGCTGGCGCGTCGCGTCCCGGTGGGGGTGTTGGCCGGCGTGACTGTCGGTGTCGGGGCCTATCTGGCGCTCATCGGTGGGCGGCTGGCATTGGGCGAACCGGTGGTGGGTATGGCTGCGGCGCTGCTGCTGGCGGGGGTCTGGCTGAGCCCGCTCCGACCCCTCGCCAGTGTGGCGATACTGCTGTTGGGCGTCGGGTGGGGGATAGCGCGGCTGCCCGAGGCGCTTTCCGTACCGGCGCTCGGTTTTCACCTGCCGCAGCTCGTGATGCCCAACGAGCCCGCGTGGCGGGCGGCAACCGTTCAGGCGTTGCTGCCCCAGTTGGCCCTGACTCTCACCAACGCGGTGCTGGTCGCTGCCTCTCTCGCCACGGCCTATTTTCCGCAGGACAAGGCGCGCCTGTCGCCGCAGCGGTTTGCGTGGTCGACCGGGTTGCTCAATCTGCTGCTCACTCCCTTGGGCGCTCTGCCGATGTGCCATGGGGCAGGCGGGCTGGTCGTGCAATACCGTTTTGGTGCACGCAGCGCGCTGGCGCCCGCACTGTTCGGAGTGAGCTGCCTGGTGCTGGGGCTGTTCTTCGGCGATTTCGCGCTGACCCTGTTGCAGGTCATCCCCTTGGCCGCCGTCGGCGTGTTGCTGTTGGTTGCCGGCATCGATCTCGTTCTGCAGCGACGGTTCCGGCCCCGCCGGGGCGTTGACGTCGTCGTGATGGTGATTACCGCAGGTGTCTGCGTCGCGCTGAACATGGCAGCCGGGCTGGTCGCAGGGTGGGCGGTGCACGCCGTCGTGCAGCGCTGGGGCGGCGCTACCGGATCGGCTTGAGGCGCTGTTCGAGTTGCTACAATGAGACGTCCGCGCATACGGGAGCGATGGTGAACAAGAAGATCGAAATCCTCGACCAGCAGGTCTGCTACGACGGTTTCTTCCGTCTCGACCGCTACCAACTGCGCCACGAACTGTTCGCCGGCGGTATGAGTCCCCCGTTGATGCGCGAGCTTTTCAAGCGCGACCACGCGGTGGCGGCGCTGCTCTACGATGCGCGGCTCGATCGCGTGGTACTGGTGGAACAGTTTCGCATCGGCGCACTCGACCGCGCGGAAGGCGCCTGGATGCTGGAGACGGTGGCCGGCATCGTGGAGACGGGCGAGTCGTTCGAGGAGGTCGTGCAACGCGAAGCGGTGGAGGAGGCCGGTTGCCAGGTGGGCGAGTTGATCAAACTCTACGACTTCTACCCCGCGCCCGGCGGCAGTTCGGAACGCATCGCGCTCTACCTGGCGAGCACCGACGCCTCGCAAGCCGGCGGCATCCACGGCCTCGACCACGAAGGCGAAGACATCAAGGTCCACGTCATGTCGCTGGAGACGGCACTCAAAGCGATTGAAACAGGGCAGGTGGATTCGTCCTACACCATCATGGCGCTGCAGTGGCTGGCCATGAACCGCGCAACCGTCCAACAACAGTGGAGCTGATCGCATGAGCGAAGAGGGTTTCGCCACTCCCATCGAAGCACGTTACTTCGAAGACTACGTGGCGGGCAGCGTCCACGAATTCGGCAACGTGGAAGTGACCGAACGCGAGATCGTCGAGTTTGCGCAGAAGTACGACCCGCAGTTCATCCACGTCGACGCCGAAGCGGCCGCGGCCGGCGAGTACGGCGGGCTCATCGCCAGCGGCTGGCACACCGGCAGCCTGATGATGCGCCAGATCGTCGACCACTACCTCTCCAAAGTGGCCAGCCTCGGCTCGCCGGGATTGGAAGAACTCCGCTGGATCAAACCGGTGCGCCCCGGTGACGTACTCTCGGTGCGGGTCACCATTGAGGAGGCCCGGCGTTCCAGCTCCAAACCGGATCGCGGCATCGTCCGTTCGTTGATGGAAGTGCGCAATCAAAACGGTGACACCGTGATGAGCCTGCGCGCCGCGAATTTCCTGTTGTGCAGAGATACGGGTTGATTCGTGGACGGCGATCTCGGCATCATCCTGCGTATGCTGCCGCCGGCGTTGACGGTTTACGCCATCGTCTTTTCCGCCGCCTACGTCGCGTTCAGCTCGGCACGTCTGGAAAAGCGCACCAAGCGTCTCATTCACGACATCATCGCTGCACCGGTCGCCGAGACCCAACGCATCTCCTTCGACGGGTTGGATGAAGTACCGCCACCGGTGGCGCGCTACCTGCGCTTGGCGCTCACGCCGGGCCGCCCGGCACCGCATCGCGTGCGTCTGTCGCAAGACGGCGAAATGCGGCTCAAGCGCGGAAAGAAGGCCTGGAAGTGGTTCAGCGCCCGCGAGTACCTGCAGGCCGGCCCGCCGGCCTTCGTATGGGACGCCCGACTCGAAATGATGCCCATGGTCGATGCGCGTCTCGTCGACAACTACGCCGAAGGCCGCGCCGCCACGCGCGTCAAATTCATGTCGGCGTTACCCCTGGTAGAGGATGAAGACCGCCCGGAATTGGTACAGGCGGCGCTGATGCGTTACCTCGCCGACGCCGCGTGGTGCCCGACGATATTACTACCGCGCCCAGGATTGCACTGGGAAGCCATCGACGACTGCTCCGCGCGCGCCATCCTCGACGAATCCGGAATACAGGTTTCCGTGGTCTTCCACTTCAACGACCGCAACGAAGTCGAACGCGTCGTCGCCGACAACCGCTACCGTGAGCTGGACGGCGGCTACGTGCCCACGCGTTGGACGGTAACCTACAAGGACTACGTCGATCGCGGCGACATGCACGTCCCGTTGCAAGGTGCCGCACAATGGAATCTCCCCGAAGGGGATTTCACCTATTGGCGCGGGCGGCTACGCTCAATTGAATACGATCCACAACCGACAGTGTGGGAGTAGGGCGCAATAACCGAAGGGCATTGCGCCGAATGCCTAACCCAGAAA
>JBNKCG010000080.1:0-25837 GCA_050287605.1 Gammaproteobacteria bacterium | reverse complement strand
TGGTAAAAGATGCTCTTCCCTGGGATGACAAAATCGGGCCGATGGCGCCTTTTCCCATTCAACCAGCCGTCTCTCCCGCTCGTTTTCGTCAATGTCGGTACTGGAGCAGGTCTCAATCAACCAACTTTGAAACGACTCGTTCATCGCTTTCGAAACGTCGGTTTCCGCGGCAAAAAACGCTTTCATGTTGTGAAAGGAAAAGCCCGACCCAATGACCAGCAGATTCTCGTAGTCCAATCCCCCGATGGCGCGACCGATATTGATGTGTTCCTGGGGATCGAGGCTATCCACCAGGGAAAGCTGAACACACGGGATGTCGGCGTCCGGGTACATGATCTTCATCGGCACGAATACGCCGTGATCGAGGCCCCGTCGCTCATCGATCCGTGCCGCGATTCCGGCGCTTTCCATTTCCCGCCCGATCTTGCCAGCGAGAAGCGGCTCTCCCGGGCACGCGTACTCGATACTGTACGTCTCTTCCGGAAACCCGTAGTAATCGTAGATCAGGGGTGGCCGCGCGGCCGCGGTGATTGCGGGCACCCTCTCTTCCCAATGCGCGCTGACCACAACGATGGCGGACGGCTTGGGCATGGCGGCTGCAATTTGCCGCAACACGGCAACCATCTCCCGATGTGCGTCGTCCCCGATCAGGGGCAAAGGGCCACCGCCGTGGGAAATGTAAAGCACTCTGGCATTGATATTCATGGCGATACTCACGTCGACCGGGTTGAATATGATCTACACCAAAACGCTTCGGCGCACGGCAGGCATCAAGCCCGCGCACGCCGCGTTTACCACTCAATGGTAAACCAACCCGACGACCCGCCGGTACTGGGGTTCATCGTCGCGCACGGCCAAGACCACCGCTACATCGCGCGGCGATCGTGCAGTCGACAGCGTCAACCCGTCGCACCTCCAAATCGTGCCCTGAGTTCCGCCTCTATTTTCAACTACCGCGCCCTGCCCCTCTATCGTCATAGCCCCGTTGATCTCCCGTCTTCAGGCGGCAGCAACGGTCGCTTGCGCTCCCAACTACTTCATTTTTTGCCGAATTTTCTATTGGTTGGGTTGCTCCGAACGACCAACGAAAAACCATACTGCCGGTCAAACCCTGCCATCCAAATAATCAACATAAAGTGCAGGATTATTCGCCTCGCGCCGAATCCTTTGTAATTCTGTCAAGTTTATCGCTCGGTCGCCGATACCCAAAATTGTCGTAAGGAAGATCCATCTCACTTGTCACTCGCCAAGGCCGGCCCCAACCGAGAGACCTAGCGATGGCCACTCTATTCACACCTGCAAGACTGTTGATGGGGCGTATGCGTTACCCCATTAAATTTGCCTTTATCTTCACACTCGTTCTTATTCCCATGGTTGTACTTGGTGCTCTACTGTACGTTCAGCTGCACAATGAATCTCAGCTGACCTATAGGGAGCGGCAGGGTATCGACTACGTCCGGCATGTGCGCCCGCTGTTGGAGCACGTCGCCCGGCATCGCGGGATGGCAGCGGCTTTCCTTAACGGCGATGCCAGCTTTCGCGAACGCCTGCTGAGGGAGGCCGGCGACATCGACGAATCATTCGCCAGCCTAGCGCGGTTTGATGAAACCGTGGATACGTGGCTGGGAAGCGGGTCCCGGCTGGCAGCAATCCGCGAGCAGTGGTCCGGAATCAAGAAACAGGTCCTGACCTGGAGCCCCGCGGATAGCTTCAAGGCGCATACCGAAACGCTCGGCAAGGTCATCGAGCTGATCACCTATATCGCCGACAAGACGAACCTGACACTGGATCCGCAACTAGACACCTCCTACCTGAACGACGCCATCGTCAACAGACTGCCCCTCCTGGTCGAGTCCATGGGCCAGGTGCGCGGTCTCGGCGCCAGCATCGCCGCGCGCAAATCCATCACCCAGGCCGAATCCCTGCGTCTCGCGGTGCTTCTCGACCGCATCGGTTACGCGGGCGATCGGCTGGCCGCCGGTCTGCGGGACGCGGCAAACTACAACCCGGTGATCGACCGGCGGTTGCGCTCCGCCATCGATACCAACAACACCAGTCTCGTCAAGATCCGCCAGATGGTGAACGATCAGATACTGGAAGCGTCCGCTATCACCATCGAAGCAAAAGAGATTTTTACCGCCGCCACTGCGGCAATCCAGGGCGGCTTCAACCTGTTCGACGAAATCGTGCCGGCTGTCGAAGACCTATTCGCACAGCGTCAGAAACAAGCCTTGGACGAGGAAATACTGACCATCGGGATGATCGTCGGCGTACTTCTTGTCGTGAGCTACCTGTTCGTCGGTTTTTATCTGTCGGTCAAAGAAGGCGTCGTCAGCATAGGTGAGGCCACACGTCGCCTCGCCGCGGGAGATCTGACCGCGCGCGTAACCATCACCAGCCGTGACGAGCTACATCAGGTTGGAGAGGACTTCACGACCATGGCGGAGAAGATGGAGACGGCAATCCGCGAAATCGTCAACTCCACCACCCAGCTGGCGTCGAGTTCCGAAGAGGTGGCGGCGGTATCGCGCGACAGCGCAACCAACGTCGAGCGCCAGCGCAGCGATACTGAACAGGTAGCCGCCGCAATCAACGAAATGGCCGCCACGGTCCAGGAGGTCGCGCAAAACACCACCGCTGCGGCGAATTCGACCCGCAGTGCCGATGAGGAGACGCGCGAAGGGTTGAACGTCGTGCAGCGAACCGCCGAAGCCATCACCCGCTTGTCCGATCAGGTGGAAGATGCCGCACAGGTTATCGGCAAAGTGGCTGACGAGAGCGAACACATCGGCGCGGTTCTGGACGTCATCAAGGGCGTGGCGGAACAGACCAATCTGCTGGCCCTTAACGCTGCGATCGAGGCGGCGCGCGCCGGCGAGCAGGGACGCGGATTCGCCGTGGTGGCCGACGAGGTTCGTGGTCTTGCAAACCGCACGCAGCAGTCAGCCTCCGAAATCGAGCACATGATCGATTCGTTGCAGGACAGCGCGAAACAGGCGGTCTCGCTCATGCAACAAAGCCGGGAACAGGCACGGGGTGGCGTGGAACAGACCGGCTTCGCGGCCCAATCGCTGCAGACGATCGCCAAAGCCGTGAGCACCATAAACGACATGAACACTCAGGTCGCCAGCGCCGCTGAAGAGCAGCGAGCCGTATCAGACGACATCAATCGCAACATCGCCAATATCAGCGAAATATCCAACCAGACCGCGACCGGCGCAACGCAACTCATCGCAGCCAGCGAAAGCCTGGCGCAACTGGCCGCCCAGCTGCACCAGGCAGTCAACCGTTTCAAGATTGGGTAGCTAGCAGCCGCTCCGCCCCCTTGGTGCGTCCACGCCGTCGAGGGGGCGGAGCGCCAGTCGCGGTGACGCCGTCCGGTCGCGCTCATGCGGCAACGTCGGAGGTGCCGACGAGTGGTGACCGTCCGATGCGCCGCTCGGCGAGACGATCGGCGATGGCCGCCGTAGTCTCCCCACTTGCATCAGCCTCGGCGAAGATTGCGTTCAACGTCACGCCTATCTCTTCGATCTTGGCCATCTCTGCCACCTCGTCATCGCCCTGGATCTCGTAGAAGATATCGATAATCCCTCCCGCGTTGATGACGTAGTCAGGTGCGTAGACGATACCGCGCTGCTGCAGCGCCTGGGCGTGGTACGGTTCGTCCAGCTGATTGTTGGCCGCGCCGGCCACGACGCGGGCACGTAACTGGGGCAACGTGCGATCGTTGATCACGGCGCCCATGGCACAGGGCGCGAACACCTCTACGTCCAACCCATAGATCGCATCGGGTGACACGCTCGTCGCACCGAAGCGCTGCACCGCCTCCCTTAGCCGCGCCTCGACCGGATCGCAGACCCACAATCGGGCGCCGGCGTTGTGCAGGCGCTCGGCGAGATGCATACCTACGTTGCCCAGCCCCTGAATCGCCACCCGCACGCCATCGAGATCACCGCTGCCCAGCGCGTGACGCACCGCCGTCCGCAGTCCTACAAAGGTACCGCACGCCGTGGATGGCGAGGGATCGCCCGTGCGCGGGCCGGTCGTGGTGGTCCGTTCCCGAAAACCGGCGACGTGCGTGGTTTCACGCGCCATGATCTGCATGTCTGCCACGCCCGTCCCCGAATCCTCGGCGCCGATATAGCGCCCACCGAGACTATCGATGAAGCGCCCCATGGCACGCATCAGCGCCTCGCTTTTGCCCCGAAATGGGTCACCGATGATCACCGACTTCCCGCCCCCCAGCGGCAGACCGGCCAACGCTGACTTGTAGGTCATCCCGCGTGACAGGCGCAGCACATCGCGCAGCGCCTCCTCATCGTCGGCGTAGGGATACATGCGGCAGCCACCCAATGCGGGCCCCAGGTGACGGTTGTGTACGGCGATGATCGCCTTGAGGCCAGTCGCACGGTCGTGACAGAAAACGACCTGTTCGTGGCCGTCGAACGCGTTGTGGCTGAATACACTCACAGTGACTCTCCTCTTCGCTCCGAGGTTCACGCCGCCTGCGATGAGCGCGGCTCTTCCAGGTAGGCGGCCAGCAAGGCTTCGCGGCGTTGCTTCATCGCCGCGCGATTTCTCGCCTTGACCGGACCGAATCCACGCAGCTGCAACGGCAGTTCGACCAGTTCCGTCGCGAGATCGCGGTTGGCCGCGGTGAGATTCGGCAGCAGACGATCCAGCAGCGATTCGAAATCGGCGATGTCCTGGCGTTCGGCTCGCCGCTCCGCCGTGCGCCCGAAGGGATCGAATGCCGTACCGCGCAGCGGCTTGCCTCGCGCCAGCAGGCGCAGCAGCGGCATCAGCCACGGCCCGTAGCTGCGTTTGCGTGTCTCGCCGGTGCGCGGATCGGGCTTGGTCCACAACGGCGGTGCGATGTGAAAGCGCAGCGAGTAGTCACCTTCGAAGGCATCGCGCACCTTCTCCATGAACGCCGGTTCGCTGTAGAGGCGCGCCACTTCGTATTCGTCCTTGTAGGCGAGCAATTTGAAGTAGCTGCGCGCCACCGCGACGGCAAAGCGTGTGGCGCGCAGCGGCGCCTCGGCGTTGCGGGCACGTGTCACCAGTGCCCGATAGCGCTGCGCGTATGCCGCGTTTTGGTAGCCGGTGAGAAACGCTGTGTGCTCGCCCATCAAGTCATCCAGCGACAGATCGGGTTTGATCGGCACCACGGACTTGAGCTTGGCGAACGCCTCCACCTGGGCGAGATCGTGCGCCGCGCGCCGACCCCACAAAAACGCCTTGCGGTTCATCTCCACCGCCACACCATTGAGTGCGATAGCCTGCTGCAACGCCTGCTCGGAAACCGGCACCAGCCCCTGCTGCCACGCGTAGCCAAGCAGAAAAAGATTGGTGTAAATGGCATCGCCCAGCAGCCGCGTCGCCAACGCGGCGGCGTCGAAGAAGCGGGCGTTGCCCTCGCCCACGGCATCACTGATCACTTGCTGCATGCGCTGCAGCGGGAACTGCCAGTCGGGGTTACGCACGAACTCGGCGGTGGGCGTCGCGGCACAATTGACCGCGGCGCGCGTCAGGTCGCTGCGCATCTTGGCGAGCGCATCGAAACTGGCGGTCACCACCACGTCGCCGCCGATCACCGCGTTGGCCTCGCCCGCCGCGATACGCACGGCGTGGATGTCATCGGCACGGTCGGCTATGCGCACGTGCGAGTAGACGGCACCGAACTTCTGCGCCAGGCCGGTCATGTCCAGCGCGCTCACACCCTTGCCGTCGATGTGCGCCGCCATGCCGATCAGCGCACCGATGGTGATGACGCCGGTACCGCCCACACCGGTGATCAATATCCCCCACGGCTGCCGGGTGTCCGGCAGCTGCGGCGCGGGGATGTCGCCGAAGCGGCTTTCGTCGCCCTCCATCGCCTGGCCCTTGCGCACACGACCGCCTTCCACGGTGACGAATGAGGGACAGAAGCCCTTCAGGCAGGAGTAGTCCTTGTTGCAGGCCGACTGATCGATGGCGCGTTTGCGGCCGAACGGTGTTTCCACCGGCACGACGGAGAGGCAGTTGGATTTCTCCGAGCAGTCGCCGCACCCCTCACAGACCCGTTCGTTGATGAAGACGCGCCGCGCCGGATCGGGGAATTTGCCGCGCTTGCGGCGGCGGCGTTTTTCCGCCGCGCAAGTCTGATCGTAGATGAGCACAGAGACACCGGGGTATTCGCGCAGTTCGCGCTGCACGGCATCGAGATCGTCGCGGTGGCGCAGCGGCACGCCGGCGCCCAGATCGGCTGCGCTGTAGCTGCGTTCGCTGCCATCCGTGACCACCACGATGCGGTCTATCCCTTCGCCCTGCAACTGGCGCACGATCTGCGGCACGCTGAGCGCGCCGTCGATGGGCTGGCCTCCGGTCATGGCCACCGCATCGTTGTAGAGGATCTTGTAGGTGATGGGCACCTGGGCCGCCACCGCCTGGCGAATGGCCATCGACCCTGAATGGAAATAGGTGCCGTCGCCCAGGTTGGCGAAGATGTGGCGCTCTTCGGTGAACGGCGCCTGCCCCACCCAGGGGACGCCCTCGCCGCCCATGTGGGTGAAGGTGGAGGTGCTGCGGTCCATCCAGTTCACCATGTAATGGCAGCCGATGCCGGCCACGGCGCGACTGCCTTCCGGTACCCGCGTGGAGGTGTTGTGCGGACAGCCGGAACAGAAGTGCGGCGTGCGTTCGATGGAGACCGGCAGTTGCGCCAAGGTCTTCTCTTTGGCTTCGAGAAACGCCAGCCGCTCCTGGATGCGCGGCGAGGTGAAGAAGCGGTCGATACGCGCGGCGATCACGCGCGCGATCATCGACGGCGTCAGCTCGCCCGCTGCGGGCAGCAGCCAGTCGCCATGCCACACCTTGCCATGTTCGGTGTGCTCGAACGACCACTCGCCCTTCTCGTCGAATTTGCCGATGACGCGCGGGCGGACATCTTCGCGCCAGTTGTAGAGCTCCTCCTTGAGCAGGTACTCGATCAACTGGCGCTTCTCTTCGACGACCAGGATCTCCTCCAGTCCCTGCGCGAACTGGCGCACGCCTTCGGAGTCCAGCGGCCACACCATGTTGACCTTATAGAGGCGTATGCCGATCTCGGCGGCGAGCGTGTCGTCGATGCCCAGATCGTCGAGGGCCTGGCGCACATCGAGATACGACTTGCCGCTGGTGATGATGCCGAGGCGCGGCTGCGGAGTGTCGATCACCACGCGGTTGAGGCGGTTGGCGCGGCAATAGGCCAGCGCGGCGTAGAGCTTGTACTGCAGCAGGCGGCGCTCCTGCACCAGCGGCGGATCGGGCCAGCGAATGTTGAGCCCACCGTCAGGCATTTCGAAATCCTCGGGCAGCACAATCTGCAGGCGATGGGGGTCGCTCTCCACCGACGCGGAACTCTCCACGGTATCGGCCAGCGCCTTGAATGCCACCCAGCAGCCCGAGTAGCGCGACATGGCCCATCCGTGCAGACCGAGGTCGAGATACTCCTGGACGCTGGCCGGCGCCAGCACCGGCATCATCACCGCCTTGAAGATGTGATCGGTCTGGTGCGGCAGCGTCGAGGACTTGGCAGCGTGATCGTCACCCGCCACCACCAGTACGCCGCCGTGACGCGAGGTGCCCGCGGCGTTGGCGTGGCGGAACACGTCGCCGCAGCGGTCCACCCCCGGTCCCTTGCCGTACCACATGGCGTAGACGCCGTCGTACTTGGCACCGGGGAACATGTTGAGCTGCTGGCTGCCCCACACGGCGGTGGCGGCGAGGTCTTCGTTGACGCCCGGCTGGAAGCGCACGTGGGCACGTTCGAGAAACGGCCGCGCCGCCCACAGCGTCTTGTCCAGCCCGCCCAGCGGCGAACCGCGATAACCGGAAACGAACCCGGCGGTATTGAGACCGGCCGCCGCATCGCGCTGGTGCTGCAGCAGCGGCAGACGCACCAGCGCCTGAATACCGGAGAGAAAGACGCGCCCGCTGTCGAGCGCAAACTTGTCGTCCAAGGAAACCTGAGTTTGCGGCATGTCCGCACCTCCAAACAGTCGAAATCATCCGGCCGCTTGCGCGGCACCTGGCTGGGTGATCGAGATCCGAAGCGACGCTAACGTAGTGCGCACACCGCGAGCGGCAGGCACTCACAGCGTAGTAGCCACGAAGGAGTTGGTAAGAAAGCGGACAACGTAGGTGAGGAGCGGGCACAGGGCCCCTGCAGCGAAAGGAACAAAGACGTCATATTGTTCTCCCAAGGGCAGGATCGCTGCCCGTAGTTGGGGTTGGCATTCAGGCATCCGCGTTCTTGTGGAACGGGCTGCCCGGTAGACGTAATCCTAGCCGTTCACTCGGAATTGGTCACGTTGCAATGCCGCAGGCACCGCCGGTCGAGGCGCGGCGCGGCCCGTTATTGAAAGATCATTCAAGAGGTTAGCGCTTCGTCGATGCGTTTGATCAAGACCAGCAGCTGCGTGCTGTCGTAGGGCTGTTCCGCGAAGATGTGCTCGGCCAACGGGTGAATATCGCTGCTGGCGGGCAGCGGCGCCTGGCCCGCGAGCAGCTCGCGCATGCGCACGATGAAGATCCACTGTAACCACTGGGTGAAGGTCAGGGTATCGAAACAGAACGGTTGCTCGCTGCGCAGCGCCTGCGGCGCCGGGGGCTGCGTTTCCCACAGTTCCAGACGCCGCAACTCGCGTTCGACGTCGTCGACCAACGCGCCGATCTGCGCGCGGTGCATCGTCACTCCGTGGCGCAGTTCAACGTCAGGGTCACGCGCACGATGTTGGGCTCGTCGGGCACGCCCTCCTCCTTGAAGCCCAGCACGCTGCACAGCTTGAGCATGGTCTTGTTGTCGCGCAGCACGTCGCCGAAGATAACGCCGATCCCGCGCGCGCATGCGTAGTCGATGATGCGGCGCATGAGCAGGATGCCCAGCCCCATGCCGGTCATGTCGTGGTGCACGATGATGGCGTACTCGGCACGATCGTTGTCGGGGTCGGCCATGATGTGCACCACGCCGTGAATGTCGGTGCGCCCGGGGATACCACGCTCGGTGACCACCAGCGCCATTTCGCGGTCGTAGTCGATCTGCGTGAAGCGCGCGGCGGCCACGTGCGACAGCGTCTTCATGGGAACGAAGAAGCGCAGCCGGATCTCCTCCGGCGTGAGCCGCGCGAAGGTGGCCTGCAGCGCGGGTTCGTCCTCGGGAACGATGGGCCGCAGCAGCAGGTTGCGTCCGTCGGCCAGGGGAATCTCCTCCTCCAGCTCCGAGGGGTAGGGGCGGATGGCGAGGCGCTCGGCGCTCGGGTCCGCCACCGCTTCCACCCGGATGCGGGTGTCGAGCGCGATGACACCGTATTCGTCGGCCAGCATCGGATTGATGTCGAGTTCAGCCACTTCCGGCACGTCGATGACCAGCTGCGCGACGCGCATCAGCGCCTGCGCCACCGCGTCGAGGTTGACGGCGGGTTCGTTGCGGAAACCGGCCAGCAGCTTGGCGATGCGGGTCTGATCGATCACGTCGCGCGCCAGTTTCATATTGAGCGGCGGCAACGCGATGGCCTTGTCCTTGACCACCTCCACCGCCGTGCCGCCTTGGCCGAAGACGATCACCGGTCCGAACTGCGGATCGGTCACCACGCCGATCAGCAGTTCGTGGGCGCCGGGACGCTGCACCATGGGCTCTACCGTGAAGCCGTCGATCTTGGCGTCAGGCTTGAACTTGTGCACGCGCGCGACCATCTGCTCGGCGGCATCGCGCACCGCGGCCGGACCGGCCAGATTGAGCATCACTCCTTGTACGTCGGATTTGTGCAAGATGTCCTTGGAGAGGATCTTCAGCGCCACCACGCCGCCGATTTCGGCGGCCAGCGCCGCCGCGGCGTCGGGCGTGGTCGCCACCCGCAGCGGCACCGTGGGGATGCCGTAGGCGATCAGCACCTCGCGCGCATCCGCCGCGGTAAGCCAGTTGCGCCCGCGCTTCAACGCCTCGGCCACTACGGCCGCCGCGCGCTCGCGATCGGGCGTGATCTCTTCCGGCAGCGAGGGCGGGGTCTCCATGAGCAGCTCCTGGCGGCGTTTGTAGTCCACCAGGTACATGAAGGCGCGCGCCGCCTGGGAGGGCGTGTCGTAGGTGGGGATCTGGTGTTCGGCGAACAGGTGACGCGCGGTGGCGGCGGTCTTACCGCCCACCCAGCTGGTGAGTACCACCGGATCCCTGGGTTTGCCGTGCAGTGCTTCGATGAGCGCCTGGGCGATATCGGTGTTGGAGCTGACCGCCGTGGGGCAGTTGAGCACCATCACCGCGTCGACGCCGGGGTCGGCACGCAGCGCATCGAGCGCGTGGGTGTAGCGCTCCGAACCGGCGTCGCCGATGATGTCCACCGGATTGCCGTGCGACCAGGTGGGCGGCAGGACGCGGTTCAACTGGGTGATGGTATCGGGGCTCAGCTCGGCCAGCCGCCCGCCCAGATCCATGAGCGCATCGGTGGCCAGCACCCCGATTCCGCCGCCGTTGGTGAGGATCGCCAGGCGGTCGCCCGAGGGCGGACGCGCCACGCCCAGCGCCTCGACGGCGTCGAACAGCTCTTCCAGATGGTAGACGCGCAGCATGCCGGCGCGCTGGAAGGCGGCATCGTAGACGTCGTCGGCTCCGGCCAGCGCACCGGTGTGCGACGCCGCGGCCGCCGCCCCTTCGGCGTGGCGACCCGCCTTGACCACGATCACCGGTTTGCTGCGCGACGCGGCGCGCGCCGCCGAGAGGAACTTGCGTGCGTGGGTCACCGCTTCGATATAGAGCAGGATGGCGCGCGTGGCGCCGTCGTTGGCCAGGTAGTCCAACATGTCGCCGAAATCGACGTCGACCATGTCGCCCAGCGAGACCAAGTGCGAGAAGCCGATGCCGCGGGTCTGCGCCCAGTCCAGCACCGAAGTGACTACCGCGCCCGACTGGGCGACGAACGCCAAGTGCCCAGGAGCGGCGTCGAGGTGCGCGAAACTGGCGTTGAGGTTCATGCGCGGCACCAGAATGCCCAGGCAGTTGGGACCGATGACGCGCAGGTTGTAGGGATGCGCGGCGTCCAGCAGCGCCTGGCTCAACTGCGCGCCCCCGGCATCGCCCCCCTCGCCGAATCCGGCGCTGATGACCACCACCGCGCGCGTGCCGCGCGCACCCAACTCCGCCACCAGGCCCGGCACGGACGGCGGCGGCGTGGCGATAACGGCAAGGTCCGGCGTCACCGGTAGGGACGCGACGTCGGGATAGCAAGGCACACCGCGCAGCTCCTTCAGGCGCGGATTGACGAACAGCAGCGGCCCGGTCAATCCCGCTTCCTGGAGGTTGGCCGCCAGCACGGCACCCACGGCGTTAGGGTGGTCAGTCGCCCCGATCAACGCCACCGAACGTGGCCGAAACAGGTACTCCAGATTGCGTATGCTCATACCGCTTTCCCAGTTTTGGATGCCAAACCCCGGCGCACCTGCCGCATCCGCGATGCCAGATCGGCGCTCAATTGAGCGCTAGTTTAGCGTCTCGCGTACCCGATGAGGATTTTTCCGCGACCTGCTACGATCCGAACCCATCGTCAGTGAACGCACATCGCGCCCCGACATGGAAATCATCGCCAAATCCGTCAATGCCCACGCGGGAAAAACCCCGAAACTCGTCGACTACGCCACCGCGTACCGCGAATTTCGCTGGCGGCAGGCGCGCGCACGCTGTGCGGGCATGCCCAACGGTGCGCTCAATATCGCCTACGAGGCGGTCACCCGCCACGTGGATGAGGGGCGCGGTGCGCACATCGCGTTGCGCTGTCTCGACAAGGCCGGCGCCTGCCGCGCCATCAGCTACGCCGAACTGGATGCGCTGAGCGCGCGCTTCGCTGCGGTGCTGGGGCGCCTCGGCCTGCGGCGCGGCGAACGCGTTTTCATCCTGCTCGAGCGCATGCCGGAGCTCTACGTCGCCGCACTGGGGGCGCTGCGCTACGGCGCGGTGCTCTGCCCGCTGTTCTCGGCCTTCGGCCCCGACCCCATCGCGGCCCGCCTCGCCCTGGGCGACGGGCGTGTGCTGGTCACCACGGCGTCACTTTACCGGCGCAAGATGACGACGATACGACCCACCCTGCCGGCGCTGGCGCACGTGCTGGTGGCGCGCGAGGGCGAACCGCTGCCCGAAGGACCGGGCCTGCACGACCTTGAGCAACTGATGGACTCCGCCGACGCCGACCATCGCGTAGCCGCCACGTTGCCGGAAGAGCCGGCGCTGCTGCACTTCACCAGCGGCACCACCGGCCGGCCCAAAGGCGCGCAACACGTTCACGAGGCAGTGGTTGCACACCGCCTGAGCGGCGAGCTGGCGCTGGACCTGCACCCCGGCGACGTCTTCTGGTGCACCGCCGACCCCGGCTGGGTGACGGGCATCTCCTACGGCATCGTCGCACCGCTGGCCATCGGCGCCACCCTGGTGGTGGACCGCGCCGAGTTCGATGCCGCGCGCTGGCTGCGGATACTGGCCGAGCAGCGGATCAACGTCTGGTACACCTCGCCCACTGCGGTACGCATGCTGATGCGCTGCGACGACGGCGAGCGGCGCAAGCTGCCGGAGCTGCGCTTCATCGCCAGCGTCGGCGAACCGCTCAACCCCGAAGCGGTGCGCTGGGGCGAGACGGCCTTCGGGCTGCCCATCCACGACAACTGGTGGCAGACCGAAACCGGCGCCATCATGATCGCCAACTATGCGGCCATGGACATCAGGCCGGGTTCCATGGGGCGCCCGCTGCCCGGCATCGAGGCGGCCATCGTCGAGCGCACCGGTCCCGACGGCGTACGCCGCATCGACACCCCCGGTGCCACCGGCGAGCTCGCCCTGCGCGCCGGCTGGCCGTCGATGTTCCGCGGCTACCTGGGCGACGAGGAGCGCTACCGGCACTGTTTCGCCGGTGGCTGGTATTTGAGCGGCGACTTGGCGCGGCGCGATGCCGACGGCTACTTCTGGTTCGTGGGCCGGCGCGACGACGTGATCAAGTCGGCCGGCCACCTGATCGGACCCTTCGAGGTAGAGAGCGTGCTGATGGAGCACCCCGCCGTCGCCGAAGCGGGCGTGATCGGCGTTCCCGATCCGGTGGTGCTGGAGCAGGTGAAGGCGTTTGTCGCCCTCAAACCCGGATACTCGGCGGACGACGCGCTGCGCCGCGCCCTGCTCGCCCACGCCCGCCAGCGCCTGGGTGCGGCGGTGGCGCCCAAGAGCATCGAATTTCGCGAACGCCTGCCCAAAACGCGTTCGGGCAAGATCCTGCGCCGCCTGATCCGGGCGCAGGTGCTCGGCGAACCGGGCGGCGATACCTCGACCCTGGAGGAGGATTCGTAGCCGCTCCGCCACGCGATTGGGGTAAGATCAGCGGCGCGACAAACCGCTTTTTCGAGTTCAGCGCCGCAGCCGGCGCGGCATGTCCACAGTGAGGAGTCCGATGGAGCGCGAAGCACTCAAGGCACAGATCGTCACCCTGCTGGGCGAAATCGCCCCGGAGGCCGATCTCACCCACCTCAATCCGGAAACGGCGTTTCGCGATCAGTTCGAAATGGATTCGGTGGACTTTCTCAACTTCGTACTGGGGCTGGAGCAGCGCTTCCAGGTCAAGATCGACGAAGTGGACTACCCCAAGTTCGCCACGCTCAGCGGCTGTCTCGCGCAGTTGGGCGCACGCCTCGACGGCTGAAGGCCGGCACTTCCATCACACGCCAGCGGGCGTTGCACAGTCCGCCCGCCAGCCATCGCCGTGCTGTTCTTACCGCCCGCCGTTACCCCAACCGGCGGCGCGGCATCGACGCTCCTTCGCGAGACACCCCAAACCACATCAGCACCAGCAGAAGCAACCAAGCCAGGTCGATGGCGCCGCCACCGCTGGAATCGCCCGACGCGCTACTCCCACCGCCGCCACCACCACCGCCGGGTACCGGAGGGGGCGTGGACGATGGCGGATCATCGACAGCGACGGTCACGCTGCGACTCGCGCTGCCACCGCTACCGCTGCAACTGAGCGTGAAGGTGGCGTCGGCGATCAGCGGATCGCTCTGTTCCGATCCCGCAGACGCCTTGGTACCCTCCCACGCACCCGAAGCGGAACACACCGATGCGCCGGTCACGGTCCACGTCAACGTCGCCCGCCCACCGGTGCTGACGGACGCCGACGCGTTGAGCGCGATCGCCAGCGCTGCGGGAGCGGCGCTGCTGCGCGGCACGACGGCCCAGACAGGAAGTGCATTGTAATCCGGCGGATTGGTGCGGCCATCGAAAGTCGACCACGCCTGCTGAGCATAGGCAATACCCGAGTCGGCACTGGCCGCCAACGCCGGCTGCATGTTGGCGGGGTAACCCAGCGTGGCGTCCACGTTGTCGCCCATCATCTGCCCCACGCTCAGACGCAACGCCGTCGCCATCGCCGATCCACCGCACGACAGTCCCACGGTGGCGGCATGGGCGTTGGCGTCGTAGAGTGCGCCGAAATCGGCGTAGACGGGAGCAACGGAGCTGTCGCGGATATTGAGGTAGTAGGGCGCCGCCTGGATCCAACAATAGCCGGCCCCGGTAATACGCCCCACCGGAAACTGCGCCTTCCAATCCAATAGCGGCTTGGCGCTGCTGAAACCCAGTTCGGTGACGTGACCGGATACCCAGGTAAAAAAATCATCCTGCCACGACCCGACGCCACGGCCACCGTTATAGTCCAGTGCGCTACTGGTGAGTACGCCGAGGTTGTTGCCGGTCGACGTGCCGTGGGTGCCGTCGGTGTCGTAGTACTCGTTGTACCAGGCGATGTTGTTTTCGGTGCGCGCAACGAAATAGTTCTTGAGCGGATGCGCGTCGGGGGTGATGAAGGCGGCCTCGGCCAGGGTGCGCAGACTCCACGCCTGGGCGCGCACCTGGTTGGAGTGCAGCAGACCGGCTCCATAGGCGCGATACCCCGGGTTCTGGCGCAGCATGTTCCAATTCGCCCAGAACTGCAGCTCTTCCAGGTAGAAGCTGTCCCCCGTAACCAGGTAGGGGAGATAGGCCAGCGAAGGCTGGTGGGCCGAGTCGGGAGAATAGGGCGTGTCGCAACTGCCCGAGCAGTCGGGAAACGCATCGTAGACGCCGCGCGCCTCGCTCCAGGTGTCGGCGTAGTTACCCAGCAGCGTCATGTGATCGTAATCGTCCAGCGACACCGGCAGCCCGGTGGCCTTGTCGCGGTAGTGTATGGGCCAACTGCCGGCGGTATCGCCGGTACCCAGGGTCGAGGTCTTCGCCCGCCGGTCCATGCTGAGAAGATAACGCACCGCCCAGCCGGGCAACGGGCCGATATCCTCCCGGCCGCCTGTGGTCGGCATGTATTCGTTCACCAGACCCGGCGCCATGGGTTCGTAGATATGGATGAGGGTGCTGCCCCAGAGGCCGGCATCGGTCATATCGTCGTTCCAGGCATCCTCCATGGCAGCGAGCGTCGCCTCGGACACGGTCAGACTGCGGTCGTAGTTGGGCAGCGCCAGGCTGGCCATCAGATAGCCGCTGTCGTGCCGGACGTGTATCGCCGGCTCCCCGCCCCACCAGAACGTCTTGCGCCAGCGCGCCTGGGCGAAGTGTTCCAGCCCGGTTCTGGCGTACGCCTGCGCACCCTCCAGAGTGACCCCCACGTCGTAGACGATGTTGTGCGGACCGGCCTCATAGGCCCAGTCGTTCTCCACCACCAGCGACACGCGGACCCGGCTCAGCCCGGCGAACGCGCGGACATGGAACTGGGCACTCAGGTGCGGGTGTTCCGCACTGTCGCTGACTCGCGCCAGCGGCGCCGTGACGATCCACTCGCTGACCAGCGGGCCCGACAGCCAAGTCTCCACGGTGCTGCTGGCCACGGCATCGGCCAGCACACTCGCCACGGAAAGCCGATAGGGAACCGCGCTCCCCTCGTGCGTGGTGATGTCGAGCGTTGCGTCGAAAGTGCCGCTCAGCAGGTTGCTCAGCGCGACCGCTGTTCCGCCCAGCGGCGTTCGGGTGCGAAACAGCGTTAGGCTTACCGCGCCGTTGCCAGACAGCGCGGGCAGTTGCACCGTGAGAACGGCATGCCGCAGCGAGTGGTCGCCGTGGGTCGCCTTGACATCCACCTGCAGCGGAATCTCGGTGTCGTCGGCGAGCCGCGCACCCAGCGTGAAGCCCTGGGGAACGTCGCCGCGCTTGAACACCTGTCCGAAGGTTGCAAACAGGCCGGATTGCGCCTGGCTACTGGTACTGTCGACCGTGACGTTCACCACCTCATCGGTGGTGGTGTCGTCGGTCGGGTCGGTGCTCATCAGATACTCCTCGGCGTCGGTATAGGCATCGCCGTCCCAGTTGCCGCTGCCATCCCGATCGAGGTTGCCGAAGTAGGCAAGCTCCCAGCTGTCGGCCATACCGTCGCCATCGCTATCGGTCATATCAGGTGGATTGCTGCCACCGGAAGTGACCGTGACGGTGACCGCCTGCGACACGCTGCCGCCGCTTCCCGTGCAGGTGAGCGTGAAGGTGCTGGTCGCGGACAGCGGGCCGACGGTGACGTTGGTTCCGGTGGTGTTCTGACTACCGGACCAGGCACCCGAGGCGACGCAACTGGTGGCGTTGCTGGTGGACCAACTGAGTGCGCTCACGGAGCCACCGACCACCGTGCTCGGCGACGCGGTGAATGCCGAGATGACCGGTACCGGTGCGGGCGCAGCGCCGGTGTACTCGTAGGCCCCCAGATCCAGCGCACCGTTCTGCGCACGTGCGGTATGGCCGAGGGCGTGAACGTACTCCCAGACCGGCGTCAGCGAGACGCTGTTGGCGCTGCCTGGATCACTGCCGGCGTCGATGGCCGCAAGCGCGTTCGCCGTCAGGTGATAGTCGTAGCCGGCAATGCTATTGAGATAGGCGGTGTCGGTAGTGACCAGGTTGGTACCGGTACCGCCGGGTGCCGTACCGCTGCCCACCATCAGGTTGTTGGTGATGAGCTGGGTGGGAGTGCCGTGGATCTGGAAAAAAGTGCCCCCGTTGGAGCGTTCGTTGACCAGCGTGTTGTTGACCGCGTAGAACGCCTGTCCCGGATTGCTGGTGCTTTCCGCCGCATAGGAGACCAGCGTTGCATTGTCTGCATTCTCGCCCTGCTGAATGACATTGCCGATCAGGTAACTCACCCCGCCGTCGGGCAGGTCGACGAGGTAGCTGGAGTTGCCGCTCGCCTCGTCCATCAGTCGGTTGTACAGAATGTGGTTCTCATAGGCACGGCTCTTGACGGTGTGCCCCAACACCGCGTGGTGCGAGTAGCTGTAGCGCAACGTGAATTTCGCCACCTTGTCGATATAGAGGTTGTGGGTGAAGCCGGGATCACCCAACCCGTTGTGATCGAATTCGCTGCTTTCGACGAGAATCTCGGCGCTCGGATTCGGGTCGCTCAAGATGCCGTTTTCGTTGTCGTGAAAATAGGCGTTGCGAACGGTGAGATTGCCCCCCTCCTGGCGAATGCCGGCGCCATTCTGATCGTTGACCACCGCACCGGAGAATTCGATGTTGTCGACGATGACGTTGTTGCCCTGGATGATCCAGATGCCTTTGCCGTTGGGAATGGTGCCGGACGAGTGCAGATGGGCTTTACCGCCGACGGCGCGCAGGGTGAGATTGTTCGCCGTCCAGATCGCGTAGTCGTTGTTGTAGGTGCCCGCGTCGATCTCGACGATATCGCCGTCGCTGACCACCGCGGCCGCGGCACTGGGCGTGGTCAGCGTGCGCGTCGGTCCCACCCGCACGATGTTGCCGGCCTGCGCGTAGCGATAGGCCCAGACGTCGAAACCCGAATCGTAGTCGGTGATGAACAGGTAGACGTTGTTGACCGGGTCATAGTCCAGCGCATGGAAGGCGACGGTGCCGACGGAGGCACCGGCGGCCGGCGCGGTGTTCATGGTGACCGTGTTCCATACCTTGGTGAGCGGGTCGAAGGCATAAAAAAGCCCGTCCCGCACGCCGCCGCCGATCAGGTGATTGACGGAGTCATAGGCGTACCCGGTTTCGCGGGACGACGGCGTTCCGGTCATCCCGGTCACTTCGACCACCTGGGTATTGGACCAGGTGTTTCGGTCCAGCGTGACTTCCCACACCTGCGTTGCCGACGCGTTGCTCCTGAAGTAGTAGAACTTGTCGTTGGGTGGGAAATAGACCAGATTGCCGCCGATACCGTAATCGGCGTTGCCGCCGATTTCGAGCGCCACAGTCGCGGTCCGGGTCGTCGGGTTGTAGGTATAAATGCGGCGGTTCTGCCCGTCGAAAATGATCGCGTTGCCGGAAACGGGATCCATCTCCGCCGACGAGTATCCACCCCATGGAATCTTCTCGCCAAACGACCAGGTCCTGCTGCTGACGTTGTAGTGCCCCACTCTTCCACCGTAGGTGGCGAACCGTACGCATTGCCCGCCGGGGCCGTCGCCGGGCCTCAACAGCAGCAGTTCCGATCCGTTCGTTGTGACCGCCAACAGGTCATAGGTGTGGCGTGAGGAGGGATGACCTGTGCTGATCCATTTGCCGTCGCCGTCCGGATTACCGGTCAAATCCCAATTGGACTCGGTCATCGCCGAACAGGAGGTCGGCGTATAGGCAGGCGCCCAGGTCAGCGATCCGAAATCGAAGACGTCCACATCGTCGCGAAACGACGCCGAGTGCCCCCCGCCGAACATCAGCATCTGTTCCGCGACGGGATTGTAGGTAAAGCCGCTGTAGTCGGTAATCGTTCTGCAGCTGATGTAGTCGCTGTCGGTACAGTTGTAGTCCCCGATGCGAAATGCAGTGTTGTTGGCGAGATCGGTGAGCGCGGAATTTACCGAGGCATACAGAAGGCCATTTCCGAACAGACACCCCAATAGCAAAAGCCATTTCACTAGAACCCGGCGAGGCATGATTATTGTCCTTTGTTGTTTTCTCACCTGCGCGCGGTATCAAAACACGGACAAACGTCCCCACATTGCCAATCGCATCACATATTCTTATTTATTTGCCCTCTTTTTCAGGTCGACAGTGAAGAAGTGGATCGGGGAGTCGTGGCGAAGGCGATGGCGGCGTGCCTATCCGAGTGTTTTACACAACTTCCTACTCCAGCGACGACGTACCGAACGAGGTTGACGCACTCGCGGCGGAAACCGCTTCGCGCACGTTTCGCCGCGCAGTTTCCCCAAAAGGAGATGAAGAGAAGACCGGGAACGTACCGCTCGTGCATCGCCAAGTTAACGCGCATGGAAGAGCGGAGATGGCGGAGCGAACACCGCGAGGATGTGGGCGCGGAGCAAACCGCGCTTCCGAACTACGTGCTCAGGACTCCTCGCCCTCACCTGTGTTTGACGCGCCTCGGCGGCTGGGCGGGTTCTTCTCCGGGACGCTGAAGGTGAAACGGCCGTAGAGGATGCACCCCTTCATGCCGGGGTCGCACGGCCTCTCTTCGACGCGCATGCAGTTGCCGCGGTATTCGTGTGGACAGCCCCAGCCGCTCATGGCTTTTGTTGCACCCCCAACACCGATGCCCCGCCGTCAACGGTATCGCAGCTGCCCGCGGTGCGCGAGTCTTCAGCCAGCCCGCATCAAACCCACCGGACAGGCCACCCCGGTACCCCCCAGCCCGCAGTAGCCGCCCGGGTTCTTGGCGAGATACTGCTGGTGGTAGTCCTCGGCGTAGTAGAAGGTGGGCGCCTTGCGCAGTTCGGTGGTGATGGTTCCGTAGCTGCTGGCGCTCAGCGCCTTCTGGTAGGCATCGCGCGACGCCTCCGCGGCGTCGAGCTGCGCCTCGTCGTAGTAGTAGATGCCGGAACGGTACTGGGTACCGATGTCGTTGCCCTGACGCATCCCCTGGGTGGGGTCGTGACTCTCCCAGAAGCGCTTGAGCAGCTCCGCATAGCTCACCGCCTCGGGATCATAGACCACTTGCACCACCTCGTTGTGGCCTGTCCTGCCGCTGCACACCTCCTCGTAAGTGGGGTGCGGCGTATAGCCGCCGGCGTAGCCCACGGCAGTGGAATAGACGCCGGGGAGCTCCCAGAAGCGGCGCTCCGCCCCCCAGAAACAGCCCAGCCCGAACAGCGCGAACTTCATGCCCTCGGGGAACGGCGGCACCACGCGGTGGTGACTCACGTAGTGGCGTTCCGCCACCGTCATCGGCGTCGAGCGCCCCGGGAGCGCCTCCTCCCGTGTCGGCAGGGTGAGGGGTTTCTTGGACGAAAACAGGGACATACCGGACTCTCCGTTCGTGCACCGTGCACTGCGACGGCGCCTGTCAGATAGGAAATATCTCTTAGTCTAGCCGCCCTGGCCGCCTAGCAGGCACTCCTTCAGCGTCGCCTGGGCGGGGCGGTCGCCCAGCCAGATCTTGAGCACTGCGCGGTAGAAGTCCGGCCCTGTGATGACCGCCCCTGGCACACCGTTCATCCACAGCCGGGTACCGGTGCCGGGCAGATAGTCCAATGCGATGCTCTCCCCCGCCTTCATGTCGCGGAACATGCCGTAGGAGCGATCCAACCGCTCCTGCAAACCGGCAAGCTGGGCGGCATCGTTGTTGTCCTCAAACCCCTCGCGCCAGCCTTCGGCCAGCTTCGCGGCGCTCACGTCGTGCACGAAGTGCAGCCACAACCGCTTAGGCCCCGGCATGTCGAGTACGGCCTGCGCCGAGGCGCTGACGGCTGGCAGGTAGAGGGCGCCGACGTAGACATCCCACAGGTACTTGGTGCGCGCACCTGCGCCGTTCAGCGTCAGCGGCACAGCCTGGGCACCCGCCAGCGCCAGCCGCTGAGGCAGATCGATCCCGGCGGTGGAACAGTTTTGCGCCCAGAGGGAGAACGGGGCTGCGAACAGAACCATGAAGATCAGGTGACGAAGCGGTTTCATGGCGGCTATCTAAACCGCGGGTTGTGACAACCGCGTGACGCTACGCCCATCCGCCACCTGCCGTGCAGCGGCCGGCGCCACCCTGCGACGTTGCAGCGCTACACCCCACGCCGGTGGAGCACGGGGAATTTTGGACTAATATATGAGCAAACCACTCAAGGAAGGGGAGGCAATGAGCGTCGGCGCGGAACGGTTCGACTTTCGCATCATCGCGTGGTTCTGCTGGGCATCCGCGCTGATTCTGGCCCCGTTCGCCGTTCTGCACGCCGCCCAAGACGACCGCCTGCTGACGGTGCTGATCGCCGGACTGGCGTTGTTGCTGGTCGGCACCGGCTGCGGCGTGTGGCGTCGGCGCGGCTACAGTTCGATTCTGCTCTACACCGCGGTGATCAGTAGCAATCTGATCACGCTGGGCGCCATCCACTTCGTGGGCGCCATCGCCATCAACTGGACCTACCCTCTGGTGGCCGCCAATCTGGTGTTTCTACAGCCACGCACGGGGGCGGCGGTCAACGCCGCGCTGGTTACTGCAACGCTGCTGCTGGCGGCGCCGTGGATGCCAGGTGCCGAGTTGGGGCGTGTCGCCGCAACCCTGCTGATCCTTACCACCTGCGTCTACTTCTTTGCCCACTACGTCACCCGCCAACAGGCGGAGCTGCGTGCGCTGGCGGCGCTCGACCCGCTCACCGGCACCGGCAACCGCAGGGCGCTGCAGCTCAGCCTCGAAGAGACCGTGCACTGGCATCGACGCTACGGCGGCAGCGTCTCGTTGCTGGTGCTCGACCTCGATCACTTCAAGCAGGTCAACGATACCCTGGGGCACGACAGCGGCGACCGCGTCCTATGCGAGGTGGTGCAGCTGCTCAAGCACCGGCTGCGCAGCACCGACCGCGTGTTCCGTTACGGCGGCGAGGAGTTCATCGTCATCGCCCCGCACACAACGCTCACCCGGGCGACACTACTGGCCGACGACATCCGGCACGCCATCGCGGCGGCGCACGACCTGGACCATCCCGTTACCGCGTCGCTGGGCGTAGTGGAACTGCTGCCCGACGAGGAGCCGGCAGCATGGCTCAAGCGCGGCGACCAGGCGCTCTACCAAGCCAAGGCCCAAGGGCGCAACCGCACGGTGGTAAGCGACGCCGGCGATCACCCCCGCATCGACCTGAGTGTCGCCGAGCAGTACCAGACCGGTTGATCGCCCGGGAGTGCGACTACCCGCGAAATGCCCCGGGATCGTCGAGGTACGCCTGCTCCTCGGCAGAGTTCGCGCGCCCGAGGATGGCGTTGCGATGCGGGAAGCGACCGAAACGCTTCACGATATCGCGATGATGGCGTGCCCACTTCAAACTGGCCTCCAGCCCTGCCGCGGCAAACAGCGCCACCGAACGCTCCTGATCCTGCAGCGCCTCGCTGTGCATGAAGGGCAGATAGAGAAACGGCTTACCCTCGTCGTCCAGTTGGGCATCGAAGTCCCGCGCAATGGCGCGCTCGGCCACGGCCCGCGACGCCGCCTCGGTGGCGAAACTCTCGGGGCGGCCGCGGAACATGTTGAGGGGAAACTGGTCGAGCACGATCACCAGCGCCAGCACCCCCTCCGGGGTGGCCTCCCAATCGGCCAGATCGCCGCGGGCGGCCGCCTCCCAGACGCCCTCGAAGCGCTGCTTCAGTTGCGCGTCGAATTCCGGGGTAGAGTCGAACCAGCGCTTGCGCACCGGTTCGGAAAACCAGAAATCCACGATGCTCTGCGGCGTCTCCACGGCTACCTCCTCGTTCAGGCCGACGATCTCACCCGAACAGTGTAGAACCGGGCGCAGCGATCGCTCCCCGCCGCCGACCGACGGGGAGGTCGACACCGTGGCACAGCGTCACGGCCGGATACGCCGGTCAAACCACACTCAGCCGCACGTCGATGTTGCCGCGCGTGGCGTTGGAGTAGGGGCAGACCGCGTGTGCTTGTTCTACCAGGGCCTGAGCCGCATCACGCGCCATCCCGGGCACGGAGACCTTGAGATCGACCTCGATGCCGAAACCGTTGGCGATCGGACCGATGCCGACACTGCCATCGACGCTGGCGTCGGACGGCAGCGCGATCTTCTGGTGCATGGCGACGTACTTCATCGCACTGAGAAAGCATGCGCTGTAGCCGGCAGCGAACAGCTGCTCCGGATTGGCCCCCTCGCCGCCTGCGCCGCCTAGCTCCTTGGGCGTGGTGAGTTTGAAATCGAGATTGCCTGCGGGCACCACGGCACGCCCGTCGCGCCCCCCGGTGGCCTTGGCGTGTGCACGATAGAGGACTTTTTCAATGCTCATAACACTCTCCTTTACGGGTTGAAAGATCGTTGGCGGTTCAATGCGTTCGCCGGCCGCCACACCGGTAAACTTATTATCCTATTAAATAGCGCGCTATTAATTGTGCGGCGTAGACGCACATTGGGGCCCAACTCAGGCGTTACGGAACAACCGCTCGCGCAACGTCACCAACTGCTCGCGCAGCGCCACCAGTTGCTCGGGAGCCAGATCGGAGGCGCAGAGCATCTCCACAGGAACCGATTGGGCGGTCTGCTTCAGTTCCCGCCCCTGCGGGGTCAGGCTGATAACCACTTGGCGCTCGTCGCTCTTGGCCCGCGCGCGCTCCACCAAGCCCAGCCCCTCCATACGCTTGAGCAGCGGGGTCAGCGTTGCGGAATCAAGAAACAACGCGTTGCCGATCTGCGATACCGTTTGCCGGTCCTGCTCCCACAACACCAGCAGCACCAGGTATTGCGGGTAGGTCACGCCCAGCCTGCTCAGCACCTTTCGATAGACCTTGTTCACGCCCAGCATGGTGGAGTAGAGGGCGAAACAGAGCTGCTCCCGCAACAACAGTGAGGCGCTCCGGTCATCCGCTGGTGTACATGTGCGAGTCGTCATGACGCGATATTAAATCGCGCGCTATCGTTTAGCAAGCTATTTTAATTGATCTGCCGGTACCAACGTGTCGAAACGACGGGAAACCGCGGCTGACGCGGAGTGCCACAGCGGTGCTAGCGGCAGGTCGGGAAGACCTTGGACAGCATGCGCACCAGCTCGGTCTGCTCGTCGGGGCTTAGCCCCTGTACCAGACGCTGCTCGTGCTCATCCACCAGCGGCCGCAGTTTGGCGAGCAGGGTCTTGCCTTTGCGGGTCAGAAACAGGGCGTTGGAACGACGGTCGTCGACGGCGCGTTTGCGCTCCACCAGCTCCCGGCCCTCCAGATTGTCGATCACCGAGACCACCGTGGAGCGGTCCAACTGCACCGCAGCGGCGAGATCGGTCTGTTTGAGTCCTGGGTTGACGTCGATCAGCACCAGCGAGGCGAACAGTGTGGGAGTGATGTCTAGCGGACCCAGCGTCGCCGCAAAATCGCGAAACACCGCAATCTGCGCCAAGCGTACGTGATACCCCAACAGGCGCGGCAAGACGTCGTAGTCGAGTTTGGGTTCGATCTCCGGATTGTGCAGCGGCTGTGTCGTGACCATGAGTCCCAAATGCCTGGATACAAAACGCACTCATTCTAGCCCATTTGCGCGGCCAAATGCCGCCCGTGCCCGATCAGGGTCGATGCCGGTAGGCGTCGTCGAAAAGGCGCTCCAGCCCGGCGTGCGCGCCGCGCAGGTTGTCCACCACCGCTTTGGCCCAATCGAAGTACTCGCGCCGGCGCGCCAAATCCCAGCCGGCCGGCGGCCGAGTGCGCATATCGCGCAGGTTGCAGATCTTGTCGGCCAGCTTGACCAGCTTGGCGCCTCGACTGGCGTGCGCGGCATGTTCGATCTGCAGGCGTTTGCGCTCCGCTTTGGGCAGCGTTTGATCGTCGGTCACTTCGGCGACGAGAGCAGCGATTTCGACGCCGAAACTGGCCGCCAATTCGTCGTACGTGGTTTCGGTGTCCTCGATGGTATCGTGCAGAATGGCGGCGCACAGCACCGCCTGATCGCTGACGCCGCCCTCGTTGCAAAGTACGTTCGCCAGTTCGATAGGGTGGTTGATATAGGGTGATGCAAGCAGATCCTTGCGCCGCTGATCGCGGTGTTTTTCGGCGGCGAACTGCAACGCACACAACACCTGCCCCAGTTCACGCAGAGGTTTAGCCGCCTCCCCGTTCACGACGGCATCACCTCGACGTCGGCCGCAGGAAGCGCCTCCCCCGAAGCCGTCGCGCGCAGACGCCGCTCCAGCGCCTTGTCGATGGCGCGCCCCGCCGCCACCAGACCGAAGGTTGCCGTCACCGCCGTCATCGCCCCGTAGCCCATGCTGCAATCCAGATGCACGCCGTGAACGCCGGGTTTGGCCTGGCACACCGTACCGTCCGATTTGGGGTAGACCGGCTGCTCGTCGGAGAAGACGCATTCGACACCGAAATAGCGCTTGGGATTGCGCGTGAATTGATGGCGGTCGCGCAGCGCCTTGCGCACCTTGGCCGCCAGCGCATCGTTGCAGGTGCGGCTCAGGTCCACGATACGGATCCGCGTCGGATCGCGGCGTCCACCGGCACCGCCGGTGGTGATGATGGGGATCTTGTTGCGTTTGCAGTCGTAGATCATCAGCGCCTTGAAGCTGATGCTGTCGATGGCGTCGACGACGTAGTCGTAGCCGCGCTCCAGGTAGTCGCGGTAGTTGCGGTCGGTGAGGAAATCGTCGATCACTTGGCAATCGATATCGGGATTGATCTCCCGCACGCGCTCCGCGAGCACGGCCACCTTTTTGCGGCCGAAGGCGGCGCTGGTGGCGTGACTCTGGCGATTGACGTTGCTCGCGCACACCTCATCGTAGTCGATGAGGGTCAGGTGTCCCACCCCGGAACGGGCGAGCGCCTCCACCGCCCAGGAGCCTACGCCCCCCAAACCCACGACGCAGATGTGCAGCTCGCGCAGCAGCACATAGCGCGCATCGCCGTAGAGGCGGCGCAGGCCGGCGAATCGGGTGTCGTAGTCGCTCATGGTGCACGAT
>JBNKCG010000079.1:0-66649 GCA_050287605.1 Gammaproteobacteria bacterium | reverse complement strand
CATCCGCCGCAAGGTGGAGGACCATCCCTGCTATTCCGAGCAGGCGCACCACCACTTCGCGCGCATGCACGCGGCGGTGGCGCCGGCCTGCAACATCCAGTGCCATTACTGCAACCGCAAGTACGACTGCGCCAACGAGTCGCGGCCGGGCGTGGTGTCGGAACTGCTGACGCCCGAACAGGCGGTCAAGAAGACGCTGGCCGTCGCCGCGGCGATTCCGCAGATGAGCGTGCTGGGCATCGCCGGCCCGGGCGATCCTCTCGCCAACCCCGAGCGCACTTTCGCCACTTTCCGCGAACTGTCGATCAAGGCGCCGGACATCAAGCTCTGCGTGTCGACCAATGGCCTCGCGCTGCCCGAGTGCGTCGAGGAACTGGCCAGGCACAACATCGATCACGTCACCATCACCATCAACTGCGTCGACCCCGAGGTCGGCGCGAAGATCTACCCGTGGATATTCTGGAAGGGCGAGCGCATCCGCGGCATCGAGGCGGCGCGCATCCTCATCGAACAGCAGCAGAAGGGCCTGGAGATGCTGGTGGCGCGCGGCATCCTGGTCAAGGTCAATTCGGTGATGATCCCCGGCGTCAATGACGAGCACCTCAAGGAAGTTTCGAAGGTGGTCAAGGCCAAGGGCGCCTTCCTGCACAACGTCATGCCGTTGATCGCCGAAGCCGAGCACGGCACCTTCTACGGCATCATGGGCCAGCGCAGCCCGAGCGCCGCCGAACTGAAGAATTTGCAGGACGCCTGCGAAGGCGACATGAACATGATGCGCCACTGCCGCCAGTGCCGCGCCGACGCGGTGGGTCTGCTGGGCGAGGACCGTGGTGCGGAGTTCACCCTGGACAAGGTTGTATCTATGGAGATCGATTACGACGCGGCGATGAAGAAGCGCGCCGAGGTGCAGTCGGCTATCGAAGCCAGTCGCGCAGCGAAGCAGGGTGATGGGGGTGAAACTTTTGTGTCGCTCGCCAGCCTTACGCACCGGCGCCGGATGCAGCGTTCGGTACTGATGGCGGTGGCCACGCGCGGCGGTGGTGTCATCAATCAGCATTTCGGCCATGCGCGCGAGTTTCTGGTCTACGAAGCCTCCCCCGATGCGGTGCGCTTCATCGGCCATCGCAAAGTGGATCTCTATTGCCGCGGCGACGATACCTGCGGCGAGGAGGAGAACACACTGCAGAAGACTATTCGCGCCCTAGAGGGCTGCGAAGCGGTGCTCTGCTCCAAGATCGGCTACGAACCGTGGACCCAACTGGAAGCGGCCGGCATTCAACCCAATGGCGAACACGCCATGGAATCCATCGAAGATGCGGTGGTTGCCGTCTATCGCGAGATGGCCGAGCAGGGACTGCCGGATGGCGTCGCCCCCGTCCAGTCGCTGAGTGCGTAGGAGAGAAGCATGGCACTGAAAATCATCGCTGGGTGCGTGAACTGCTGGGCTTGCGAACCGCTTTGTCCCAGTAAGGCGATCTACGAAACCGATCCGCATTTTCTCATCGACCCTACCAAGTGCACCGAATGTGACGGGGACTACGCCGATCCCCAGTGCGCCAGCATCTGTCCTATTGAGGGCGTGATCCTTGACGCCCAGGATAATCCGCTGAACCCACCGGGCTCGCTCACCGGGATTCCACCGCAACGCATGGTGCAGGCCATGGCGGAAATCCAGGCTCGATGATTGCGTCAGCGACGACGGAATCCAACCAGGAGGAAGGGGGATTGAGATGGGACCGGCGCTAGCGGTGTACCACGACGAACGCGAGATTCTGTACGGCTTGCTGCTCGACAATGCGGTTGGCCATGCCAACGATCACACCTTGGCGCAGATCTATGCTACGTGGGCCACCGGCGGTGGCGCGCTGCCCGACTGGTTGGGGCTGGTACCGACGACTTTCCGCGACCTGATGGAGTTTCACTTTCCGGGATTTGCGGTCGCACATCCTCCGAACCCGGGCCGCGCTCTGGCGTCGGAGCGCTTTCCCGAACTCGACGACCTGCGCCAGCTGCTGCTCGAACATCGCTCCGCCGCCGATCCCTCGACGGAATGGGTGGCAGAGATCGTTACGGTGGCCTGCATGGCGCAAGAGCATCTGTGGCGGGATCTCGGTGTATGGTCGCGGCGCGACCTTTCGCAACTGATGTACCGGAACTTCCCGGATCTGGCGGCTCGCAACGTCCGCGATATGAAATGGAAGAAGTTCCTCTACAAGCAAATGTGCGAAGCCGAAGGCATCTACGTGTGTCGGGCGCCTTCGTGTGATGCCTGCACCGACTACGATCGTTGCTTCGGTCCCGAGGATTGAATTCGTTCGACGCGAAACGGCACACGGGCCTCCGGACACCCTCCCGCTTTCTGTGTTGTCGCTTCGAAACGGGTCCTGCAGCCTGCGTCCATGACTCGTAATCTCTCGATCTCCGATCGCGCCGTCGGCGCCTACCTCGGAGTAGCCGTAGGCGATGCGTTGGGTGCGACCGTGGAGTTCATGCTGCCGCGCGAAATCGTCGCGCAATACGGCGTGCATCGCGACATCGTGGGGGGCGGCTGGCTGAAACTGAGACGCGGCCAGGTGACCGACGACACCGAAATGAGCTTGGTGCTGGGCCGTTCGATCCTGCGTCACCGCCGTCTGGAGCCCGAGGCCATCGCCTTTGCCTTCAGCGAGTGGGCATCAGGCAAGCCGGTGGACATCGGCCATACCATCTACCGTGGAATCGTCCGCTATCGCAGGACCGGTGAGACCGCGGTGCCGGAGAACGAGTACGATGCCGGCAACGGTGCCTGCATGCGCTGTCTGCCGGTAGCGCTGGCAACCTACGGCGCCGCTGAACTGGCGGTCCGGCGCGCCGTACGCCTGCAATCTCACATCACCCACAACAGCCCGCTCTCCGATAGCGGCACGTTGGGCGTTGTGCAGCTGGTACAGCATTGTCTGATGCACGACGGGGACTACGCGGCGTTTCACACCGCGTTGCGCGGCTTCGTCGATCTGCATCCGCGCTTCCGCTTTGACAAACGGCGCGTCGTCAATCCTGGTGGATTCATCGTCGAAACCCTGCGGGCGGTGTTCCAGGCGCTCAACGACACCGATAATTTCGAAGACGCTCTCGTCGATGTGGTCAATCGCGGCGGCGATGCCGACACCACCGGTGCCATCTGCGGCATGATCGCCGGCGCGATCTACGGGCCACGGTCAATTCCTGCGCGTTGGCTGCAGCGACTGGACCCGGCGGTGCGTCGTGAATGCGAGGATCAGGCGCGGGAGTTGATTGCGCTCGCCGCGACTGCTCAAAGGCCACGCCGAGGGGTGACCGCAGACCCTTGAAGTCAACGCTCTCCCGAGTTCAGCGTGCCTGTGCGTGAGATTTCCCATCCCGGCGATTGCCGCATTCCGCCCCATCGCGTTCATAGCGCCGGCAATATCTGCTGAATAGTGTGGGAATTGCGTGGCACGCATTTTGTAGCGTGGAACCGGTATGCCTGCGGCCCGCAACGACAAACCCATACGTGTGATGCTGGTGGACGACAAGTCCGACCGCCGCGAAATGCTGGACCTCGCCCTGCGGGACGTGGACTGCGTGCTGGTGGCCTGCGTATCGGGCGACGCGGACCTGTTGTCGGCGGTGGAGCGTTGCGACCCGGACGTGATCCTCATCGACATCGAGGCCCCGGGTCGCGATACCTTGGAAAGCCTCGAATCCGTCCAGTCCACGGTGCCGCGTCCCATGGTCATGTTCTCCCAGGACGACAACAACCAGACCATACGGCGGGCGACTAGAGCGGGCGTCAGCGCATACGTGGTGGACGGCCTGCAGGCCCACCGAGTCAGGCCCATCATCGACGCTGCGGTAGCGCGCTTCCAGCATTTCAGCTACCTCGAATCGGAACTACAGAAGGCCCGCAAGCAGCTCAACGACCGTAAGGTTATCGACAAGGCCAAGGGAATCATCATGCGCCAGCGCGGTTTGAGTGAAGAGCAGGCGTATCAGGCGATGCGCAAGCTGGCGATGGACACCAACCGCAGAGTGGCCGAAGTGGCGCAAAACATCATCGAAGCGGCCAGCATACTTGCCAGTTAGATGTCGCTTGCGCACCAGGTTGAATCATCCAGAGTCTCTGCGACTTGTTTTTGTGCACGTTTTCGGTGCGTTGCGCCGTGCCTCGAGTGATTGCCGTGCGTTGGATTCAGCGTAGGTTCGCTTGTGGTGTGCCAGACAAGTTTCGAGAAACGCAATGAAAATTGTGGATCCAGTCGGCGCGCGTAGCTGTCGAGGTGGTGTTTGGCACGGCACTTGCCTTGTAGTTGGCAACGACGATCGCGGTCCAATGGCGGGCGATAGCGGTCGCAACGAGCACAGATGATTCACTGAATTGTTCGGTCAACGCTGACCGAAACTGGACAAAGGCGTCCATCTCCTCACGATCCACGATCGTGTTTGGGATGGGCGTTTTTTTTTGCCTGCCGACAGGCGAGTGATTTCTCAATACCGGAGGTCTTAGTTCATGAGTGCATGCAGTCAGATCACAACCAGCCGCCGCCGACGCTACCTCAAGCATGTTGCGTTGGTTGCTGGATTGGTCGCCGGAGTGGGGTTTGGTACCGGTTCCGCCAGCGCCGAAATCGGTTTTCCGGAGAAGGAAGACTTGA
The DNA here is from genome assembly GCA_050287605.1 of Gammaproteobacteria bacterium. Taxonomy (GTDB): domain Bacteria; phylum Pseudomonadota; class Gammaproteobacteria; order QQUJ01; family QQUJ01; genus QQUJ01. The sequence continues at coordinate 61,997 of JBNKCG010000079.1, read as the reverse complement.
AGTTCGGTTTCATCAAGCTGACCGATATGGCGCCTCTCGCCATTGCCTATGAGAAAGGCTATTTCGAGGACGAGGGACTCTACGTGACCCTCGAAGCGCAGGCCAACTGGAAGGTGCTGCTCGACGGCGTCATCGACGGCCAGCTCGACGGGGCCCACATGCTCGCCGGCCAACCTCTGGCGGCGACCATCGGTTTTGGTACCAAGGCGCACATCGTCACTCCCTTCAGCATGGACCTCAACGGCAACGGCATCACCGTCTCCAACGAGGTGTGGACGTTGATGAAGCCCTACGTGAAGACTCAGGCGGACGGCAAGCCGGTTCATCCGATCAAGGCCGACGCCTTGAAGCCGGTGGTCGATCAATACAAGAAGGCCGGCAAACCGTTCAAGATGGGCATGGTCTTTCCGGTCTCGACACACAACTACGAGCTGCGCTACTGGCTCGCCGCCGGCGGCATCAATCCCGGCTACTACGCTCCCCACAAGGGCGACATTACCGGTCAGCTCAAGGCCGACGCGCTGCTCTCCGTGACGCCGCCACCGCAGATGCCGGCCACCCTGGAGGCGGGCACCATTTACGGCTATTGCGTGGGCGAGCCCTGGAACCAGCAGGCGGTGTTCAAGGGCATCGGCGTGCCGGTCGTCACCGATTACGAGGTGTGGAAGGACAACCCCGAAAAGGTTTTTGGCATGACCAAGGAGTTCACGGAGAAGTATCCGAACACCACGATACGGGTGGTTAAGGCGCTGATCCGTGCCGGCAAATGGCTCGACGAGAACGACAACGCCAACCGACCCGAGGCGGTGAAGATCCTGTCCCAGCCCAACTACGTGGGCGCCGACTATGAGGTGATCGCGAACTCCATGACCGGCACCTTCGAGTACGAGAAGGGAGACAAGCGCTCGGTTCCCGACTTCAACGTCTTCTTTCGCCACTACGCCACTTATCCGTACTACTCGGACGCGGTCTGGTACCTGACCCAAATGCGCCGTTGGGGCCAGATTTCGGAGAAAAAACCCGACAGCTGGTACGACAAGATCGCCCGCAGCGTCTATCGCCCGGACATCTATCGCAAGGCGGCGGAGGCGCTCGTCGCCGAGGGCAAGATGTCGGCTGACGATTTCCCCGCCTTCGACAAGGAGAGCGGCTACCGCAAGCCGCAGACCGAGTTCATCGACGGCATCACCTATGACGGAACCAAACCCAACGCCTACATCGACAGTTTCAAGATCGGGCTGAAAGGCGACGTGCGGATGTGATGGGTGTGCAGGGGGACCGTAGGACAGGTTGTCGCGTACCCGATGCAGGGGCGTGCCGGGCAAATTTCCAGATAGCTCTATCGTCCGACCCGTCCTGCGGTTTCTCGCAAACCATGAACGACACGGCACGACATTGCAACGTATCGATCTGTTTCAGGGCAGACCAGGAATAGCGAAAATGGCACTGCAACACATCATTAACGCCTTTAACCCACCGACGCTGGATAATCTGCTCGGGCGCTTGACACGCGAGCGGTTGGACAAATTCTTTGCGAAACTGACTCGGCAGCTGTTCATACCGATCATCGCCTTGGTCGTCTTCCTGGGTTTGTGGAGTGTCGGTGCCAGGCACGTCGAGACGTCATTGGGTGTGCTCCCCGGACCCGTCAAAGTATGGGAGCAGACGCTATCTCTCTATGACGAGCACAAGGCGGAAAGGGCCAAGGCGAACGCTTTCTACGAGCGGATTCAGGTGCGCATCGATAAGGCGATTGCAGCGAATCAGCCGCAGGAGCGCATCGAGCAGATGCGCGAGCGCAAATACACCGGTAAGGAGACCTTTCTCGATCAGATCCTCACCAGTCTCATGACGGTGATGGCCGGCTTCCTGGTGGCCTCCCTGATCGCCATCCCCATCGGCATCGTCTGCGGCATGAGCGCCGCGCTCTACACCGCCATCAATCCGCTGATACAGATCTTCAAACCGGTCTCGCCGCTCGCCTGGCTGCCGCTGGTGACCATGGTGGTCTCGGCACTCTACGTAAGCAACGATCCCCTGTTCTCCAAGTCGTTTCTCAACTCGGCCATCACCGTCACCCTTTGCTGTCTCTGGCCCACCGTCATCAACACTACGGTGGGTGTCTCCGGCGTCGACAAGGATCTGATCAACGTCAGCCGCGTGCTGCGCCTCAGCCCCTTCACCAAGACGATGAAGATCGTACTGCCGTCGGCCATCCCGATGATCTTCACCGGCCTGCGCCTCTCGTTGGGCATCGGTTGGATGGTGTTGATCGCCGCCGAGATGCTGGCGCAGAACCCCGGCTTGGGCAAATTCGTGTGGGATGAGTTTCAGAACGGCAGTTCCGACTCGCTGGCGCGCATCATGGTGGCGGTGTTGGTGATCGGCGTGATCGGATTTCTGCTCGATCGCTGCATGCTGATGCTGCAGCGGATATTCAGTTGGGACAAGAACGCGGTGTTGCGGTAGCGCGGGGTTTCCTCACGCCAATGCGTTGCACAGGTTCGACCAAGGGAAGCGTTATGAATAGCTATTTAAACATCGATCACGTCAGCATCACCTTCCCGACCGACAACGGTCCGCTGAACGTGCTGAACGAGGTAAACCTGAAGGTGGCGCAGGGTGAGTTCATTTCGCTCATCGGCCACTCGGGTTGCGGCAAGTCGACGGTGTTGAACATCGTCGCCGGACTGCTCAACGCCACCGAGGGCGGGGTGATACTGGAGGAGAAAGAGGTCACCGATCCGGGTCCCGATCGGGCGGTGGTGTTCCAGAACCACTCCCTGCTGCCTTGGCTGACGGTCTACGACAACGTGCGTCTGGCGGTGGATCAGGTGTTCAAGAGAACCAAGACGAAAGAGGAGCGCCATCGCTGGACCCTGTACAACCTGGAATTGGTGCATATGTCCCACGCGCTGGACCGCAAGCCCGACGAGATCTCGGGCGGTATGAAGCAGCGCGTCGGCATCGCCCGCGCGCTGGCCATGGAGCCCAAGGTGCTGCTGATGGACGAACCCTTCGGCGCTCTCGACTCGCTCACCCGCACGCACATGCAGGACTCCCTGATGGAGATCCAGGCGCGCCTCAACAACACGGTGATCATGATCACTCACGACGTGGACGAGGCGGTGCTGCTCTCCGATCGCATCGTCATGATGACCAACGGGCCTTCGGCCACCGTGGGCGAGATCCTCAACATCGATCTTCCCAAACCGCGCAACCGCTTGGCGCTGGCTGAGAATCCCATCTACAACCACTACCGGGCGGAAGTGGTGCGGTTTCTTCACGAGCGCCATCAGCGGCCGGAAGAGGAACAGACCAAACCGACGGAGAAACCGCAGAGCGACACTGTGGTCGATCTCTCCGCCTGGCTCCAGTCGACCCAGTCCGCCACCGGCAAAACCCTGGAGAAGACCCGACTCAATCTCGGGTTCATCCCCTTGACCGACTGCGCACCGCTGGTGGTGGCCAAGGAGAAGGGCTTCTTCCATCAGCAGGGACTCAGCGTAGAGCTCTCGCGCGAGAACTCCTGGGCCAACATTCGCGACAAGGTGGCCATCGGCATGCTCGACGGCGCGCAGATGTTGGCCGCAATACCTCTGGCCAGTGCGGTGGGGGCTGCTACTGCGGGAACAGGCAGCGCAGCGCCGATGATCACCGCCATGAGTCTCGACCTCAACGGCAACGGCATCACCGTTTCGAAAGCGATTTACGAACGCATGGTGGCGACCGGCGAGCGCGAACTCGACACCCCGGCCGGTAGCGGACGCGCCTTGAAAAAAGTGATCGAGGAGAACTGGGCGGCGGGCGCAAATCCGCTGACGTTTGCCACCGTCTTTCCCTACTCCTCCCACAACTATCTGCTGCGCTACTGGCTCGCCGCCTCGGGCATCGATCCCGACAACGACATCCAGCTCTCGGTGGTGCCGCCGCCGCAGATGGTCAACTACCTGCAGGCCGGGGTGATATCCGGTTTCTGCGTCGGCGAACCGTGGAATACCTTGGCGGTCTGCAACGGCCTGGGTCATACCTTGGCGGCCAGCTACGACATCTGGAACAACCATCCGGAGAAGGTTTTCGGCGTGACCGGCAGTTGGGCCGCGGCTAATCCCAATACCCACGTGGCACTGCTCACCGCACTGATCAAGGCCTGCGCCTGGATCGACCGGCCGGAGAATCGCCAGGAGGTCTGCGAACTGCTGAGCTGGGGTCGCTACGTCAACGCGCCCAAGGAGGTGCTGGAACAGTCGATGCGCGGCTCCCTCCGGTTCGCCGGCGATCAGCCCCCCGTGCAGCGGAGCGACTTCAACGTGTTCAGCCGCTACAGCGCCAACTTTCCCTGGCACTCCCACGCCCTCTGGTTCCTTACCCAGATGGTGCGCTGGGGCCAACTGCGCGAGCCGCTTGATCTGCAGCGGATCGCACGTCGTGTCTACCGGCCGGAAATCTATCGTCAGGCCGCTTCGGCACTGCGCCTCGATCTGCCCGTCGGTGACGTGAAATCGGAGGGCCTGCACGCCGACGGTTGGACCCTGTCCGGCGAGCAGGGCGAACTTTCCATGGGGGCGGACCGCTTCTTCGACGGCGCGACCTTCGATCCCAACGACCCTGTCGACTACCTGGCCCGGCAGCCGGTGGCCAGTCTCGCTTTCCCTCTGAAGGCATTGCGTGAGGCGAATCCACTGCCTGCAGCGTCTGAAAAAGAGCACCTGAGCGAGGGGACCAACCGATGAACCAACCGCGATTGATTCTGGTCGGCAACGGCATGGCCGGCATGCGAACCCTTGAGGAGCTGCTGAAGCTGGAGCCCGAGCTGTACGACATCACCGTCTTTGGCGCCGAACCGCATCCCAACTACAACCGCATCATGCTCTCGCCGGTGCTGGCCGGTGAGAAGACCATCGACGACATCGTGCTCAACAGCCGCGAGTGGTACGCCGAGAACGGCATTACGCTGCACACCGACGATCCGGTGGTGGCGATCGATCGCCGTTCGCGTCACGTGAAAACCGCCTCGGGGCTGCGCTGCGACTACGACCGGCTGTTGCTGGCTACAGGTTCCAATCCGTTCATCATACCGGTGCCCGGTCACGATCTGCCGGGAGTGATCGGTTTCCGCGATATTCGCGACGTGGAGATGATGCTGGAGAGCGCCCGTCGCTACAAAAAGGCGGTGGTGATCGGTGGCGGGCTGCTCGGTCTGGAAGCGGCCAACGGTCTGTTGAAAAACGGCATGGACGTCACCGTTGTTCATCTCATGGACATTCTCATGGAGCGCCAGCTCGATGCACCCGCAGCCGGTCTGCTCAAGCGTTCCCTGGAACAGAGCGGGCTGCGCTTTCTGATGCAGGCTCAGACCGAGGCTATCCTCGGCGACGAACGCGTTAGCGGCGTACGCTTCAAAGACGGCAGCGAGATCGAAACCGATCTGGTGGTGATGGCTGTAGGCATTCGACCCAACGTGGCGTTGGCAAAACAGGCCGGGCTTCACTGCGAGCGGGGCATTGTGGTCAATGACACGCTGCAGACCTTCGATCCACGCATCTACGCGGTGGGCGAGTGCGTACAGCATCGCAACAACTGCTACGGTCTGGTGGCGCCGCTGTTCGAGCAGGCCAAGGTCTGTGCCAATCATCTGGCCAACCTGGGCATCGGTCGCTACGAGGGCTCGGTGACCTCCACCAAGCTGAAAGTGACCGGCATCGATCTCTTCTCCGCCGGCGAGTTCAACGAAGGCGAGGGCGACGAGACCCTGGTGCTGCAAGATCCGGCCCAGGGGGTCTACAAAAAGCTGGTGATCCGCGACAACCGGATCAAGGGTGCGGTGATGTACGGCGACACACTGGACGGCACTTGGTACTTCCAGTTGCTGCGCGAAGGGACCGACATCTCCAGCTTCCGAAGCACCATTCTGTTTGGCCAGCACGACCTGGGCGATGCCGGCCACGGTGACGAGACGCGGGTGGCGAAACTCTCCGACGATGCCGAGATCTGCGGTTGCAACGGGGTCTGCAAGGGCGACATCGTCAGGGCGATCACCACCCAGGGTCTTTTTACACTGGACGAGGTGCGGGCCCACACCAAAGCCTCTGCCTCGTGCGGTTCCTGTACCGGCCTGGTGGAGTCGCTGCTCGCCTCCACCGTGGGCGAAGGTTACGCTGCGGCACCCAGCAAGAAGGCGCTGTGCGGCTGTACCGGCTACAGTCACGACGAGGTGCGGCAGGCCATTCGCAGGGAGGCGTTGAAGTCCATATGCGCCGTGTTCGACTTTCTCGAATGGAAGACGCCGGACGGTTGCGCCAGCTGCCGTCCCGCCCTCAACTACTATCTGCTGGCTGCTTGGCCCGGCGAATACCGGGACGACGTCCAGTCGCGTTTCATCAACGAACGGGCTCACGGCAACATCCAGAAGGACGGCACCTACTCGGTGGTGCCGCGCCTGTTCGGCGGTCTCTGCACGCCCAAGGATCTGCGCGCCATCGCCGATGTGGCGGAGAAGTTCCAGGTGCCCGAGATGAAGGTCACGGGCGGCCAGCGTATCGATCTGTTCGGTATCCAGAAGGAGCAGCTGCCGGCGGTGTGGAGAGATCTTTCCGCGGCCGGCCTCGTCTCCGGCCATGCCTACGGCAAGGCGCTGCGCACGGTGAAGACCTGCGCCGGCAAGACCTGGTGCCGCTTTGGTACCCAGGACTCCACCGGCCTGGGCGTACAGCTGGAGCAGCTCACCTGGGGTTCGTGGATGCCGCACAAATTCAAGGCGGCGGTTTCCGGCTGCCCGCGCAATTGCGCCGAGGCCACCATCAAGGACTTCGGTGTGGTCTGCGTCGATTCGGGCTACGAGCTGCACATCGGCGGCAACGGCGGTATCAAGGTGCGGGTCACCGATCTGCTGTGCAAGGTGACGACGGAAGCGGAGGTGCTGGAATACGCCGGCGCCTTCATCCAACTCTACCGCGAGGAGGGACACTACCTCGAACGCACCGCGCCCTGGGTGGAGCGGGTCAGTTTGGGCTACGTGAAGCAGCGTATCGTCGACGACGAAACGGGCCGCAAGGCGCTCTTCGAGCGCTTCCAATACAGCCAGCAGTTCGCTCAGGTCGATCCTTGGCGAGAGCGTGCCGCAGGGGCGGAGTCCCATGAATTCGCCCCGCTGCGTATCGATCGCATGAGAATCGCGTCATGAGTGATTGGACAGCCATCGCCACGCTTGAGGAGATTCCGCGTCTCGGTGCGCGCAAGCTGCAGACCGGGGGCGTGGAGATCGCCGTCTTTCGCACGTCCGACGACAGGGTATTCGCGCTGCGCGACCACTGTCCTCACCGCGGCGGGCCCCTTTCCCAGGGGATCGTCCACGGACAGACGGTGAGTTGTCCCCTGCACAACTGGAAGATCGATCTGCAGAGCGGCGAGGCGCAGGGACCGGACCAGGGGTGCGTTCACACTTACGACGTCAAGGTGGAGGAGGGGTTGGTCTACCTCAGTCTCGCCTCGGTGGGGTCGGCGGCATGATGCCCGGATGTGGCGAACGAGGCGTCGCCCGAACGTGATGCGGCGAAACGACCCCGTGTTGGAGCGACCGGGTGCCCGCCCATGAATGAGTCGATTAAGAGTACCTGTCCCTACTGCGGCGTCGGCTGCGGTCTGCTGGTAGCGCGCGGCGCCGACGGGGGATGGTCGATCCAGGGCGACCCGGATCACCCCTCCAATCGCGGGCGGCTCTGTTCCAAGGGTACGGCGCTCAACGAGACGTTGGATCTCGACGGCCGTTTGCTGGCGCCGATGGTCGACGGCGAATGCGTCGGTTGGGACCGGGCCCTCGATCGGGTGGCAAATCGTTTCCGGGAAATCATCGAGCGCGACGGTCCCGACGCCGTGGCCTTTTACGTTTCCGGGCAGTTGTTGACCGAGGATTACTACGTAGCCAACAAGCTGATGAAAGGGTTCATCGGCTCGGGCAACATCGACACCAACTCCCGCCTGTGCATGTCCAGTTCGGTGGCGGGTCACAAGCGCGCCTTCGGTTCCGATACCGTGCCGGGCTGTTACGAGGATTTCGAACAGGCCGAGCTGATCCTGATCACCGGTTCCAATGCTGCCTGGTGCCATCCGGTGCTCTACCGCCGCATCGTCAAGGCGAAGGAACACAACCCCGCCCTGCGGGTGGTGGTGATCGATCCGCGCGAGACCGCCACTTGCGAGATCGCCGATCTCCATCTGCCGCTGCGACCCGGCAGCGACGGTACGTTGTTCAACGGGCTGCTCACCTTTTTGGATGACAACCGCGCCAGGGCCGACGCCTACGTGATGCAGCACACGGAGGGATTGGAGGCGACCCTGCAGGCGGCGCGCTGGTATGCACCGTCGGTTACCGCCGTCGCCGAACACTGCGCGCTGCCGGTGGAGGATGTGCTGACCCTCTACCGCTGGTTTTTGATGACCGAGCGGGTCGTGACCCTCTACTCGCAAGGCATCAACCAGACCTCTAGCGGCACCGACAAGGTCAACGCCATCATCAACTGCCATCTCTACACGGGGCGCATCGGTCGTCCGGGGATGGGACCGTTCTCCATTACCGGTCAGCCCAACGCCATGGGGGGGCGTGAGGTGGGGGCGCTTTCCAACCAACTCGCCTGCCACATGGACATTGAAGATCCGGATCACCGGTCGCTGGTGGGACGTTTCTGGCAAACCGAGCGACTGGCCGTCCGCGAGGGTCTCAAGGCGGTGGATCTGTTCCAGGCCGTAGAGGCTGGCAGGATCAAGGCGCTCTGGGTGATGGCCACCAATCCTGCGGTCAGCCTGCCCGATGCCAATCAAGTGCGAAGGGCGCTGGAACGCTGCGAGTTTCTTGTCGTTTCCGATAGCGTGCGCGAGATGGATACCGGGTCTTACGCCGATGTGTTGCTGCCGGCCCAGGGTTGGGGTGAGAAATCGGGCACTGTAACCAACTCTGAACGAACCATCAGCCGTCAATGTAGCTTCCTGGAGCCGGCCGGCGAGAGCCGCCCCGACTGGTGGATCCTCTGCCAAGTGGCACGGCGCATGGGTTATGCGGGTTTCGACTATGCCGGGCCGCATCAGATCTTCAACGAATACGCCGCACTGTCAGGATTCGGGAACGACGGCAAACGGGATTTCGACATCTCCGCCCTGACCGGTCTCACCCAGGCGGATTACGATAATCTGCAACCGGTGCAGTGGCCGGTGCCGGCAGGCCGTCCTCAAGGCACCGTGCGATTGTTCGCTGACGGACGCTTCTATACGCCCTCCGGGCGCGCCCGGTTTCTGCCGGTCACACCCAGACCGCCGGGCAATGCCGTTTCGAACGCCTATCCCCTGGTGCTCAACACTGGTCGGGTACGCGACCAGTGGCACACCATGACACGCACCGGTAAATCGGGGCGCCTCTTCGGTCACGACAACGAACCGTTTGCCGAGATTCATCCGGCAGATGCCGGGCAGCGCAATGTCGAAGAGGGGGAACTGGTCAACGTCGCCAGCCGTTGGGGGGAGGTTGTGGTGCGCGCACGGTTGACCGAGCGCCAACCCCAAGGTCAGATCTTTGTGCCGATGCACTGGAACGATCAGTTCGCCAGCAACGCCACCGTGGACAGCCTGGTCAATCCGGTGCTTGATCCGATATCCGGTCAACCCGAATTCAAGCACACCCCGGTCTCGATCCTACCCTACCGTCCCGCGTGGCACGGCTTTCTTTTGACCCGCGAACGGGTGACGTTGGAGCACGCCAGCTACTGGGCCAAGGCCAAGCGCGATGGGCTCTGGCACTACGAATTGGCGGGGGAAGCAGCGGCGGCCGATTGGTCGGTCGTGGCACGCGAGCTGATCAGTTCCGCCAGCGACTCCGCTCAATGGGCGGAGATGATGGACAGCGCCGGCGGTCAGTACCGCGGTGCCAGTGTTGTGTATGGCCGTCTGCAGAGCTGCCTCTTCATCGGTCCCAACCACCGGTTGCCCGAGCGCGATTGGCTGGTGCAGTTGTTCGCCAAACCGGAACTTACTCGACAGGAGCGTCTGCGCTTGCTGGCCGGTGCCCCGGGCAATGCCCAGGAGGATGTCGGTAAAACGGTGTGTGCCTGTTTCGGCGTCGGTGTCAACACGCTGATTCGCGGAATTCGCGAGAAGGGACTGCGTACCCCCGAGGCGGTCGGAACTGCGTTGCAGGCCGGCACCAACTGTGGGTCCTGCCTATCGGAGATCAAGCATCTTATCCAGGCTCATCGCCCGCAGTCTGCTTGAGATGCTGTTGTTGTGATGCTACCTGCTTAGGGCAACACGATAAGGTTTAGTCTTTTGCACGTCGCTCGCGACCCGATCGGCGATCGGGTTGATATGCGTGCGAGCGAAGTGATTTGCGTCGTTCGTTTTGCTGTCTCCGAATACCTTTTCTGCGGTCACCGAATTCTGGCGTAAGCGGTGGACTGTTGCGGATTGGCATGGGTTCGATACGTGAAATGCCACCCAAGCCGTCGATGAGGCATTTGTAGCGTATCGCGGTTTCGGCATCGAGATGGGGCATCATCACGGCGGGTTGATTGGAGACGATGAGATCGGCTGGCGGTGGGGAAAGTTTGAACTGGTGAATCAAGGCATTGCGGACGCGCCCCATGGCACCGGTGTCCTCCGCAATTCCTAGCAAGACAACGACAGGGTGACGGTTCTCGTTGCGATACCGGAATGAAAACGCCGCCGCCTTTGCTCCGCTGATCGTCCCTCTGCGAGCCACTTAGTTGGCCAATCTCGTTAGGGCGCTGGTGCTCGGACTGATCGAGGCGCGCACGTCCGAACAACGTCTCGACTCCGTTAGGGCGGAATTGCTCACCCTGCTCTGATAATCAAAGGCGAGAGCGAGTCGACTCGCACCCCGCCGCATTTTGCCACCGGCAGTTCCGACATAGACCGCTCTCCGGTAAGGGGATATCGGTTCCTCCAACATTCGGATTCGCATCGGGTATCGCTCCTGGTGGCGTCGGGACGGATCGCCGTCCATCCACTCGACACCCTTCTCGCTTTGATCCGGGCGGAGGCCTCAATCGGGTGCCGGCATTGGGCAGAAGAGCCGATCTGAATGTATACATACATTTAGAGATTGCATACAACTATCCCCGATAATGGGCGATAGATATTGACAAAAGGCAAATCAATGACGTAAAAACGGCCTAACCTGTATACAATTTTGGTTGTGGAGCAGGGCGGCGATGCCTCCGGACGCACCGGGCAACCCGGCGTATGACGGGTGACGCATGGCTCGCGCCGCGCTGAACAACCTCGGTCAGTTCTGCCCCCCGTCGCGGGCGGGGCTGTCATTCACACCAGGAGGAGCAATCCGATGCGTCAGTCGGTCAAGGCACTGCTAAGCATTCGCGAGCTGATCTTCAATGGGAAACTGGCTCCGGGGGAGCGCTTGTCGGAGCTCACACTGGTCGAGCGGGTAGGGGTGTCGCGCACGCCGTTGCGCATGGCGCTGGTCAAGCTGGAAGGCGAAGGGCTACTGGAGGCGATTCCCACTGGCGGCTTCATGGTGCGCGCCTTCTCCGAGGCAGACATCTTTGATGCCATCGAGATACGGGGAACCCTCGAGGGGCTGGCGGCACGCATGGCAGCGGAAAAGTCGCCGACCCGCTCCCAGTTACAGGAGTTGGACAAGTGCCTCGGCGAGATCGATGCCATCGTGCGGCGTCGCGAGCTGAGCGTCGAGGACTTCTCACGCTACGTGGAACTCAACGAGTTCTTTCACAAAGGCATTCTGCGCTTGGCGCAGAGCCCGGCTCTCGAGCGCCAGCTGGCGCGCGCGACCGCCGCACCGTTTGCGTCGCCTAACGCCTTCGTCATGGCCGAGGCCGAGCTTCCGGAGTCCCACGGCATCCTGTTCGTGGCGCAGGACCAGCACCGTTGTCTGCTGGATGCCATCGAGGCGGGCGAGGGCGCGCGTGCCGAGGCCGTCGCCCGTGAGCATGCCCGCATGGCCAAGCGCAACCTGCAGATCGTGCTCGGTAACCGCAAGGCGCGCGAGCAGGTGCCTGGCGTCTCGCTGCTCGATCAGCTGAGCAGTGCCGTGGGCTCGTAGTGGCGTATCCCAGGCATGGGTCTCGTACTGTGGCTTGATGGCGGCGGAGGATGTACGCCGATCCGCGGCAGCGCCGGGAGGGCGGCGTGAGAGCCGTCCGTCTCTGGTCGACGCGCAATGCGCGCGGACTGCAGCGTCTGTATGGCGCGTTCGCCCGCTACGCGCCGCGTCTCGCGCCGCTCGTAAATGCCATCGGCGTGGAGCGCGCCGAATCCCTGTTGCGCCGCATGGAGCGTCCGGCCAAGGGCTTGTTCTTCGATTGTCGTATGTGCGGCCAGTGCGTGCTCTCCTCCACGGGCATGACCTGTCCCATGAACTGCGCCAAGCAGATGCGCAACGGTCCCTGCGGCGGGGTGCGTGCCGACGGCGGCTGCGAAGTGGACCCCGCCATGCGTTGCGTATGGGTGGAGGCAACCGATGGCATCCAGCGCATCGGCGATGCTGCCGAACTGCCGCGTGCGGAGCGGCTTGCCGCGCTGGATCACTCCCGTTCCGGGAGCTCCACCTGGATCGACGTGATTCGTCCGCGGCCATCCCAATCCGAACCCGCGGCGGAGCCGATCGGCGCGCCCGCTCCGGGCACGGGCGCCTTCGAACAGGCGTGCGCCGGCACTCGCCCGGTGGTGACAGTCGAGATCGCGCCGCCCGACTCCGCCGATCCGCGCGGCCTGTTGGCTCGCGCCCGTGGCTTCGCGGGACTGGTGGATGCCATCAACATCACCGACGGCGCCGGCGGCAACTGCCACATGTCCAGCGTCGCTGCCTCCGCCCTGCTGGCCGAGCACGGTTTCAGTCCGGTCTATCAGGTCACCTGTCGCGACCGTAATCGCATCGCGCTGCAGGGCGACGTACTGGGTGCTGCCGCTCTGGGCGTGCAGAACGTGTTGTGCCTCACCGGCGACGACGTCAGCCAGGGAGACCACCCCGAGGCCAAGGCGGTTTTCGATCTCGATTCGGTTGGACTGCTGGATGCGGTACGCGGTATGCGCGACCGCGGCGAGTTCATGTCGGGGCGGCGCATCGACGATCCGCCACGGCTCTTCATCGGTGCCACCGCCAACCCCTTCGTGCCGCCGCATCACGACCGCATCGTCAACCTGGAAAAGAAGATCGCCGCCGGCGCCCAGTTCATCCAGACCCAGTTCTGTTTCGACTTTCCGCTGTTGGAGAGCTTCATGGAAGAGGTACGGGCGCGTGGATTGCACCAACGCTGCCACTTCATCATCGGCGTCGGCACGCTGAGCAGCGCCAGGGCGTTGCGCTGGATGGCCCAGCACGTGCCCGGTATCCGCATCCCGGAAGCGCTGTTGCAGCGTATCGCCGGCGCCGATGACCAAAAGGCGGAAGCGAAACGGATCTGTATCGAAACCGTGCGCGCTCTGATTGAAATCGAAGGCGTGCGCGGCGTGCATCTGATGGGACACCGCAACGAGGATGTCCTGGCGGAGATTATCGTGGAATCGGGTCTGCGCCCGGCTTCCCCAAACATCAAAAAGCAGTTGGTGCCGACGGAGGAGATCGCAACATGAGTGACCTGGGTGAACTGAACGAACAGGAACAGCAGTTGGTGGACTGGCTCGCGGAGATGGAAGAGGACGAAGCGCTGCCGCTGGCCAACAGGATGCTGCTGGAGGAGAAGGTGGATCCTATGCGCGTGCTGGACCTGTGCCGCGCGGCCATGGACATCGTCGGCAAGCGCTTCGAGGAGGGCGAGTACTTTCTGCCCGAGCTGGTGCTGGCAGGCGAGATGCTCGACCAGATCGGTGCGGTGGCGAAGCCGCTGATCATGGATGGCGACGGTGGCGGCGCCGCCAAGCTGGGCAAGGTGCTCATCGGCACGGTGCACGGCGATCTGCACGACATCGGTAAGAACATCGTCAGCTTCATGCTCGATATCAACGGTTTCGAGGTGCGCGACATCGGCATCGATGTGCCGGTGCAGAAATTCATCGACGAGATCAACGCCTTTCAGCCCGACGTGGTGGGCCTCTCCGGCTTCCTCACACTCGCGTTCGATTCCATGAAGGAGACCATCGAGGCGTTCGAGGCGGCCGGCATGCGCGAACGCTTCAAGGTCATGATCGGCGGCGGCCAGATCGACGAGACGGTGCGCAGCTACACCGGCGCCGACGCCTTCGGCGTCAACGCTGTCGAGGCGGTGCACCTATGCCGCAGCTGGCTCGCGCAAGCGGCATAGTCCGAGGAAGGAAACCCACCCATGAGCAACACCGCCACCGATAACAGCGCCCACTACGACCGGCGCTGGCAACGCATTCTCGACTGCATAGCGCTGAAGCAGCCGGACCGCATGCCCGTTGCCCTCTTCGCCACCTTCTGGCTGGCCAAGTACGGCGACATCACCTGCAAGCAGTTGATGTACGACTACGACAAGACCAAGGAGCTGGCAGAGCGGGCGGTGTTGGAGTTCGATCCCGACGTCTATAGCCCCATGGTGCTGGGCACCGCCTCGGGGCCCTCGCTGGAGGCGATCGGTTTCAAGCAGCTGCAGTGGCCGGGCAACGGCGTCGGCGACAATCAACCCTTCCAGTACCTGGATCGGGAATACATGACGGCCGACGAGTACGACGAGTTCATCTTCGACCCCACCGGCTTCTACCTGCAGAAATACCTGCCGCGTGTCGCCAGCGCCTTCGAGGGCATCGAGCAGCTACCCTATTTCCCGGGGCTGCACTACTTCCGCCTGGTGGGCGCTATCCGCCCCTTCGCCAAGCCGGAGGTGCGCAAGGCGCTGGAGAACATCATCGCGGCCGCCGAGGAGGTGGAGCGCTTCGGCGGCCATCACGTGGAGTTTACCCAGCGCATGACCGCCCACGGCTACCCGTGTACCAACGGCGCGACGGCGGTATCGCCTTACGACTTCATCGCCGACTATTTCCGCGGCGCGCGCGGCATGATGACCGATCTGTTCCGCTGCAAGGACAAGCTGCTGGAGCTGTTAGACAAGGCTTCCGTATTCCTGCTGCGCCAAGCGATCTCCGCCGCGCAGATGTCGGGCAACCACATCGTGTTTATTCCCATTCACTGGGCGCCCGATGCCTTCATGTCCCAGAAGCAGTTCGAGAAGTTCTACTGGCCGCCGTTCCGCAAGATGATGCTGGGGATGATCGACGCCGGCCTGGTGCCCATGCCGCTGTGGGAGGCGGATTGCACCAAGCGCCTGGAGACCATCGCCGACATGCCGGCTGGCAAGTGCATCTACTGGTTCGAGCGCACCGACATGGTCAAGGCGCACGAGGTGCTGGGTGACGTGGTGGCCCTGCGCGGCAACCTCTCGCCCTCCATGATGACCACCGGTACGCCGGACGATGTGGATGCCGCGGTGAAAAACCTGGTGGACAACGTCTGGAACAAGGGTGGCAACCTGATGCTCGACTGCGCCTTCGGCGTTCCCGACGAAACCCCGGTGGAGAACGTGCGCGCCATGTTCGACGCCGCTCGCAAATACGCCGGCTGACGAGAAATCCCGGCATGCCGCGCCAAGTGGGCATCGATGTGCTGCGCGCCGCGCAACGTCCGGGGGTCTCCCGGGTGTGCGGGTCGCCGCGTGTCGAACGGCTGCGGCGCGAAGCGCTGGAACTGGCGGCGGAGCCGGGGCTGCTGGCAGCGGCGTTCAGTTACCGCATCGTGGAGTTGGAGCCTCCCGCCGCCGCGAGCGGCCTCAACGTCGCGGGCGAGCTCCTCGAAGCGCCGGACCTGATCCCCCAGCGCGGTCGCCTGACGGCCGTGGCCTGCGCCGTCTGCACCCTGGGTGCCGGGCTAGCACAGCGGGTCGATGCGCTGTTTCGCGACAAGCGGCCCGCGCTGGCGTTGGCACTTGACGAGTTGGGTACCGAGCTGCTGTTCAGTCTCTCCGAACGGGTGCTCAACCGGGTGCGGGTGGAGGCGCGCCGTCGCGGCCTCACCGTGGCGGGCGAGCTGCGGGCCGGCGATCCCGGCCTGGCGTTGGAGGCGCAGGCGTCGGTGCTGCGGCTGGCCCAGGCCGCCGACATCGGCGTTCAGCTCAGTGACGGCCAGCTGATGCGGCCGTTCAAATCCACCTCCCTGATGTTGGGGGTGGGGATCGATCTGCCGGCGGTAACGTGGTCGCGCTGCGATCGTTGTCCCTCCAAGGCCAAGTGCCGGGCGTTTGCCCGCACCGCTGCTGCATCGGCCGCGGCGTGATGAACGCGAAAGCGCCAGTGGTGGAGGTCGTCCCTGTGGTCGAGGAGGAGCCGGAGCGCTTCTACACGCTGACCTTCCCTCAGCTGGGTCGCGCCATCACCTGCAGCGGCGGCGAAAGCCTCTATCACAGCGCCCGCCGCCACGGGGTGCGCGTCGTCGGTGCCTGCGGTGGACGCGGCACCTGCGGCACCTGTCTGGTGCGCGTGACCGAAGGGAAGGTTGCGCCCCTTGATCCGGCGGTCGATCCTGAGACCCGCCAAATACGCAGCCGCAAAAAGTGGCTGCGCGCCTGCGAGATCGTCGCGTGCTCCGACTGCGAACTGGAGATCGCGCCGCGCTCCCTCGCCGCCGTGGTACGGGCCGAGCCGGAGCACGGCGGTGATGAGGCGCGGGTCGAACCGGACCCCGCCGTCGTCAGCCTTGTGCTGCAACTGCCCGAGCCCACCCTGGACGATCCCCTGTCGGATCTCGACCGAATCGCCCGCGCCGGCAATGTCGCAATCACCTCCGTCGATCTGCATACGGCGCAGTGTCTCTCCCACGACCTGCGGGCCCAGCACTGGTCCTTGCGCGCCCATGTGCGCAACGGTGAGCTGATCGGCATCGCCCCCGCCGGCAGCCGCGCCCTGGGTCTGGCGGTGGATTTCGGCACCACCAACGTGGCGGGTTTTCTCATGGATCTCACCACCGGCGAGCGCCTGGCGGGTATGGGCATCGAGAATCCGCAAGCCGCCTGGGGTGCCGACCTCATCAGCCGTATCAACCACGCCATCAGCAGCAACGCCACCGCCAGCGCGTTGCACCAGGCGGCCGTGGAAACCCTCAACGTGCTGGCCTTCGATCTGTGCCACGCCGTGCACGCCAAGACTCGCGACATCGTCGACGTGGTGGTGTGCGGCAACACCGCCATGCACCACCTGCTGCTGGGCCTGCCGGTGCGCCAGCTGGGGCGCGCCCCCTTCGTGGCCGGCGTGCGCGACGCGGTGGTGGTCAAGGCGCGCGATCTGAAGCTCAACGTCCATCCCGGCGCCTATCTGGAGGTGGTGGCCAACGTGGGCGGTTTCGTGGGTGGCGATCACACCGCCACTCTGTTGGCCACCGAGGAACGCTGGGCGGCGGCGGGCACCAGTCTGGCGATGGATATCGGTACCAACACCGAGATCTCGCTGATTCACAACGGCCGTATCCTCTCCGCCTCGGCGCCGTCGGGACCCGCGCTGGAAGGGGGGCACATCGCCTGCGGTATGCGCGCAGCGGAAGGGGCTATCGAACGGGTGGGCATCGCCGACGGGCGCGTCACCGTGCAGACCATCGGCGGACAGACGCCCATCGGGCTGTGCGGCTCCGGGGTGCTGGACACCCTGGCTACCCTGCACCGCGGCGGGCTCGTCGACGACCGCGGCCGTCTGGCGCGCGAGCATCCGGACATCGTGCTTCACGACGGCAAGCGCGCCGTGCGGCTCGCGCCCGACGTGTTCTTCACCCAGGAGGATGTGCGCGCCGTGCAGCTCGCCAAGGCGGCCATCCGCACTGCGGTGGATCTGCTGCTGGACGAGGCGGGCGTCGGCGCCGAACAGCTCGACCACTTCGTCATCGCCGGCGCGTTCGGCGCCTACATCGACGTGACCAGTGCCGTGGCCATCGGCATGCTGCCGGCGCTGCCCGCGGAGCGCTTCAGCCAAGTGGGCAACGCCGCGGGTATCGGTGTACGGCGCATGGTGGTGTCGCAACCGGCACGAACCCGGGCGCGCGAGATCGCCGCGGCATGCGGGTTCCGCGAACTCAGTTCGCGCAGCGATTTTCAGAAACGTTTTCTCGACAACATCGGATTACACCAAAAACAGTAGCGGGAGGAGACCACAGTGACACAGAGCAATCCCTTCGCCCTGGGCATCATCGGCGAACGCATCAACCCCGGCTTCAAGAGCACCAAGGCGCTGTTCGACAACGAGGACCTCGCCGGCATCCAGGCCCTGGCCGTCAAACAGGCCGAGGCCGGCGCCCGTTATCTCAACGTCAACATCGGTGCGCGGGCACTCACCGACGCCGACTTCATGGCGCAGGTGATCCGCGCCATCCAGGAGGTGGTCTCGGTACCGCTCTCCTTCGATTTCCCCAGCAAGAAGGTGCAGGCCGTGTGCCTGGCCACCTATGACCCGGCGCGTGCCGGGGGCGCGCTGCCCATCGTCAACTCCATCACCGAGGATCGCTGGGACCTGATGGAACTGTATGGCGACTATCGCTTCAAGGTGATCCTGATGGCCTCCGAGCGGGTGGAGGATGGCGTCGCCAAGGGCAACAAAACCGCCGACGAGATCTACACCACCGCCAAGCGCTGCGCCCTGCGCCTGAAGCACGACTACGGCGTGCCGCTGGACGATATCTTCGTCGACATGTCGGTCTCGGCCATCATCGCCGACACCGAAGGGCTCAACCGCAGCACCCTGGACGCCATTCGCCTGATCGGCGCCGATCCCGAATTGCAGGGCATTCACATGATGGGTGGGCTTTCCAACATTGGACAGCAAATGCCACCCAAGGCCGCCGATGGATCGGATCTCAAGCACTGCCTGGAAAACGCCTTTCTCACGCTCACCGTGCCGCACGGTTTCGACTACGTGCTGGGCACGCCGTGGCGCGGGTACGAACCGCTGCCGGAGGATCACTACGTCATGACCGCCTATCGCAATTTCCTGGAGCAGAGCGGCAGCAACGCACTGCGCGCGGTGCGCAAGTTCTATCGCGCCTGAGACCGTTATGAGCCAAACGGCTGAATTCGCCGTCGTCGTCACCGGCTGGTTCGATGGCGAGCGACGCCATGAACAACCCACCACCTTCATCGTGCGGGAGGGGCGGATTGCGGAGATCGCTGCCGGTGACCACGAAGCCGATCTGATCCTCCGCGGGGTCGGTGTCCATCGCGGCGCTTACCTGATCCCGGGGCTGGTGGATGCCCACGTGCACCTGTTTCTCGACGGCGCACCCATCGACGCCAAAGTGCGTTCGGCGCATCTGAAACAGCCCGACGAGGCGTTGACGGAAGCCGCCCGCGCCAGTGCGCGCCAAGCGCTGGCCTGCGGCGTTACCCTGGTGCGCGATGCCGGCGACCGTCACGGCATCAACCACCGCATTCGCGAAGAGGCCTGCGCGCCCGGCAGCGATCTGTGTCGCGTGCGCTCCGGCGGTCTGGGCGTCAAGCGTCCCAAACGCTACGGGGCCTTCATGGCGCGCGATGTGGAGGATGACCGGCAGATCCGCGATTCCGTCACCGAGCTGTCCAGAGACAACGATGAGATCAAGCTCATCCTAACCGGCATCATCGATTTCGATGCCGGTGCGGTGACCGATGAGCCGCAGTTCGATCTGGATAGCACGCGCCTGGTGGTGGAGACCGCCAAAGCGAACGGCCGCAATACGTTTGCTCATTGCAGCGGCGCCAAAGGGCTGGCCGTTGCTGCGGCTGCCGGGGTGGGCTCCATCGAGCACGGCTTCTTCATGAACGAAGCGACCCTGGACGTCATGGCCGAGAACGGTGTCGCCTGGACACCCACTTTTTGCCCTGTCCATTTCCAGTGGCAACAGCCGCAAGCGGTGGGTTGGTCGGATCAGACCGTGGGCAACCTGCGCCGCATCCTCGACGATCACGCGCGCCATCTATGCTTGGCGCGGGAGAAAGGCGTCACGCTGCTGTTGGGAACCGATGCCGGCAGCATGGGTGTGGAGCACGGCTACGCGCTGTTCGACGAGATCGATCGCTATCTGGAAGCGGGTCTGTCGCTGGCCGACACGTTGCAGGCCGCCACCGCCAATGCACGTCGTCACTTTGAGCTGCCCTTCCCGACGCTTGCGCCGGGCGCGCCGTTCGACGCGGTATTGCTTGGCACATCACCTTTCGAGGATAGTGGTGCGCTACGCAAGCCGCTGAGCGTTGGGCGGGGCGCAAACTTCGTGGCAACAGTCGAGGGATTGCGCCCGGCGTAAAACGCGTACACGCGGCCACGTCGGCGACAACGAGGCGGGTCACCGTGTCGGGCCACGGTAACGGCAGTCACGTAGCGTCGCGCTACAGATCGAGCACCAGCAGTGGCGATTTCGAGCGCGAGCAGCACGGCGTGAACTGATCGTTGGCCGTCTGCTCTTCGGGTGTCAGGTATTGATCGCGGTGATCGGGCGCGCCCTCCAGGACGCGGGTCAGACAGGTCCCGCACACGCCTTGCTCGCAGGAGATGGGAATCTCGACACCGGCCTCGTAAAGGGCCTGGACCACGCTCTTGTCGGCGGGGACGGTGATGGTGCGCCCGGAGCTGGCGAGACGTACGTCGAAGCTCGCGTCCGCATCGGATTTGACCGGCTCGGCGCTGAAGAACTCGTAGTGCAGGTGGGATTCGGGCCAACCGCTGGCGCGCGCGCTATCGAGCACCGCCTCCATGAATCCTTTGGGCCCACACACGTATACGTGGGTACCGGTCGTCTGCGCAGCCAGCAGCGCAGGGATGTCGAGGCGCTGTTTCGCGGGATCGTCGTCGAAGTGAAACACCACCTTGTTGGAAAACGGGGAGGCGGCAATACGTTCGCGAAACGCTGTGCGCTGCGGGGAGCGCGTGCAGTAGTGCATCTCGAAATCGGCACCGGCCGCGGCCAGCCGTTCGGCCATGCACAGAATGGGGGTGACGCCGATACCGCCCGCCAGCAGCAGGCTGCGTTTCGCCTCGTGGGCCAGCGGGAAATGGTTTTTCGGTTCGCTGATCTGCAGCTCGTCGCCTTCCCGGATCTCGTCGTGCAAGGCGCGTGAACCGCCGCGCGAATTCGGCTCGCGGAGCACTGCGATGAGATAGCGGTGGCTCTCGGTCGGGTCGTTGCACAGCGAATACTGTCGGGTCATACCGCCCGGCAGCTGCACGTCGACGTGCGCACCGGCGGCGAACGGCGGCAGCGACTTGCCGCCGGCTTCGACCAGCTCGAAGGAACAGATGTCGGTCGCTTCACTGCGTTTCCTGGCGATACGAACCGTAAGTGTTGCCGCTGTCATTCAACCGATCTCCACGTCGCTTCGCGCCGAAGGTTTGTTCTCCAGTTCACCCGACGCGAGGTTCATCAACCGCTCGAACAGTTGCTCGAACGAGGCGTCGGTGTCCGCGTCAAAGCGCGGATCGCGATTTTCCGCAAAGGCGTTTGCGATTTCGCTCCAATCGTCCACCGTCAGGAAACGGCTGGCGGCCGGCATGATGGAGTTTTCCTCGGCATCCATGTGCTGCCAAAGCGTTTCCACGTAGCGGGACACCGCAGCGGAAAAGGCCTCAGCGCCGCCCGCCGCACCCGACTCGTAGACCGTCAACGCCGAGCGCATTCGATCGAAACCGACAGCCCCCTCGGCATGCTGGCGTTCCAGCTCGGTGACTACCGCATCGCATTCGTGGGTGCGGGCACGCAGTTTGCTGAACAGATAGGCCTCTTCCTTGGGGTGGTGCAGCCCTTCCGGAAAAGCCTCGATGTAGTAGACCATCGCCCGCAACAGCGCGAAGTCCGGGGCAGTGCCGCTCTTCTGCGCCTGGCGCAGTACGTGTTCCAGTCCGTGCACCACCGCGGCCAGCGAGCGGTGTTCGTTGCGGATGATGGCCAGCGCGCGCTGTTCGTCGCTGGCGGGCAGGTTGCGCTCGACGGTGGCCACCAGCACCGGCAGCGTGGTCTCGTGCAACACCTTCTGGGTCACCGAGCCCTGCAACATCGCCTTCAGACCCCGACGCCCGCGCGAGGCCATGAAGATGAGATCGCAGCCCTGGGAAGTCGCAGTTTCCAGAATCGCCTCGTGCGGCCGGTCGCTGGTGACCACTACCGAATCCGCGACGACACCGGCCGCACGCGCGGCGGCTTCGGCCTTGGCCAGCAGGGCGCGGGCATTGCCAGCGGCCGATTCCGCGAACACCTCGGGTGCCACAACCTGGAGCAGTGCGCCGTCGCCGCTGGCGCTGTAGTCGGGGCGCGCATGGAAAAAGGTGACGCGGGCGCCGTTGGTGCGCGCATAGGCCACGGCCTGTTCCACCGTGGCGCGGGCCAGGGGCGTACCGTCGATGGGTACCAGCAGGTGCTGGTACATGCTCAACCTCCCACCGCTGTGGTCTGGCCCTGCTCCGCGGCGATCAGCCGCTCCAGGATGCGCCTCGCCTGTACACCGCCGGCGTCGATGTTGAGCTTGAGCAGGTCGCGCCCGGGCCAGGTGAGCAGGTTGCGTTGCTGGCTCTCCAGCATCTCCAGGTCTTCGGCGAAGATCTTGCCCTGACCCTCGCGGATCTGATCGGTTAGCGCCAAGTCCTCCGGTTTGAAGTTGCGCGCCATGCCCCAGAAGTACCAGATGGAGGTATCGGTTTCGGGGGTGATGAAATCCACCACGATGCTCGACGCCTTCACCTCGGCCGGCGCTTCGTAGCCGCCGTTTCCGGCCAGCGCGACGCCCACTTCGATCAGCACGTGCGACGGCGGCGTGTAGCGGCAGATCTGCCAGCGATCCACCGGCTGGTCGTCGGGCAGACCGTTGGCGCGCAGCGCCATTTGCCAGAAGGGCGGTGCAGTGATGCCATCCATGAAGCGGCTGGTCACCACCTCGTCGCCCTCGGTGTGGGTCTTGCACGGCGTCTCGTCGATCTCCGGCTGGCCGATGCTGGTGGCATGGACGTAGGTCTCGTGGGTGAGGTCCATCAGGTTGTCGATCATCAGCCGGTAGTCGCACTGTATGTGGTAGAGCCCGCCGCCGTAGGCCCAGGCCGGGTCCTCGGCCCAGTGCAGGTGATGGAGCTTGGCCGGATCGGCCTGCGCCGGAGCGCCGGTCCACACCCAGATGAAGCCGTAGCGTTCCACCACCGGATAGCTCTTGATGGGCGGAAAGCCGCGCACGCGCTGACCGGGCATAGCGAGTGTGCGCCCGTCGCAACCCATCTCCAAACCGTGATAGCCGCACATCAGTTGGCCGTCGTTGACCCGCCCCAGGGAAAGCGGCGCGCCGCGGTGCGGGCAGAAGTCCTCCAGCGCCACCACCTGCCCCTCGGGGCCGCGGTAGAAGACGATGGGCTCGCCGCAGATGGTGCGTCCCAGCGGCTTCTGGTCGATCTCGTCGGGTGCGCAGGCCACATACCAGGTATTCTTCGGATACATCTCGGACATCTCCTCACAGGACTTTCTGGATCGCAATGCTTCAGGGGTTCAGCTTCAGCAGGCGCACCGCGTTGTCCTTCAGGATGCGCTGGCGGTTCTCCGGCTTGAAACCCGCCTCTTCGAAATCCCTCAGCCAGCGATCAGGAGTGATCAACGGAAAATCGGTGCCGAACAACATGCGGTCCTTGAGCAGCGTGTTGGCGTAGTGCACCAGCTGCGACGGAAAGTACTTGGGCGACCAGCCGGATAGATCGATCCAGACGTTGGGCTTGTGCAGACACACCGAAAGCGCTTCGTCCTGCCACGGCCACGACGGGTGGGCGATGACGATCTGGATATCGGGAAAATCGATGGCCACGTCCTCCAAATGCATGGGATTAGAGTAGGCCAACTTGACGCCGCCGCCACCGCGCATGCCGGTACCCATACCCGAATGACCGCTGTGAAAGATCGCCGGCAGACCGTGCTCGGCGATCACCTCGTAGAGCGGCCACGCCATGCGGTCGTCGGGGGAAAAGCCCTGCATCGTGGGGTGGAACTTGAAACCGCGCACGCCATACTCCTCGATCAGCCGGCGTGCGTCACGTGCACCCATCTTGCCTTTGTGCGGATCGACGCTGGCGAACGCGATCATGATGTCGCTGTTTTTCTGCGCCGCTTCGGCGATCTCCTCGTTGGGAATGCGGCGACGGCCGATCTGCGCCTCGCAATCCACCGCAAACATCACCAGGCCGATCTTGCGCTCGCGGTAGTAGGCCACGGTCTCGGCGATGGTGGGGCGTTTCTCGGTACCGAAATAGCGGTCGGCCGCGCGATCGTACTCCTCGCCGTAGGGATCGGGCGGCTGGCAGCACGAGACCTCGGCATGGGTATGAACGTCGATGGCGACCAGTTCGTCAATATTCACCAAATACTCCTGTTACTGCGTTGCGGGATTGTGTGTCAGGCGCGAATCATCCGCACTTCGCCGCCCTCGTACAGGGCGTCCACCAGTCCGGCGCGGCGAGTGAGCACAGCGCGCTGGTTGATCGAACCCTTATCGGTAATTTCGTGTGCATCCACCGACGGCGGCTCCACCAGCAGGTGCAAAAAGGCGATGCGGGAGGCCGAACCCGTGGCGGCAGCGTTGATCTCCGCCAGCGCCGTGGTGAAATGCTCGATGACCGCCGGGCTGTCCAGCACGGTCTGAGCGTCGGCATCGGTGGGCAGCCCCGACAGCTTCAGGCAATGCTCCATGCGCGGAAAGACCATCGCACCCACGTCGTCGCGGTTCATCCCGGTGATCACCGCATCCTGTACGTACGGCGCGCCGGTGGCAATCAGATGCGCCCGCAACCGGCCCACGCTGACGAAGGTGCCCGAACTGAGTTTGAAGTCCTCCGCGATACGCCCGTCGAACATCAGCCCGATCTCGGGCCGGGAGGGATCGAAGAAGGCCAGCGCATCACCGGTACAATAGTAGCCCTCCTCGTCGAACGCCTCTTGCGTCTGTTCGGGCTGACGCCAATAACCGGGCATCACGTGCGGGCCACGGAAGCGCGCCTCCAGCTTGCCGTCCACCGGCACCAGTTTCATCTCGCATCCCGGCGCCGGCAGCCCCACGTAGCCGGCCTTGACCAGCGGACCGGTGGAAAAGGTGCTCGACGGCGAGGTTTCGGTCATGCCCAGCCCGGTCATCACCCGGATGCGCTTGCCACCGCAGTGCGCCTCCGAAAGCCGATCGAGATGGTCCCACACCGCCTGGGAGAGGCCGGCACCCGCGAAAAAGAACAGCTTCATCTTGGCGAAAAAGATCTCGCATAACTGCTCGTCCTGATCGAGTGCGTCGGCCAGCAGCTCCCAGCCCTTAGGCACGTCGAAGAAAACGGTGGGGGAGATCTCTTTGAGGTTGCGTAAGGTCTCGGCGAAGCCTTTGTCGGTGGGCTTGCCATCGTTGATGTAATAGGTGCCGCCGTTATAGAGCGCGATCCCCAGGTTGTGGCTGCCGCCGAAGGTGTGGTTCCAGGGCAGCCAGTCGAGCAGCACCGGCGGTTCCTCGCCGAAACAGGGGAACGTCTGCAGCAGCATCTGCTGGTTGGCGCATAGCATGCGCTGCGTGGTGGTAACCGCCTTGGGCAGTTTCGTGGAGCCCGAGGTGAACAGGAACTTGGCGACGGTGTCGGGGCCCACCGCCTGATGAGCGGCGTCGATCGCCTCCGTTGCGGGCGTGCCCTGTAGTTCGGCGAGCGGCGTGGCGGTGCGACCGGGCACTTCGCCCGCGGCAAGCACGATCTCCACATCCTCTGGAAACACCGTGGTGATGGCCCTGGCAAAAGGTCCGCCATCGCTGGCGTACACCAATCCCGGCGTCAGCAACCCCGCCATGTGTTTCAGCTTGGCGAAGTCGCTGGACAGCAGCGAGCTGTTGGGGGAAACCGCGCAATGCGGGATTCCCGCGTACATGGCGCCCAGGGAGAGCTGGAAGTGCTCCAGATCGTTGCCCGACAGAATCATGATGGGGCGTTCGGCGGACAGGTCACGTTGGAGCAGTGCCTGGCCGATGGCGCGTACCCGCTCCAACACATCGGCATAGGAGAGGTGGTTCCATTCGCCATCGGCCCCACGGCGCGCGATCAGCGTGCGATCAGGATACTGCTTCGCACCTTCCACCAGTTTGTCGGTCATGCGATCCGGCCAAGACTCCAGTGGCTCGCGAGATGCGAGATGCCAGACGCCGTTGCCGTCGCAATTCATCACAACCGGTGCCGAACCGATGCTGACGGGGCGGTAGTTGGCGAACAGATCGCGGGTTGCCTGCGGCATCTTTGCCTCCGTTCTCGAACTTGAACGCGCTGCACGCTGACGCCGTCCGGGGCCGTCCCTGGCCTCCGTCCGGTTCACTGCGCGATGGCTGCTGGATTGTGGTCCAGTCACGGCAGTACTCTGACCAGCACGCGATCAGAATGGATAGGCGGGTGGGGCGTTTTTCACGGTTACCCAACGCCACTCGGAAAACAGCTCCCAGTTCGCTGGCCCACCGATGGCGTTGCCGTTGCCCGAAGCGCCGCAGCCGCCAAAGCTGTTGACGCATTCGTCGCCGACGGTCTGGTCGTTGATGTGCAGCAGGCCACTGTGCAAGCGCTCGCCCATCGCCATGGCGCGGCCCACGTCGCGCGAAATGATGGCGGCCGACAGCCCGTATTCGGTGTCGTTGGCCAGCTCCACTGCCTCGTCGTCGGTGGCGAAGGTGATGACGCTGGCAACGGGCCCGAAGAACTCTTCGCGGAAGGCGCGCATGGAGGGCGTTACGCCGGTCAGCACCGTGGGTTTATAGAAAGCCCCGTCGCGCTCACCGCCGACCTCCAACTTGGCGCCGGCCTTGACGCTGTCCTGTACGATCTCGTCGACCCGCTGGCACTGACGTTCATTGATCAGCGGTCCCAACGCGACCTGCCCGGTCGCGGGATTGCCCACCGGCAGATGACGCGCCTTCTCCACCAGTTTGGCGGTCAGTTCGGCGGCGATGGATTCATGGGCGAGGATCCGGCCCGTGGCCATACAGATCTGACCCTGGTGCAGCCAGGCACCCCAGGCGGCGTTGCTGGCGGCGGCATCCAGATCGGCATCTTCGCGGACGATGAGCGAGTTCTTGCCCCCCAGCTCCAGCGACACCTTCTTGAGGTGTTTGCCCGCCAGTTCGCCCACCCGGCGACCCACGGCGGTGGAACCGGTGAACGAGACCATGCGGATGTGGGGATCGGTGCACAGCGCCTCGCCGGCGTCCGCACCACCGGGGATCACGTGCAGCAGCCCGGCGGGCAGGCCGGCCTGCTCGAAGAGGCGGGCGATGATGAAGCCGCCCGTCACCGGGGTACGCGGATCGGGCTTGAGCACCACCGCGTTGCCGGTGGCCAGTGCCGGCGCCACCGCCCGCATCGACAGGATCAGGGGGAAGTTGAACGGCGAAATGACGCCCACCACACCGAGGGGCATGCGCCGCGCATAGCTCAAACGGCCACCCGGGCTGGGCAATACTTGGCCCTGGGGCTCTAACGACATGGCGGCCGCGAGCTGCAGGATTACCCCGGCCTCGCGTACCTCGACCTCCGCCTTGGGCAGAATGCCGCCGGTCTCACGGGCGATCCACTGGGCGAGTTCCTCCTTGTCGGCCTCCAGTGCCGCGGCGGCGGCGAGAAAGATTCGGTTCTTCTCCCTGGGGTCTGTTCCTGCCCAGGTTTTCTGGGCCTGTGCCGCAGCCCGTGCGGCGATGGCGATATCCGCCGCATTGCCCAGACCTACCTGGGTCATCACCTCGCCGGTGGCCGGCTCGGCCACTTCACCGGTCCCTCCGGTAGCAGGTTCCCACGAGCCGTTGTAGATATTCCCGGTCCAGGGCGCGTTGGCCAGCAGGCCACTTTTGGTTGTATCCAACACGATCTCTCTCCTCTGTGAATGGTGGCCACCGTGTTGCGTTGTGATCGCATTTCGGCGTTGACAAATGTCAATGGCAGCTTAATAGGGCAAGCGATGTGCCAGCTTTGTCGGGTTAGTGACTGCTGCAATGCGGTATGTCACCGCACCAGTCCAAAAACATACGGTACCGGCCCGCCCGGGGGCCGCGGGTGCGGCAGCGCACCATCGAACGGCCTCGTCGAGGAGTGAATAAATTTGTTAACTTCCCGAGTCGGGTTTAATAAATTCATCAACTCAACTGCCGCGAGGAAACAACCGTGAGCACCACCAAGCGAGTCTCTTTGGCCGACGTCGACCGCGTCCGCGACGGTCACCTGCCCCGCGGCGACATCACCGGATTCACCGACGACGCGCAGCCCACCATGCGCGACCTGACCGAGTGCCTCTACTTCTCACCCGGCGACGGGCGCATCTGGCTCAACGACCAGCGTATGGTGCTGGTGCACAACACCTCGCTGGGTGCGCTACGGCGCGAGCTGATCGAATGGCTGGGGGCGGAGAAGGCGCGGGGGCTGCTGACCCGCGCCGGCTACGTCTCGGGCGTGCAGGACGCGCAACTGGTGCGAGAGAGCTGGACCGATGCGGATATCAACGCCGTCTTCGGCGCCGGCACCCGGCTGCACTCGCTGGAGGGCGTGGTGAAGGTGGAACCGGTCCACGTCGAGTTCGATGCACGCAAGGGCACCTACGACGGCGAGTTCCACTGGCACCACTCCAGCGAAGCGGAACAGCACATCGCCGCCTACGGCATCGGCACCGAGCCCTCCTGTTGGATGCAGGCCGGCTACGCGATGGGTTACGTCACGACATTACTCGGTAAACTGACCATCTTCCGCGAAGTGGAATGCTGCTCCATGGGCCATACCGCGTGCCGGGTGATCGGGCGGCCGGCCGACCAGTGGGAAGACGCCGAGGCGGATCTGCGCTATCTCAACGTCGAAGGCTTCGCCGGGGTCAAAGCGTCCTCCTCGGCGGAATTGGAAAACCTGGCGATACCCCACGTCGACAGTGAACTGCCGCCCCTGGCCGACCGCCAGATGGTAGGCGTTTCGTCCGCGTTCAACGCGGCCTGTCACATGCTGAAGCGCGTCGCACCGACGCAGGCCACGGTGCTGTTCACCGGCGAATCCGGCGTCGGCAAGGAGCTGTTCGCCCAGATGCTGCACCGAATCAGCAAACGCCTGGAGCAGCCGTTCATCTCCGTCAACTGCGCGGCGATTCCCGAGAACCTGGTGGAGTCGGAACTGTTCGGCGTGGAGCGCGGCGCGTTTACGGGCGCGGTCAGCTCCCGTCCGGGTCGCTTCGAGCGCGCCAACCACGGCACCTTGTTTCTCGACGAAATCGGCTGCCTGAGCGCAACGTCGCAGGGCAAGCTGCTGAGGGCATTGCAGGAAGGGATGATCGAACGCGTGGGCGGCACCCGCGGCATTCCGGTGGACGTGCGCGTGGTGGCGGCCACCAACGTGGATCTGCGCGAGGAGGTGCGTGAAGGTCGTTTCCGCGAGGACCTGTTCTTCCGGATCAACGTGTTTCCCATCGCCCTGCCGCCGCTGCGCGAGCGACGCGAGGATATCGCGCTGCTGCTCAACCACTTTCTGCAGTACTACAACGAACGACACGGCCGGAATGTGGCCGGGTTTTCACAACGCGCGGTTCGCACACTGCTCAACTACCGCTTCCCGGGCAACGTCCGCGAACTCCAGAACATGGTGGAGCGGGGCGTGATTTGTGCTGAGGATGGCGGAATGATCGATCTTCCCCACATCCTGCGCGACGAGGAGACCGCCCGCGAGCTGACCTTCTCGGTCGGCAGCGGCGGCAAGTTGGCCAGTGAACCGGGCTCGGACGCGACGCACGAGTCCGCGCTGGAACTGTTGCGCCGCCTGGCTCCGCAAGGCGGTACCGGCTTGTCGTTGGACGATCTCGAATCCCAACTGGTGCGTGAAGCGGTGCAACGGGCGGAGGGCAATCTCTCTGCAGCCGCCCGCCTTTTGGGTCTGACGCGCTCGCGCCTCTCCTATCGCATGAAAAAACTCGCTGACCAGTGAATACCCGTGGAGTGCGAGGACGCTACTCCGCGTCGGGTTGCCGGCTCGGGTGCGCCCGTTGAAACGCGTCCAATGAAGCACACGCGCCATCGATCGCGCGCAGCGTCGGGTAGGGCTGCAGGTCGACCTGGAAGCGGGCAGCGTTGAACAGCTGCGGGACCAGGCAGCAGTCTGCGAGCGTGGGACTGTCGCCGCAGCAGAAACGCCCGCGCAGCGGCGAAGCCGCGATCTGCGTTTCCAATGCCTCCAGTCCGAGCGCGATCCAGTGGTGAATCCAGCGGGTCTTCGCAGCCTCGGTCAGTTGCAACTCCCCGGTCAGGAACTTGAGTACCCGCAGATTGTTGAGCGGATGGATCTCGCAGGCGACAGCCAGTGCGAGGCTGCGTACGTAGCCGCGGTCCCGCGGGTTGGAGGGCAGCAGGGGCGGGGTGGGATGCGTTTCGTCCAGGTATTCCAGTATCGCCAGGGACTGGCTGATCTGGGTATGGCCGTCATCGTAAACGGGAACCAGTGCGTGCGGATTGAGACGCTTGAAGTCGTCAGAGAACTGCTCGCCGCCGTTGCGGTTGAGGTGGACCGCAACGTAGTCGTAGTCCAACCCTTTGAGCCCCAGCGCAATGCGCACGCGGTAGGAGGAGGAACTGCGGAAGTAGTTGTGGAGAACGGGCTTCATGATTGTTTCCAGACGGGTGACGGTCAGGCGACGGCGATGAACACGCGGCCGTTTTCAATTTTGACGGGATAGGTCGCGATGGCGTCGGTGACCGGATCGCACGTCGGTTGCCCCGAACGTATGTCGAACTTGCCCTGGTGCAGCGGGCATTCGATCTCGTGACCTTCGAGAAAGCCGTCGCACAGCCGCGCATGTCCGTGGGTGCAGATGTTGTGCGTGGCGTAGACCTCGCCGTCGATGCGGTAGAGGGCGACGTCGCGGCCGCCTGCCTCGACCCCGACGACGTCTTCCTCCGGCAGATCGGCGAGCGCTGCGACATCGATCCAGTGTTTGTCGTTCATGGTTGTCTCCCGGTGCACAGGTCAGTCCCGTCCCGCCTCGATGATCTTTTCCGCCAACAGTTGCGGATTGGTGAAGCAGAGCTCGTGGCTGCCGGGACATTCGACCAGGCGGAACAACCCCAGACGTTCGGACAGCCGCGGATGCCAGCCGTGGCTCTTGGGAAGCGCCGTGTCCTGCAATCCGTTCAGGTAGGATTTGCCGACCGCGATGTCGGCCAGTTCGGTTTTGAGGGAGATCGGTTCGGCAAAGGTGTTGAACGGCTGCAGGTTGAGTTTGGCGTAGGCGGTTTCAGCCGCTACCAGGTCCGCATCGTTGATGAACGCTTCGCGAAAGATCGGAAACGGGAACGTGACGGCATTGTTGTTGCTCTTCGCCATTTCGACGAACAACGCCTTGTAGTGCGGCGGCACCAGGTCGAGCAGAGATTCGCCGCTCCTGGGGACGAAGGCGTTCCAGTAGATCAGCCGGCGGATGCGATCCGGAATGGTATTGACCACCCCTGAGATCACCATACCGCCGTAGCTGTGGCCCAGTAACCGGACATCCCGCAGATCGTATTCGTCGATGTAGTCGACGGCCGAAGCGATGGCATCCGCCAGAGTGGATGTCGCCCGGTCATCTTGCGGCCGGTTACCGGCCAGGGTTGGGCAGTGCACTTGATGGCCGGCTTCGCGCAGGTACGATGCAGTGGGTTCCAGCTCCGCTCCGGTGTGGCAGGCGCCGTGAATCAGAACGTAGGTGTCGGTCATGGTGTTTTCCTCCTCGGCGGTGTCTTGTCAGATCGGATAGATGATGGAGTTGGGGATCATCTCGCTGTCGTAGATGCAGTGGCGCGCGGCAAATTTGAACCCGTCGTCGGTGCGTACCACCGTGTCCACGTAACGCCCCACGTTGAACACCGTGGACAGCTCGGAGAGCTTGGTGCGGAACACCGCGTAGTTGGCATCGCATTCGAAGCGGTCGCCGTCGGCCTTGTGAATCAGCGGTGCACCCACCACGTGACGCTGGTAGTAGGGGTCGTGGAACAGCGTTTCGCGGATGCCGTAGACGCGGTCCTTGAGCATGCCCTTGCTTTCCAGCGAGAGCGTCGCCAGCGGCAGGCCGCGTTCGTGGTTTTCGCGCGGCTGGATGCGGTAGATGCAGTCGTCGGTGAAGAACTCGGGCCACAGATCCCAGTCGCCGGAATCGACAGCGCTGGCGTAGTCGGAATAGAGGCGGCCGAGTTGCAGGTAGTCGGTGAATTGCATGTTCATTTCTCCATCACCTCGCGCCAGTAGCGGTACATGCCGCGGATCAGGGTTTCGGTCACCATGTGGTCGGTGTCGCCCACCTCGCGCCCGCCGAGTTCGGCGAGCGAACGGTGAAACGGTTTGCTCTCGAATCCCTCCTGCGAAAACTCGATCACTTCGCCATCGTCGGCGGAGACGAAACCGGCGGGGCCGAACAGGTTGGCCTGAACCAGGCGGCGGCGCGTCATCTCCTCGTCGTCGTCTTCGAAACCGAAGTGCGTCCAGACGAAGTCGAAACCGCCGTGACCGCGCGGCTGGATGTGGCGCGTGGAGACGCTGTTGACCTGCTGCTGCAGGATCACGCTGGGGAAGACGGTAGTCATCACCACGGTCGGCTCGCCCCACCACGGTTCGGGCACGATGTCGAGCAGGCGTTTGTCGTTGAGCTGCATCTGCTCCTTGAAGCTCGACACCTGTGTCACCTGTTCGGCCTTGCCGGCCTGGCCGCGGGTGGAGATCATCGCGGCGTGGCGGTGGTGTTTGTCCATCTTGAGTGCGGCTTTGTTGTCGGCGCGCCATAGACCGAAGGTGACGAACCAGGTGTGCAGCAGGCCGGGATGGTAGGGGTCTTTGATGTTCTCCTGCATCAGCTTCCAGTTGCCCGGAATGCGCTGGCGGTTGTAGCCGAGGATCTTCAGCTTGCGGCCGTTGAAGAGGCGGTCGAAGTATTCGAGGATGGTCGGCCCCAGATACTCCTCGAACGGCACCACGTCGGGATCGAACGAGGCGAAGACCACGCCGCCGCGTGAAGCGACCTGGAGCTGAGTCAGGCCGTGATCTTCGAGGCGGAAATCGGCCGGCATGCCGCCGTTGACCTTGCCGTCGCGTTTGACGCCGCGGCGGAACGGCACGCCCTGCAGGTCGCCCTTGAGCGTGTAGCTCCATTGGTGGTAGGGGCAGACGAACTCTTTGTTGTTGCCGTGGCGCGTGCGGCAGAAGCGCATGCCGCGATGGGCGCAGACATTTTCGAATACCCGGATTTCGCCGTCGTTGTCGCGCGCCATGATTACCGAACGCTCGCCCACCATGGTGCGTTTGAAGTCGCCGGGTTCGGGGATCTCGGCCTCCAGTCCGACGTAACACCAATGGTCGCGATAGAAGAAGCGCTCCAACTCGCGTTTGTGCAGTTCGTCGCTGGTGTAGGCGAGAAAGGGGATGCGGCTCGTTCCTTCATCTTCCCAGGAAGGGGATGAAGGGAACACGGTTGGCACAGCTGTCATGATGGTCTCCTCCTGTGTACGGATTGTCGTTATTCGGTGACGCTGACCTGGATTTCACCCAGGCCGTCGATGGCGCCCTGCATCACGTCGCCCGGCACCACCGCGTTCACGCCTTCCGGCGTGCCGGTCATGATCAGATCGCCGGGTTCGAGCGCGTCGTATCGGGAGAGATAAGCGACGCACTCGGCGACCGACCAGATCAGCTTGGCAATGTCCGAGTTCTGGCGCGGCTCGCCGTTGACGGCGAGAGCGATGGTGCCGTGGCTCAGGTGCCCGGTTTCGCTGCTACGGTGGAGTGCGCCGATGGGCGCAGAACGGGCGAAGGACTTGCCGAACTCCCAGGGGCGGCCCTTGTCGCGCGCGTCCAGCTGCAGGTCGCGGCGCGTCATGTCGAGTCCAATCGCGTAGCCATAGACGTGGTTCAGCGCGTTGGCCACGGCGATGTCGCGGCCACCCTCGCCGATGGCCAGCACCAGCTCGACCTCGTGGTGGAAGTTGGCAGTGTGCGGCGGGTAGGGAATGCGGGCCGCGTCGCTGGCGTCCACCACGGCGTTGGCCGGCTTCATGAAAAAGAACGGCGGCTCGCGGTCCGGGTCCTTGCCCATTTCGCGCGCGTGGGCCGCATAGTTGCGCCCGACGCAAAAGACACGGTTGACGGGGAAGCGCTTGTCGCTGCCGGCGATGGCAAGGCTGTGTACGGGCGGGACGGGAATGGCGTAGTTCATCGGATTCAGTCCTGTCGGGATTCGAGGTGTGATTCGTTCGTGTTCACGACCGCGCTTCGCGCCACAGTCCGAGGACTTCCTGGACGGGGCGGTCGGAGTAGCTGAACAGCACGGTGTCGCGCGTGGTGGCGAGTTGCAGCGGGTACCACGACGGCACGACGAAGATGTCGTTCTCCGCAAACGATACGTCGGTCTCGCCGATGCGGGCGCGGCCCTCGCCTTCGAGGCAGCAGTAGACCGTGCTGTCGGTGCTACGTATCGGCGCCGTTTCGAAACCTTTCGGCAGCCACTGGATGAAGGTACCGATGGTGGGCATGGGCGAACGGCCGGTGGCCGGGTTGACGAAACGTAGCTTGTGGCCCTGGTGCGGGTCGGGGGCGTTGCGCGCCATCTGTTCCAGCGCAGCGCGTGTTTGGGCGTAGGGGTAGTGGCAGAGCCGCGCCGGCTCGGAGGGCACGGCGTGATAGTCGACCGGTACCAGGTTGTGGCCGTAGCGCGCCAGGCCGTCGCCTTCCGGGCGGGCGACGCTCTGCATGGCCTCGGTGCCGTTCTCGGCGAACCCGGCACTGAAGAAGCGCACCGTGGGGATGTCCAGCCCGTCCAGCCACACCACCGGACTCTCACCTTGGTGGCCGTGGTCATGCCAGGTGTGGGCGGGGGTGACGATGAAGTCGCCGCGCTGCATGGGGATGCGTTCGCCGTCCACCGCGGTGTAGGCCCCTTCGCCCTCCAGCACTAGGCGCAGTGCCGACTGGGAGTGGCGGTGCGCGGGCGCCACCTCGCCGGGCAGGATCAGTTGCAGGCCGGCGTAGAGGCTGTGGGTGGCGGCGGCCTCGCCGCGCTGTCCGGGGTTCTCCAGGATCAGCACCCGGCGCACCGCTTCCATGGCGCTGATCAGCTCTCCCGACGCCATCAGATGCGGCCGCACTTCGGCGTAGCGCCACAGCACCGGTTGCGTGCGAGTGGTGGGCTGCGGCGGCACCAGAGTGTGCAGCGACTCCCACAGCGGCGTCATGTTGAGGGGGTCGATGCGCTGGTAGAAAGCAGATCGCTCCGTTGCGTTTGCGGACGGTACGGCGGTTGGTTTGGGCATGGATGCGTCTCCTCCTGATCCGGGCCGGTCAGATCCCGGTGGCGTAAAAGGCGTCGGCGTAGACGTGCTCGGGTGCCACGCCACGCTGGATGGCCAGCAACGACGCGGCCTCTACCATCACCGGCGGGCCGGCCAGGTAGGCACGCCAGCCGTGCAGCTGGGGCAGGGACTCGGTTACGGCCTCGGTGACCAGGCCGTGGCGATAGCCGGACTTGGCTTCCGGCGCACTCAGTACGATCTCGTAACGGAAATTGGGGTGGCGTTCGGCCAACGCCGCCAACCGCTCTTCGCCGTAGACATCGCGCTGGGCGCGGGCGCCGAAGTAGAGATGGATGGGGTTGGGCATGCCGCCCTCCAGGGCGCCACGCACGATGGAGAGCATGGGTGCGAGACCGGTGCCGCCCGCGACGCATAGCATCGGTCCCTGGTGCCGGCGCCTGAGATAGGAGGTTCCCAGGGGGCCGCTGATCTTGACGCTGTCGCCCACCTGGACCTGGGACTCGATGTACTGGGTAACACGGCCGCGGGGCACGATGCGGATGTGGTATTCCAACTCGTCGTCGGCGGTCACCCCCGCCAGGGAGTAGGGGCGTGCCACCTCGGGCGCGAACTGCAGCTGAGTGTATTGGCCGGGTGAGAACTCCAACGGTTTGGAAGGGCGCAGGCGCAACATGCGAACGTCGTGGCACAAGGGTTCAAAAGCGGTCACCGTGCCTTTGAGGGTGCGTGCCGGATGTACCACCACCTCATCGGGTTCCGGCACCTCGATTACGCAATCGCCGGAGACCGTGGCCTGGCAGGCCAATACGTAGTGCCCCGGCGTTCCTCCGTTTGCCGGACGCGTTTCCACCGGCGCGTGTTCCGTCACTTCACCGCTCAGCACCTTGCAGCGGCAGGTGCCGCAGCGCCCGGCCATGCAGCTGTGGGAGACCGGTACGCCGTTTTCCCGCATCACGTCCAGCAGGTTGCTGCCCGCGGGGGCGCTGATACGGCGTTCCAACGGTTGGATAACGATCTCCACGGTATTCGCCCGGTTCCTCGGTTTCAGCGGGGTGTGACTGGAGTCTAGGGTGGGGGGTTGTATTCAGATAGGGAAGCTCAGTTATTATTGATATTAGTTTCATGAATAACTCAACCCAAACGGGGGAAGTGAGGCCGACCCGTGATCCGTCTGCAAGACATCGATCTCAACCTGCTGGTGGTCTTCCAGCTCATGTACCGCGAGCGCAAGACCGCCGTGGTCGCGGAAATTCTCGGGCTCAGTCAGCCGGCGGTGAGCAACGCCATCGCCCGGCTGCGCAAGCTGCTGGACGACGAACTCTTCCTGCGCGCCGCGCGCGGCATGGAGCCGACGCCCTTCGCCGATCAGATTGCCGAGCCGGTGATGTACGCGCTCTCGACCCTGGAGAACACGGTCAACGTGCGCGACGCCTTCGATCCCACCACCAGCACGCGTCGCTTCTGCGTCGCCATGACCGATATTGGCGAGATCTATTTCCTGCCGCGCCTGATGGAGCGGCTTGCCACCCTGGCGCCGGGCGTCACACTGAGCACAGTGCGCAACCACGCGGTCAATCTGAAAGAGGAGATGGAGACCGGCGCGGTGGATCTCGCCATCGGACTGCTGCCACAGTTGATCGGCGGTTTTTTCCAGCGTCGTCTGTTCAGTCAACGCTACGTCTGCCTGTTTCGCACCGCGCATCCCGCCGCGCGGGGGCCGTTCGGGATGCGGGAGTTCCTGGCGGCCAAGCACGCCGTGGTGGTCTCCGAGAGCACCGGCCACGGCCACGTGGAGGAGGTGTTGGCCAAGCAGGGTATCCAGCGACCGGTGGCGCTGCGTCTGCCGCACTTCGTGGCGGTCTCCTACATCCTGGAGGCCACCGACGTGGTAGTGACCGCACCGGAGAAGCTCGCCCAGAGCATCGCCACGCGCTTCGACATCCGCTATGTACCGCATCCGGTGGATCTGCCTGCGGTGCAGATCAATCTCTTCTGGCACCGGCGCTTTCACCAGGACGCGGGCAACCAGTGGATGCGCAGCCTGATCTACGAGATGTTTTCCGAGACCGATTGACGTGCGCCGCGGCGGAGAGTTGACCCCCGCGTGGCGGGGCTCCTATGCTTCCAGCCATGTTGGGTATGTTGTATTGCAGTCGTCGATGAGGGCGTCCGGGTCACGGGCGTCATTGGCTTGCATGCGCGGTCCCCAAACGGGCGTGTGGGGCTGATGACTATCGACAACGGCATCAACTCCCGGAATGACGACCAGGCGGCGCTTTTCAGTGCGCTGCTCGATCACACCGACGACCTGGTCTTCGCGACCGACGCCCACCTGCGGCTGGTGTACGTCAACCGCCGCCTGCAGGACGCTCTTG
This sequence comes from Gammaproteobacteria bacterium, assembly GCA_050287605.1. Lineage (GTDB taxonomy): Bacteria > Pseudomonadota > Gammaproteobacteria > QQUJ01 > QQUJ01 > QQUJ01. The sequence continues at coordinate 24,367 of JBNKCG010000079.1, read as the reverse complement.
GCGCCGCTCCCCAGCCACTGCTCGGACGAACCCTCCCCGAGGTCGGACTGTTTGGCGACCAAGCCCTGCCGCTGCTGGAGCGCCTGCGCGATGCGGTGGCGAACGCCCGGCCCGTTGAGCTGGACGTCGACTGGGTTCGAGGCGAAGCGCTGCGTCACTATCGCGTCCTGGTGCAGCTCGATCTCGACGGCAAGCGCGTCCGTCACCTGACCGCGTGTGCCCGCGACGTCAGCGAGCAGCGGCGGATCGAGAACGATCTGCGTGTGCGCGAGCGCGAATTTCGTACCCTGGCCGAGAACTCGCCCGACAACATCATCCGTTACGGGCTGGACAAGCGCGCCGTCTACTGCAACCGAGAGATCGAGGACCGGGTCAACGTTTCGGCCCAACGCATTGTGGGTCGCACGCCCACCGAAGGTGCCCCCCCCGGTATGGAGGGTGCTGAAAATTACGAAAGGCAGCTTGAACAGACATTGGCGACCGGTGAGCGGGGCACCGTGGAGCTCGTCGTACCGCACCCCAACGGCGAGCTACGCGTGCACAGCGTCGTCATTTCCGCCGAGTACGATGCCGACGGTGCGATCTGCGGTGCGGTGGCGGTGGGGCGCGATGTCACCGAGCAGGTACGCGCGCAACGGGCGTTGCAGGCCAAGGAGCGCGAGTTCCGCACCCTGGCCGAGAATGCCGGCGACAATATCGTGCGTTGGGACACCCAGGGACGCATGCTCTACGTCAATCCGGCGATGGCTCGCCTGTTCGGGGCGACGCCGAAGGACTTGATCGGCCAGCTCGCCAGCCGCTATCGGGACAAACTCGGGGTGCAGACCGGTGCCGTGGGAGAGGCGGCCCGTCAGGTGATGCGCGAGGGGCGCGAGACCATGCGGGAAATCCGCATCAAACCGCCCGGTTTGGAGCGAACCGAGGTGCATCAGATTCGCTTCGTGCCCGAACGCGACGAGTCGGGTCAGGTGTGTAGCGTGCTGGGCATCGGCCGCGACATCACCGAAAAACTCGAACACCTGGAGCTCATCGAATCGCTGGTGCGCACCGACCCGCTGACCCGCCTCGCCAACCGGCAGGCGTTGCTGGAACAGGCACCGGGTATCCTGCAGGCGGCTGGACGGAGGCGCAGCCGGGTGGCGGTGATGCTGCTCGATCTGGACCAGTTCAAATCGGTTAACGACGGCATGGGACACAGCGTAGGCGACGAACTGCTGTGCGGGGTGGCCAGGTGTCTCAAGCAGTGCCTGCGGGTAAACGATTTGCTGGTGCGGCTGGGTGGTGACGAGTTCGTGATCGTGGTGCCGGATGTCGACGACACGCGCGGCCTGCTCACCATCGTCTCCAAACTGCACGGCGGGTTGTCCGCCCCGCTGCGCGTCGGAGCGCGCGAAGTGCGCACCACTGCCAGCATCGGGGTCGCGGTCTACCCGCAGGACGGCGAGCAGCTGGAGCAGTTGCTGGCGCACGCGGACACCGCCATGTATCAGGCCAAGCGCGCCGGGCGTGCGCGCACCGAGTACTACCGCAGCGAGCTGGGCGAAGCCGTACGCCGCCGCCTGGCCCTTGAGGAGGCCATGCACGTGATGGGTGAGGGCAGCGGACTGGAGCTGCATTTCCAGCCGCAGTTCGACCTCCTCAGGCCCGGGCAGGTGGTGGGCGCCGAGGCGTTGTTACGCTGGCACCACCCGGTGCTGGGCTTTCTCACCCCCAACGACTTCATCACGTTGGCGGAGGAGACCGGCGCCATCGTCCCGATGGGGCGCTGGGTGCTGCGCCGGGCCGCCGAGACGGCGGTGCGATGGAATCGCCACCGCCACCCGCCGCTGCACGTTGCGGTCAACGTCTCCACGCGCCAGTTCATCGACGACGATCTGCCGGCATTGGTGGACGACGTGTTGGAGGAGACCGGCTGCAACTCCGATTGGTTGTGGATCGAAATCACCGAGAGTTCCCTGCTGGAGGACTCGCCACGGGTGCAGCAGGCGCTGGAGGCGTTTCACCTGCGCGGCCTGCGCATCGCTCTCGACGATTTCGGCACCGGCTATTCGGCGCTCAACTACCTGGCGCGTTTTCCGGTCGACTGCCTGAAGATCGATCGCAGCTTCGTCGAGGGCATCGGTCGCAGCCCGCGCGAAGCGGAACTGGTCAAGGCCTTCATCGCCATGGCTGCAGCGCTGAATCTGAGCACCATCGCTGAGGGGGTGGAAACCGCCGAGCAGGCGGCTTTCCTCATCGAACACCACTGCACGGTGGCACAGGGTTTCCGGTATGGGCGTCCCGTGCCAGAAGCGGAATTCGCTGCCAGCGTGTTGGCGGGAGCGGTCAGCGAGGACGCGTTGTGACCGCGGGAGGCGTAGTGCGGTTGTCGGTCCCGCAGACCGCACGCCACCACACCAATTCGCACGTCACTTACCGATCCGGATGGACAAGACCATGACCTCGCAACCCCTCACGGATACCGCGCTCGTCGCCGACATCGGCGGCACCAACGCGCGATTTGCACTGCATGACCCCGATGACTTCACGCCCCGCAACGCCCTCAACCTCGAGGTCGCCGCGTATCCCACCATTGAAGCGGCGATCCGCGACTATCTGAAACAGGTGGGGCTACCAGCAGCACCGCGACAGATCTGCGTGGCGGTCGCCTGTCCGGTGCGCCATGATCTCATTCGCTTGACCAACAGCGCCTGGAGCTTTTCCAAATCGGAGTTGCGGGAGCGCTTGGGCGCGGACCGGCTTGAGGTCATCAACGACTACACCGCGCAGGCGTACGCGATACCGCATCTTAAATCCAACGAGTTGTTCAAAGTCGGCCAGGGAGAACCGGTGGCAGGCTATCCGCTGGGCCTGCTGGGGCCGGGCACCGGGCTGGGCGTGGGAGGACTCATCGTGTCCGACGGGCAACCTGTGGCCCTGGTCGCCGAAGGCGGGCACGTGGATTTCTCGCCCAGCAACGAATTGGAGTTGGAGATCCTGCGATTTCTGTGGCGCAGTTACGAGCACGTTTCGGTGGAACGCCTGCTGACGGGCATGGGGCTGATGAACCTGTATCAAGCCTTGGCGGCGATCCGCGGGGCCACGGTTGATGAGCTCAGCCCGGCGCAGATCAGCGCGGCGGGGTTGGAGGGCACGGACCCGCTGGCGCGTGAGACGCTGGAGCTGTTCTGCGCCGTGCTGGGCAGCGTGGCGGGCAACGTCGCGCTCTCGCTGGGGGCGCTGGGCGGCGTCTACGTTGCCGGGGGCATTATTCCCCGCATGCTGGATTTCTTTGCGCGCAGCGAATTTCGCACCCGTTTCGAGGCCAAAGGACGCTTTGTGGGCTACATGGCGGAGATTCCCACCTACGCCGTGACGGCGAAACAGCCCGGTCTGGTGGGTGCCTACGCGGCGCTGGTCGATCGCCGCTGATCGCCGTTTCAGGGGGCGTTGGGGCCGATGCGCGCGATGCGGATCATATTGGTGCTGCCGCTCTTGCCGAAGGGCAATCCCGCGATCACCAGCACGTGATCGTTCTCCTCGGCCAGCCCTTCGCGCACTGCGAGGTCGCGCGCCATGGCCACCATCACCTGCACATTGCCGGCCGCTTCAGCGGACACCGGGTACACGCCCCAGACCAGCTTCAGCCGGCGCGCCGTGCCGATATGCGGGGTGATGCTGAGTATGGGGGACTGGGGACGTTCGCGGGCCGCATGCCGCGCCGTTGCGCCCGATTCGGTATAGGTCACCGTGGCGGCGAGAGGAATGACGCTCGCGGCGGAGTTCATCGCGGCGCAGATGGCGCCCGAGACGTCGTGGGTGGGCTGCAGGTCCACGCTGTCGATCAGCTCGCGGTAGTGCGGGTCCTCCTCGGTGCGGCGGATGATGCGGTCCATCATCGCCACGGCCGCCTTGGGGTAGGCACCCACCGCCGACTCGGCTGACAGCATGACGGCATCCACCCCGTCGTAGATGGCGGTCGCCACATCCGTGGTTTCGGCGCGCGTCGGGGTCGGCGCGTGCACCATGGATTCCAGCATCTGGGTGGCCACCACCACCGGTTTGCCGGCCCGGCGACAGGCGCGCACGATGCGCTTCTGGATGCGCGGCACATCTTCGGGCGGCAGCTCGACGCCAAGGTCGCCGCGCGCCACCATGACGGCGTCCGATTCTTCTACGATGCGGTCGAGATCGTCGATGGCCGCCGGCTTTTCCAGCTTGGCCAGTACTCCTGCCCGTCCCGCCACGCGTTCCTTGACCTCGGCGATGTCCTCCGCGCGCTGCACGAACGACAGCGCCACCCAGTCGACCCCCAGCTCCAGGCCGAATTCGAGATCCTCGCGATCCTTGTCGGTGAGCGCGGCGATGGGCAGAGGAACGCCCGGCACGTTGACGCCTTTGTGGTCGCTGAGCGTACCGCCCACTACCACCCGGGTCTCGGCGAAGTCCGCGCCGAAGCGGGTGACCTGCAGTCGGATGCGTCCATCGTCCAGCAGCAGTTCGGCGTCCGGGACCAACGCCTGGTAGATCTCGGGATGGGGCATGGCGACCCGGGTTGCGTCGCCCACGCGGCCGTCCGTGTCGAGGCGGAATTCCTGCCCGGGTTCCAATTGCACGCTGCCGTCGGCGAAATTCCCGATCCGCAGTTTGGGGCCTTGCAGATCCATGAGCACCCCGATGGGGCTCTGCGCCTCGAGCTCCAGTTGGCGAATCGCCTGGAAGCGCGCCAACTGCTCGTCGTGCGTACCGTGGCTGAAGTTGAGCCGGAAGACGTCGGCGCCGGCTTCGTAGAGCGCCCGTATCTGCTCGCGACTGGAACTGGCGGGGCCCAGGGTGGCGATGATCTTGGCATTGCGCTGGCGGCGCATGGGCGTGTTTCCTCGTGTAGGCTCAGCAAAACCCGGTGGCTGAGCGTGGTGTGGTTCGCGCCCGTCATGGGGACGGCGGGTGTATTCAGGCCGGCTATGATAGGCGCATCAGTGCTTCAGTTTTGCGACCGTGTCGCGGGCCAGGCGCTCGATTCCGTCCCAATCGCCGGACTCGATCAAGGTGGCCGGTGCGACCCAGGAACCGCCGATAGTCACCACGTTGGGCAGGGCGAGATAGTCGCGGGCGTTTGCCAGAGAGATCCCTCCCGTGGGGCAGAAATCGATGCCCGCCAGCGGTGCCGCCAGCGACTTGAGCATGGCCACGCCGCCGGCCGCTTCGGCGGGAAAGAACTTGACCACGCCGTAGCCGCGGTCGGCCAGCATCATGGCCTCGGTGGGAGTGGCGCAGCCCGGTAGAAACGGAAGCTGCGCCCGCTCCACGGCGTCCAGCAGCCGCGCCGGTGCGCCGGGACTGACGCCGAACTGCGCCCCCGATTCAAGGCAGCGCTGCACATCGTCGGGATGGCGCAGCGTGCCGGCGCCGACGATGGCATCGGGACACCCTGCGCGTATCGCCCGGATGGCGTCGAAGGCGACCGCGGTGCGTAGCGTGATCTCCAGCACCGGGAGTCCGCCCGCCACCAGCGCCTGGGACAAAGGCACTGCGTGCTCCAGACGCTGGATGGTGAGTACCGGCACCATTGGCGCCCGGCGGCAGATCTCCTGAGTGTTGAGCATCGTGTGGTTTCTCGCGGACCCGGTTACACGGCAATGCTTGCGCCACTGTCGGCGCTGCCGACATGGGTGCGGAAGCGGCGAAACAGTTCCCGGCCGTATCCTTCCTGGTTGGCCGACAGATCGGCGGTCGCCGGTTCGCGGGATTCCCATTCCTCGGCATCCACCAGCGCCTCCAGACTTCCCGCTGCGGGGTCGAGCCGGATGCGGTCGCCGTCGCGCAGGCGGGCGATGGGGCCGCCGTCGCAGGCCTCCGGACTCACGTGAATGGCGGCGGGTACTTTGCCTGATGCGCCCGACATGCGCCCGTCGGTGACCAGTGCGACGCGGTGGCCTTTGTCCTGCAGTACGCTGAGCAGCGGGGTGAGGCTGTGCAGCTCCGGCATGCCGTTGGCCTTGGGACCTTGGAAGCGCACCACCACTACCGTGTCCTGGTTGAGCTCGCCGGCCTCGAAGGCGGCCTTCACCGCTGCCTGGTCGTGGAAGATCTTCACCGGTGCCTCGACAAGCCGGCGCTCGGGTGCCACCGCCGAGACCTTGATGACCGCGTTGCCCAAATTGCCGCAGAGACGCTGCAGTCCACCGTGGGCCTGGAAGGGCTCGGCGGTGGGGCGCAGGATCTGCGGGTCCAGCGAGCGGCGCTCCGCGTCGCGCCACACCAGTTCGCCGCCCTCGTTCAGGAAGGGTTCGCGCGTGTAGTCTGCCAGACCCACGCCGACCACGGTGCGGGCGTCGGGGTGCAGCAGCCCGGCTTCCAGCAGCTCTCCGATGACGAATCCCAGCCCGCCGGCGGCGTGGAAGTGGTTCACGTCGGCCAAGCCGTTGGGGTAGACCCGGGCCAGCAGCGGGGTGACCGCGGAGAGCTCGGCGAAATCCTCCAGCGCCAGCTCGATGCCGGCTGCGCGCGCCATGGCGCACAGGTGGATCACCAGGTTGGTCGACCCGCCGGTGGCGTGCAGCCCGATGATGCCGTTGACGAAGGCCCGTTCATCCAGCACCTGCGCCACGGGTGTGTAGTGGTCGCCCAGGGCGCTGATCGCCACGGCGCGTTGCGCGGCGGCGCGGGTCAGCGCTTCGCGCAGCGGCGTGCCGGGGTTGACGAAGCTCGCGCCCGGCAGGTGCAGGCCCATGAACTCCATGAGCATCTGGTTGCTGTTGGCGGTGCCGTAGAAGGTGCAGGTGCCGGGGCCGTGGTAGGAGCCCATTTCTGCGCGCAACAGCTCGTCGCGCCCCACCTCGCCGGCGGCGAAGCGCTGGCGCACCTTGGCCTTTTCGTCGTTGGGCAGGCCCGAGGGCATGGGGCCGGCGGGCACGAAGAGCGCCGGCAAGTGTCCGAACGTGGCCGCCGCCATCACCAGGCCCGGGACGATCTTGTCGCACACGCCCAGAAACAGCGCCGCATCGAAGCAGTTGTGGGAGAGCGCAACCCCGGCGGCCAGGGCGATCACGTCGCGGGAGAAGAGCGAGAGCTCCATTCCAGGCTGGCCCTGGGTGACGCCGTCGCACATGGCGGGCACCCCGCCGGCCACCTGGGCCGTGGCGCCCACCTCGCGCACCGCCGTGCGGATGACCTCCGGGTAGTGCTCGAAGGGCTGGTGCGCCGAGAGCATGTCGTTGTAGGCGGTGACGATGGCGACGTTGGGTACCGCCTCGCGGGCCATCCGGGTTTTGTCGCCGGCCGGGCAGGCGGCCAGGGCGTGGGCCAGGTTGCCGCAGGCGAGCTCGGCGCGGTGCGGTCCCTCGCCGCGGGCGCGCTCCACCTTCTCCAGGTAGGCGTTGCGGCGGGGGCGGCTGCGCTCGCGGATGCGTTCGGTGACGTGGGCGACGGTAGGATCGATAGTCATGGGGAACCTCTCAAGGGGCGTAGTGCACGTCGACCCCGGGGGCGCTGAGGGCGGCGCGTACCGGCGCTTCGGCCCAGGGGCCTGCCTGCAGCGCGCCGTCTAGCGTGTGCGCCTTCCCTGCGCCCGCGATCAGCAGATGGATGTGGCGCGCCGCGCGCAGTACGGGCGCCGTCAGGGTGATGCGCGGTTCATCGGCGCCGGGTGCGCGCAGGGGTAGCACGGCGGACGGGCACGCCTCGTCTAGGGCTTCGTCGAGACGATCGGCATTCGGGAACAGCGAGGCGGTGTGCCCGTCCGTACCCATGCCCAGCACGCAGACGTCGATGGGCAACAGCCGGCGGATCTCGGTATCGATCTCGTCCAGGCGCGCCTCCGGGTGTGGCGCATCGCGGTAGAGCGGAACGGTATGCGCGTTCGCCGCCCGATTCTGCAACAGCGTAGTGCGCAGCAGGCGGAAGTTCGAGCGCGGCGAGTCGACGGGTACCCAGCGCTCGTCGGTGAGGATGACGTCGACATGCTCCCAATCCAGCTCGGCATGCGACAACGCCTCCAGGAACGGACCGGGTGTGGTGCCGCCGGGAACTGCGAGCAGGGCGCGGTCTCGTTGGGCCAGTGCGGACTTCAGCTCGCCCGTCACCCGATCGGCGAGTCCCCGGGCCAGTGCGGCGCGATCCGGGTAGTCGTTGCGCGCCGGGATCACAGCTCGATCTCGCGCCAACGCCGTCCGTCGCGGTGCAGCAGCATCAGCGCATCGTCGGGTCCGGAACTGCCCGTATCGTAGGGTTTGGGGCGCTGTCCCGACTGCTCCCATGCTTTGATGATGGGATCGGCCCAGGCCCAGGCGGCCTCCACCTCGTCCCAGCGCATAAACAGCGTCTGGTCGCCGCGTATGACGTCCATGATCAGGCGCTCGTAAGCGTCGGGCATGTGACGCAGCGAGGGTCCCAGGTTCTCGGCGAAGGTCATGTCCAGCGGGACTTCGGTCAGGCGCATGCCCCCGGGTCCCGGATCCTTGATGTTCATGCGCAGGGTGATGCCCTCGTCGGGCTGCAGGCGGATGACCAGCACGTTGCTGCGGTAGTCACCGGACTCGGGCGGGAAGATGGAGTGGGGCGTCTCCTTGAAAAAGACGGCGATCTCCGACAGGCGTTGCCGCAACCGCTTGCCCGTACGCAGATAGAAAGGCGTGCCCGACCAGCGCCAGTTGGCTACCTGTGCCTTGAGCGCGACGTAGCTTTCGGTGAAGCTGTCGGGACTGTGCACCTCGTCGCGGTAGCTGGGGCTCGCCCCGTTGGCTCGGTACTGGCCGCGCACGGTGAGCGCATTCACCTGGGAGGAGGGAATCGGTTCCAGCGATTTGATGATTTTGAGTTTTTCGTCGCGCACCGCGTCGGGTTCGAAGCGTGCCGGCGGCTCCATGGCGGTAAGACATAGCAGCTGCATCAGGTGGTTCTGCATCATGTCGCGCATGGCGCCGATCTGATCGTAGAAATCGCCGCGGCCTTCGACGCCGATGGACTCCGCCACCGTAATCTGCACGTGGTCCACGTGGCGTGAGTTCCACAACGGCTCGAACAGCGCGTTGGCAAAGCGCAGCGCCATGAGGTTCTGGACGGTCTCCTTGCCCAGGTAGTGGTCGATACGGTAGATCTGGGTCTCGTTGAAGCAACGGTCCAATTGCCGGTTGAGCTCTTGCGCCGATGCGAGATCGAACCCCAGCGGTTTCTCCACCACGATGCGCGAACCGGTGCTGGCGATCCCGGTGCGCAGCAGACGCTCTGCGATGGGCGCGAAGAACGTCGGTGCGACCGATAGGTAGAAGGCGCGCACGCGGTCGTCGGGCTCACCCAGCGTGCGTACCAGCTTTCCCCAACCGAGGTCGCCCGTCGCGTCGATGGCAACGTAGCTGACGCGCTGCAGGAATCCGTCCAGCTTGGCCGGATCGATGATATCGGCGGCGACGAATTCGGTGACGGCGTCGCGTATCGCGTCGCGGAAAGCGTCGCTGGTCAGATCGCTGCGTGCGGCACCGATGAGGCGTGCGCTGTCCGGCATCTGACCCGACAGGTAGCGGCGGTAGAGGGCCGGGAACAGTTTGCGCCGTGCCAAGTCGCCGGTGGCGCCGAACACGACAAGATCGAACGGTTCCACGGGAATCGTACGCGGGGACATAGTGGGGACTCGTTATCGACTGAAGATTTCGTTGCGTCGGGGTAGGTCTGCGCCACGCCGCGAACAGGTGATGGCAGAGGCTTTGATGGCGGTGCTCACCAATTGTTCCAACCGCGTGCCGTCCAGTTGGGTGACGGCCTCTTTGGGATCGCCCGATTCTGCCAGGGAGGCGAGCAGCGCCGCCTGAAAACTGTCTCCGGCACCGACGGTGTCGACCACCTCGCAAGGTGGCGGCTGCAGGCGTACGTGGAGACCGCTGCCGGTCCAGGCGCTGACCGCGTTGCCGCCATCGGTAACGATGACCAGGCTGACGCCGGCGTCGAGCCAGGTGCTGGCCATGGCCTGCGCCGGAACGTCGGGGTAGAGAATCGCCAGGTCTTCAGCGCTGATCTTGATGAGATCGGCCAGCGCCGCGTATTCGGCCACCCGACGGCGCCATACGTCGACGTCCGGCTCCACCGTGGGGCGCACGTTGGGGTCCACCGAAACGAAGCGCTGGCCGGCAGTGGCGGCCAGTGCAGCGAAGGCGTCGGCGACGGGGCGCACCACCAGCGAATAGGAACCGAAATGAAATCCGCTGATCTCGGGACCGATGGCGGGCAGATCGGCCTGCGTCACGCTGCAATCGGCGGAGCCCAGCCCGTAGAAGACGTAGGCGGGATGCCCCTCTGCGTCGACGCCCACCAGACTGAGCGTGGTGCGGCGTCCGGAGCGCACCAGATAATCGGTCGTGACCGATTCCTGCTCCAGCACCTGAACAAGGCGTTGGCCCAGCATGTCTTCAGAGATGCCCGTCAGCAGCGCCGCCTGGCCTCCCAGTCGCGCAACGCCGATGGCGACGTTGAACGGCGAACCGCCGGCGCGGGCATCGAAACGCACCTCGCCCGGGCCGTTCTCGGCATCGAGAAAGAAGTCGAACAGCGCTTCGCCGCAAACCAGATACATCAGTGCACCCCGGTGGGAGGTTCCATGGCACCGGTCATGATGGCCACGGCGTCGGACATAGTGTAGTCGCCGGGATTGATGACGCAGGCGCGCCGACCCAGGCGGTGGATGTGGATGCGATCGGCCACCTCGAACACATGCGGCATGTTGTGCGAGATCAGCACGATGGGTAAGCCCCGCGACTTCACGTCCAGGATCAGATCGAGTACGCGCCGGCTCTCCTTGACGCCTAACGCTGCGGTGGGTTCGTCCATGATCACCACTTTGGAGCCGAACGCCGCGGCGCGCGCCACCGCAACGCCCTGGCGCTGGCCGCCGGAGAGCGTCTCCACGGTCTGGTTGATGTTCTGGATGGTCATCAGGCCCAGTTCGGTGAGCTTTTCGCGCGCGATCTGCTCCATCTTGGCGTGGTCCAGCATTTTGAACACGCTGCCCAGCACGCCCGGCTTGCGGATCTCGCGGCCCATGAACATGTTGTCGGCGATGGAGAGAGCGGGGGAGAGAGCCAGGTTCTGGTAAACCGTTTCAATGCCCGCTTCACGCGCCTGCATGGGCGAGGCGAAGCGCACCGGCTTGTCCTCCAGGCGGATCTCGCCTTCGTCCACGGTGAGGGCACCGGAGATGGCTTTGATCAGCGTCGACTTGCCGGCGCCGTTGTCGCCGATGACCGCCAGGATCTCGCCGGGATAGAGATCGAAATCGGCGTGATCGAGTGCGGTGACGCGCCCGAAGCGCTTGACCAGGTTGCGGGCGGTGAGTATCGGAGTGGCCGTAGCGCTCATGACGATACCTTTCTGATCCACTGGTCGATGGCGACCGCGATGATGATGAGCCAGCCGATGGCAAACACTTGCCACAGCACCTCGACGCCGGCGAGGCGCAGTCCCGACTGGAACACGCCTACGATGAGCGCGCCCACCAGCGGCCCGAGGATGGAGCCGCGCCCGCCGAACAGCGAGACGCCGCCGATCACTACGGCGGTAATGGATTGCAGATTGCCCTCGTAGAAGCTTTGCGGCGACACCGAACCGACGCGTCCGATGGCGGCCCACGCCCCCACGGCGCAAATGAAACCGGCCAGCATGTAAACCGAGACCAACGTGCGATCGGTACGGATGCCCGACAGTTCGGCGGCATCCTTGTCGTCGCCGACCGCGTAGACGTGGCGGCCCCACGCCGTCTTGTTGAGCACGTACCAGAGCACCAGGAAGATCAGCACCATGAGTATCGAGCCGTAGGTGATGCGTGCGCTGCCGAGAGCGATGCTGGTGCCGAAGAATTTCAGCAGCGCCGCCTTCGCGTCGATGTCCTGGCTGCGGATGGACTGCGCCCCCGATAGCCACAGGTTGAGGGCGAAGAAGATATTCCAGGTGCCCAGCGTGACGATGAAGGGCGGCAGCTTGAAGCGCGTTACCAGCAGGCCGTTGATGAGGCCGGCCGCCGCGCCGCCGACGAAGCCGACGAGAAGGGCCAGTGGCGCGGGTACGCCGAAACTGACGGCGAGGTTGCCGGCGATGACCGACATCAGCACCATGATGGCGGCCACCGAAAGATCGATGCCCGCGGTGAGTATCACCAGACTTTGCGCGGCGGCCAGGATGCCGATGATGGAGACCTGCTGCATGATCAGCGACAGGTTGAAGGCGGAGAAGAAGCGCTCCCCCGCCAGCAGTCCGAACAGCACCAGGCTGAGCAGCAGCACGATGACCGGCACCATGGTGGGATTGCCGTGCAGAAAGTGTTGCGTCTTCTCCAGCAACGTTTTTTCGCGCGCCTCGAAGGTTGCGACCTGCTGATCGCTGTGCTCCAGCACCTGTTCGTACCCCTGCCGCGTGTCGGCAGAATCCTCGGTGGTGCTCATTTGCTCGTCCTCCTCATGATATTCCTCCGCGCAGATAGATTCTTAGAGGGTAGCGAAGGTTGGGCTTGTGTACACAAGCAATGTTCGGGGAGGGCGGGGCAACCGAAGTCGCCCCGCAACACCCGCCGGACGGCGGCGGGAGAGGTTGAGGCAGGGAGATGCCTACTCCGCCGTCCGTACTACGACTGCTGGTGTGCCGCCGGTATCAGCCCCAGCACTTCTTCAGGCCAGCAGCGGAATCGATCGAAGGAATGCCCTTGACCGGTTGATCGGTGATCAGCTCCACACCGGTGTTGAAGAAGTCCAGACCGGGGGAGTTCTGCGGCTTGGTGCCTTTTTCCGCCCAGGACTTGATCGCTTCGATGCCCTTGGAGGCCATCAGCAGCGGGAACTGCATGGAGGTGGCGCCGATAATGCCCTCTTTCACGTTGCGCACGCCGGGGCAGCCGCCGTCCACCGACACGATCAACACGCCGTCGGTTTTGCCGAAGGCCTTGAGCGCCTCGTAAGCACCCGCGGCGGCGGGTTCGTTGATGGTGTAGACCACGTTGATGTCGGGATCGACCTGAAGCAGGTTCTCCATCGCCTTGCGGCCGCCCTCTTCGTTGCCGTTGGTGACGTCGTTGCCCACGATGCGCGGATCGTTCTCGTCGCCCATCTTGGTGGGGTCTTTGATGTCGATGCCGAAGCCCTGGAGGAACCCGTTGTCGCGCAGATAGTCCACCGAGACCTGCGAGGGATTGAGGTCGAGGAGGGCAATCTTCGCCTTGGATGCCGCGGAGCCCAGTTTGGCTTTCGCCCACTCGCCGATCAGCACGCCCGCCTTGAAGTTGTCGGTAGCGAACGTGGCATCGGCCAGGCTGGTCGGCTCGAACGGCGTATCGAGGGCGATCACCAGCAATCCGGCTTTGCGCGCTTTGGTGACGACCGGTCCCAGTGCACGGGAATCGGACGGGGTGATCAGGATGCCCTTGGCGCCGGAGGCGATGCAGGTTTCCACCGCGGCCACCTGGGTTTCCACATCGCCGTCGATCTTGCCGGCGAAAGTCTGCAACTTGATGCCATGGGCCTTGGCGCCTGCCAGCGCGCCTTCCTTCATCTTCACGAAGAAGGGGTTGGTGTCGGTCTTGGTGATCAGGCAGGCACCGATGTCGGCTGCAGTGGCGGGGCCTGCGGCCACTAGGCCGGACACCGTGATACAAAATGCAGACAGTTTGAGCATTGACGTTGTTTTCATTGAATTCCTCCTCGTTGATAACCCGGCGGCTGAAACACTAAAGAGAGGTCCATCCGCTCCAATACAGTCTGTGTTCGTTCGATTACCGAGGTACAAGAAACCACAGCGAATCGTACCTGTCAATTAATAAATCACGAAGATTTAATAATTGACATAAGCCTAGTGCCTCTGCATTCTTAGTCCAAGTCCGTCCGGTATCACTACGCTGTCGCGGCGCAGTACACCCGGCAGCGAGGGGGCCAAGGCGCAGGGGAATACGAAGGTGAAGAACTCCATCGACCGGTTTCATCGCGGCTCGAACCAGAGCGGCATGCGTGCCTACAACGAGCGGCTTGTGCTGACGCTGCTGCGCCGTCATGGGGCGCTGGCCAAGACCGATATCGCCCGCAAAACCGGCCTTTCCGCACAGACGGTCTCGGTGATCATGCGCCAATTGGAGGCCGACGGCCTGCTGCAGCGCGGCGAGCCGATCCGGGTACGCGGCAAGGTGGGGCAGCCCTCCGTTCCCATGTCGCTGGCGGCGGACGGTGCCTATTTTCTGGGCCTCAAGCTGGGTCGGCGGAGCAGCGACCTGGTGCTGATCGATTTTCTCGGTACCCTCATCGACAGTATCCACCACACCTATCCGTACCCCACGCCGGACGGTATGGTGACGTTTACTCACGATGCCATCAAACGCATCACCGCCAAACTGAGCAAGACCCAGCGGGCTCGGATCGCCGGGCTGGGGATTGGCATGCCGTTTCAGCTCTGGGAGTGGGGCGAAGAGATGGGCGCACCGCGGGAGGCAATGGACGCTTGGCGTAGCGTTGATATTCGCGCACAGATCGAAGCCGGATGCGACTACCCCGTGTACATGCAAAACGACGCCACCGCAGCTTGCGGCGCTGAGTTGGTGTTCGGCCAAGCCGCGCAGCCGCGCGATTTCGTCTATTTCTACCTTGGCTATTTCATCGGTGGCGGCGTGGTACTGAACGGCAGTCTGTTTGCCGGGCGGACGGGCAACGCCGGTGCGCTCGGTTCCATGCCCCTTCCGGGCGACGACGGCAAGACGCATCAACTCATCGACGTCGCCTCCGTCTCCGCTCTGGAGCGCACCATCAAGCGGGCCGGTGGCGACGCCTCCTCGCTGTGGCTGTCGCCGTCACAGTGGGAAGTGGATGCAACGGTGCTCGACGCCTGGATTGACTCCGCCGGTCACGGCATCGCCCACGCGATCTTTTGCGCCGCCTCGGTCATCGATTTCGAAGCGGCTTTGATCGACGGCTGGCTGCCGTCCTCGGTGCGCCATGCCATCGTCCAGGCCACCCAGCGTTACATGCAGGTGTTAAACCACTCCGGTCTGTCCGACATAGTAGTGAGGGAAGGGACGGTTGGGCACAATGCACGTGCGCTGGGTGCGGCGAGTGTGCCATTGTCCACGCGCTTTTTGGTTGATCAGCATGCGTTGTTGAAGAACCAGTAGTTGTTAACTTCAATCGCCTATGCACGGATGACATGGCGACTCCGCCGAGATTATTTCACCGGGTGCACGTAAGCTACACGAAACCTTTCGTTGCCCATGCTCTTGCAGAGAATATAATCGATCCGTCTTCTTCAACCGGTACACTCTGAGCCAACGCATCTTCAAGATGTTTTCTATCCGAATCATTTAACTTTGACACATACGTTGGTGCTGGCCCCTGTCCGCCGAGAAATGGCTTCCAATAATCGTCGAAATCGTCGAAATGCGTAACGATGTCTATGGGGTGTGCTTCAATTTCCGAAAAACCGACGCGATTGAATAGATCAATCAGTCGCTCAGCGTTTGAATCTGGAAAACGGCGGCCTTCATGAAGATCTGAAACTCCCGGATTGAGTTTCACAGCCGTATCCCAAAAAAGGTTGAGGAATTCCATTTTCCCAGCGTAATCCCAAATATATACCGCAACCATGCCATCCTTGCCCGTTACTCGCCGCATTTCCTCAAGCGCTCTTTCTGGTTCTGATATGAAATTCAATACCAGACCAGATACGGCGATATCCACCGCTGCGTCATCAAGTGGCAATGACATCGCGTTGCCCACTCTGCACGACGCCTTGCTGCCAAGACGATGTTGAGCCGTGAGTACGAAGCTTTCTGATTGGTCGATGGCGATGATCGATTCTGGACAGTGCTTGTTGACTACGGCCTCGCTCAAAGCGCCCGAACCACACCCGATATCCAGCCATCGCAGGTTGGGTTTAGGTGATATCCAATCAACAAATTGCTCTGCTATCAATTTGCTCCACCGTCCCATATAGAATTCGTACGAATCTCCCGACTTCCATGAGTCGTTCATAGGATTTCCACCCAGTTGTTTTGTGCCTTATTCGTTTCCCAAACGCGTGGGGAAGACGCCACCACCAATGGTCCACGCGCATCTATCCGGCGTCTAGCTTTCCACGTAAACGTGAGTAAATCGTACGAGCGCGACGCCTTGTGCTTGGGAACGGAAAGATCTAATCACGCTCACTCTTTAAGAACCTCTGCTGCAAGGCGTTCGAGATTCTGCTCGTTGGCTGTGGCCACGAACTGGGCAATTTGCTCGTAGTGTTCGACGGTGTCGAAGGTCTGCCGCCACCGTACCTCCGTGCCACCCTGCACCGGCACCAGTTCGATGGTGAGAATAAAGTGGTGCCCGTTGAGATGCTCGATCTCGAATACCCGATCGGTGACGATACGCGTGAAGCGGCTTTCGTTCGGGTAGTCCTTGCCATCCGGTCCGTGCATGGTTAGTAACCATTGCCCACCAGGCTTGAATTCGAATAGGTGAATCGTGTTGGTGAACCCCGCTGGGCCCCACCACTTGGCGACGCGAGCGGGATCGCTCATTGCGGCAAAGATCTCTGACCGGTTCTTAGGGAGCAGCTTGATTCTCGAGTCGGAGCGGCTTTCGATCGGTTCCATCTGGTGACTTTCGCGAGCGGCGCAACATTTCGTGCCGATTAATGTTTGATACTTAAGTGTATTTTAGTGCAATCCGCTTGATGGATAGGTTAGAGATGATTTCAAGAATCTTGCTAGCCAGAAATCGGACATAATTTGGTTCACGCCATAATAGCGAGCAGTAACGCAACCGGGATGGAGAGAACAACCTTATATTACTTACAGATATGCCTCATAAGCCACGCTCTCATTCCAAATCGCGCCTACTGCAAGAGCGGTAACCTGTAGGTATTGAGTTATAGCTCATCTGCAACACATCTGTTGAAACCTTGTTGCAGTCAGCAGATTTTCGTTGCGATAGTTTCTTACCCAAACTGAGGTCAGGAAAACCGGCGGAAGAACAGGGTTTTCTCTAGTGTGCAGCACACAACGTAAGTAGCTTCCTCTTTCTGTACCCGCGAGTGTGTCCAGGCGTACCCAGCGAAGTTTGGCGCACGACTATCGCTCTGTCTGATGGTATCTTTACGGTCATTAAGACGCAGCACCATCCGCCGGCTCAGTACTCCACGCTTCTCATAGAAAACTGTGCTCCGACCGCGGTTGTGTGGGGATGCTTACTGGTCTGTGCGATGTTCGCGACAAGATCTCCCCCATGGGCCGAGGTTCGTCGCCAACAGATACAGTCGCGAATAGAGATAGACCAACAACGCGATCAGCATGATGACGACCTTGTAGACCAGAGATGAGGCGAAGGCGCGAATTAGCCGCGGCCAGCGCCCGATGTAAGCCATGTAACGGGCAACCGAGGTATAACCGCGTTTCCGCA
Organism: Gammaproteobacteria bacterium; assembly: GCA_050287605.1. GTDB lineage: Bacteria > Pseudomonadota > Gammaproteobacteria > QQUJ01 > QQUJ01 > QQUJ01. The sequence continues at coordinate 6,992 of JBNKCG010000079.1, read as the reverse complement.
GATGCTCGAACAGCGGAAACCAGGCCTTGGCGAGCAACATGAATACGACGGCGAGCGCGATGACGACCCCGACGGTGGCGAGTAGCCGATGCCAGCTTGTCGGGCCGTCGAGGCCGAGTTCGTGCAGGAACAGCCCGCGAACGATCAGCGTCTGAAGGGTAGCTGCCACGTCAACACTGCGGCCTTCCAACGCATACCACCCGCCAGTCAACAGGGCGAGCAAACTGAGCCAGGCGAGCCAGCACCATGGCGAAGCCCAGATGCGAAAGACGTGTGGCAAGCGCGACTGTGCGGCTCGCAACGTCTGGCTCACCAGAGTCTTGCTCGGGCGGCGTGGGCAGTTGCGTGGCGGTGGGGGGTTGCCGTTGGCGCTGGCTGCACCACGATACGGATAGTTTTGCGCATCGGCGCCGTAGCGGCAGACCATGTGTTTGGGGACACCTTTGTCGGTATCGATGGTGAACCAGCGCTCGAGAAATACCCCGGCGTTGATATAACCCTGTCCGATCAGGGCATCTGCCTCTATATCCCCGAAGGCGTCCAGGTCGGTGCGGATTCTGGCGATCTCTGTGGCGGAGTAGGGGCGCTCTTCGGCGCGCCCTCCCGCTTCACGTTCGCACACCTCGGCGGAGTCGATCTTGAATGCGGCCAGACCCACGATGTCACGAGTCAGTGAGACTTCCTCCAACGCCGCTCGGACGGGTTGGCTGAGTTGTGCGCCGGGCAGGCAGGGAATGCTGTCAAGGCCCGCGGTGACGCGGTGGCGCTCGAGCAGAATCTCCCGCGTCTGGCGCGCGTTGTCGTCCATCACCAGGGACAGCAGGCCGGCAATCATGCCCACGCGCCCCGGCGATACGCGCTGCTTCGGTTCGCTCGGCATGCCCGTGTCACTGGAAACGATGAAATTGCAGTCCTCGTCCAGCACGCCGATCACACCCAGGTTGTCGTAGACACCGCCGTCAGTCAGGCCGAGACGACTGATGTGCAGGTCGTCATAAAAGGTGGTCAGCTGAAAGGGGGCGAACACGGGAGGAAAATTGGCGGAGGCCGCTACCGCATGGCTCAAGGGGAACTCTGCGAGGTGCTCACCGGCCTGGACGTGGAGGTAGTCCGCCGAGCGTACGAGGTAGATATCGTCGAGGAAATCGCACAGATCGGCAAAGCCGCCGAGTTGTTCGAGGGTGTCGAACCAAGCCCTGACCTGTTCGGCGTATTGGTGACAGATGCCGGCGAGTTTGTCGGCCAGGATCATCCGGTGTTCGGCCTGAGTCAGCCCGCCGAAGGTGCCATCCTCGGGCGAACCCTGCCAGTGCCTTAGGTACCAGGCCGCGCGGCGTGCCGGGCGCAAGGCGCCAAACTTGCAAGTCAACAGTGCATCCAGGGTGTCGCTGCGGTTGTCGGCGTGAGCGAAGAAGTCATGCCACGCGTTGAACAACTTCAACCAGCGTGCTGGGAGACGATCGCGCTGTCCGTCGCTGATCCACCAGTCGACGCTTGCTCCCACTCCACCGTCGTGCATTGCTGGCGGGGCGGATGCTCCCCGGCGCCTCGCCCGCTCGACCTGCGGCTTGACCGTATCTCGGATGAGCGCGGCATCTCCCGCATGAAGGTAACCGTTGTCCCACTCGCCGATTTCGGAGGCTGAGAACCAGAATCGTGAGCCGCTATTGAGCGAGGTGGCGTTGAGGATGAGCTTGGTAACGACCGATCCGCCCTCGGCCACCTGGGCTCTGTTGTAGGAATCGAGATCGGCGTAATCGAGATCGGATATTCTGCGCCCGCCCGGCTTGATCTTGATATCCTGCAGACGCATCCGGCCCTTCACTAGTTCGACATCGGAGAGCTCCGCTATCGTCTCGCGGTACAGGTGGCGTTCGTAGAGGTCCGCCATTGCACGGCTGAGGCTGTCGCCGCTGGATATGCCCTGCAGGACGTTGAGCGGATTGATGAGCAGGCGGGTACGCAGGTTCTTCTGGATGCCGAGACACAAGCGTCGTTCCAGATCATCGACGATACGGCCATACTGCACCTGATTTAGGCGACCGTTGTTTTCGGGGCGCTCGAGGTCGCGCTTGAGCAGCAACGCATACAAGGTGGCAACGATGGAACCGCCGGAAACAGCGGAGATGGCCTCAACGTAGCGCAGCAGGTCCAATTCGGCCAAGCGTCGGAAGACGCCGACATGAAACAGCGAGGCCCGAAATCCGCCGCCGGCCAACGCCAAGCCGAGCTTGTCGCGACGTGAGCGCTTCTCCATATCTTCCTCTCCTTGCCATCTGTCCCTGATGTCGATCCGGCAGGGTGAACTTGCCCGCGAAAGAAGGACACCTCGTCAAGCGAGTAAACTACGCGACAAAAGGGAGTCATGACAAGACGGGAGCACGAGAATTCGTCGGCACGAATCTGCCGAACCCCGTGTACCTATTCTCGGAAGGTGTGGGCTACACGTATTTCGTCGTACCGGTGAAGGTCGGCATCCCTATCTCAGGGCGCGTTTCAATACTGCCGCATACGGCGCGCTGCAAATGTGTAGCTAGCGCGCTATCCATGGTTACGGCATGCAGCGTAAACCATTCGGGCAGACGATCGCGCAGGTAGGCACGGGCGAAGGCGGTTCGCCCGCCCGCGACACGCTCTGCGATGCGATGCATCTCCCCCAGCACCCGGGCGTGTTCTTCGCGGTGTTCGGCGGTGGCAGGGAAGGCGCTGGAAGTCATCGCCGCCTCCTCGGTGGAGAAGTGCAGCGTGGTGTGTTCAACCAGGTCCCGGAACAGCAGGGGGAAGTCGTGTGCGGAAGCGTGCTCCAGACGCGCGAGCCGTTGGACGAACTCGCGGTGGGTTTGGTCCATGAAGGAAACGCCCAGTTGGAACCGGGCGTCGAATTCGTCGATCACAGGCACGCCGCACTCGCGGGTGTGTTCTGTTGGTAGCCGGCAGCTGTGAGCAGGTCGCCGATATCCGCCTCGACAACGGTGATGTTTTTGTTGTCGCAGAAACGTCGCTCCTTGGCGGTGGGTTCCGATATCAGTGCCCAACCGGCGGGTTCCGCCGCGTCGTAGATCAGATCGGACAACACCATGCGCTCGGTGTCGCGTGTCATACGCAGGCCGAGGAACAGGTACTGCTTGGCCTTGCGGTAGCTCTTGAGAAACGTCGGGATGGCGAACCCGCCCATCAGCTCGGTGATGTAGTCCACGTAGTCGGCATCGGCGGCGATGTAGGTGGGTTCCGGCACCGGGCTGCCCATGGGTTTGAACAGGATGGGTAGCGTCGGGTCCACAGACTCCTGCTCGACGGGGCGGTACTGCTCGCCGTCGTAAGTGTGCAGTTGGAAACGGTAGTCGGTGCCGCCGATGCGGGCGATGCCGCGGATCAGAGTGTGCGGAGTGCCGGCGTAGCTCTCCTGGAGTTGCGTGTCGCGGTTGATGTCGATGACGTAGGGGAGCTTCAGCGTTGCCAGCCAGTCGTGCAGCGCGGCGCGCGTCCAGGGTGTTTCGCCGTAGGTCTGGTTGAGGAAGCGCATCACCGCGCCGCGCCCACGTTTCAACTCCACGTCCATGGCGGCGCGCGGGAATTCGTACATGAGGCGCGGCGCCATGGGACGTCCGCCGTTCATGGCCAGGATCAGGCTCTCGCTGTCGGCGGGGATGGCGGCGCCGGTGTCGACGTTGACCACGTCCGCCAGGGTGCCGGCGCCGAGGTAGGGGACCAATTCTCCGCGTTGCAGTGCGGAGGCGAGTTCGGCGAGTGTGGTTGTCGGCATGTCGGGTTCCCGATGGGTGATCGATGGGAACCGGTGTTGCAAGCGCCAGGCCAGTTGTGTCGCTGTGGTTCGCCTGGGGGAGGAACGGGGGCGTGCAGTATGTGTGATGCGGGGTTTCGGCGCGGGTCGGAAGCTAGTAACGCATTGAAATGGTGAAGAATGGATTCTCCACCACAACGCGGTGCCGGCCGGGGAGAGAAACGACTTCAGGCGATCGCGCAGCGATTGGCCGGCACTGACGAGAGTGGAGTTCTTTGTCGCACTTGCGACAATCGCGGAGCGGGTGTGGCATACGTCCCGCGGCGCGCTGGCACCCGGGACCGATAGCGGCCGCGTTCCTAGAAGTAGCTGATCTTCGCCTCGTACACGCCGCCGATCACCACGTACTCCTCTTCGCCCTTGAGCAGATCGGGCAACAACCGGCTGTAGAAGAACACCTTCGAGGTCGGCACCTCCAGCTCCATGATGTAGTCGCCAAACTCCTCGGCGCGTTCGCGCGACACCGTGAAGGAGTTGAGGTTGTTGAGCAGCACTTGGCAGGTCTGGGAGCCCGTCTTCGCCAGCACTTCGTGCTCGCCCACACGGTTGATGCCGCGATAGAGATGAATATGGCTGGTCTCCGCACTCTGGCGCGCCAGCTCGTACTGACTGTAGGTGAAGAGCAGATCTAGTTGCGCCTCCAGCGCGTTGGTACCGTAGAGCGCGGCGCTGCGGTCCGCCAGGTACCGGTGATAAACGTGGGAGTCGGACTCGGTCAGCGGCTCGCGGTGAAAACGCGCCAGCAGCCCGAAGCGCGACTCCACCCAGGCCTTGAGCACTGCCCCTTCGCGGCTGTTGGCATCGAACGACCAGCCACGCACCAAGCGCCGGTAGTTGGCGTTGCCGCGGTTGGGGCGCTTCGGGTCCAGGCCCACCTCTTGCAGCCGGTGCAGGCGGAAGTGCACCACCATGTAGTCCTCGAAATAGGCGGCGCGCTGCTGCGGGTGCTCCAGCGCATCGAGATGGCGGAACAGCTCGGCGTGCAGTTCGGCCACGCCGTCCAGCGTGAGCGGGGTGGGATGGCGCTGAAACGTGAGGCTGCCGAGGATCACCGCCGGCAGGTTGCAGCGGTTGATGGGCAGGCGCGCAGCGGCCGGCAGCGTGGCACCGACGCTGGCTTTCGTACTGTTGTTATCCATACATCCGACAGGGCGTTGTTGGGAATGCCACATGGATTCCAGACTTGTAGGCAGGGCGTTTATACCATGTAAAACAGCTGCTTAGTAGTGAAATCGCAATTTGGTACGACGCTTGCACTCCTTGGGGCGTAGGGCGGATAGAGCGGTCCGCGTTCCGAACAGTTACGCCAACTCAGGAGAACCATCATGGCATTGCGTCAATGTGCGATTTACGGGAAGGGTGGCATCGGCAAGTCCACCACGACCCAGAACCTGGTCGCGGCCCTCGCCGAAGCCGGCAAGAAGGTCATGATCGTCGGTTGCGATCCCAAGGCCGACTCCACCCGCCTCATGCTCCACGCCAAGGCCCAGAACACCATCATGCACCTGGCTGCTGAAGCCGGTTCGGTGGAGGACCTGGAGCTGGAGGATGTGCTGAAGATGGGTTACGGCGACGTGAAGTGCGTCGAGTCCGGTGGTCCGGAGCCGGGCGTGGGCTGCGCCGGCCGTGGCGTCATCACCGCCATCAACTTTCTGGAAGAAGAGGGCGCCTACGACGAGGACCTGGACTTCGTCTTCTACGACGTGCTGGGCGACGTGGTGTGCGGCGGTTTCGCCATGCCCATCCGCGAGAACAAGGCTCAGGAGATCTACATCGTGGTCTCGGGCGAGATGATGGCCATGTACGCGGCCAACAACATCTCCAAGGGTATCGTGAAGTACGCCAACTCCGGCGGCGTGCGTCTCGCCGGCCTGATCTGCAACTCGCGCAATACCGACCGCGAAGACGAGCTCATCGAGGCGCTGGCCGAGAAGCTCGGTACCCAGATGATCCACTTCGTGCCGCGCGACAACGAGGTGCAGCGCGCCGAGATCCGCCGCATGACGGTGATCGAGTACAACCCGGCCGCCAAGCAGGCCGACGAGTACCGCGCACTGGCGCAGAAGATCATCGACAACAAGAAGTTCGTCATTCCCACCCCGCTCACCATGGACGAACTGGAAGACCTGCTGATGGAGTTCGGCATCCTCGACGAGGAAGACGAAAGCATCATCGGCAAGACCGCAGAGGCGGAAGGCGCCGGCGCAACCGCGACGGCCTGAGCAGAACCGGTGCGGGCCGCTGCGGCGGCCTCGCGCATCCGCGCTACACACTTGTCGCCGTCCACGGATTAGTGGCGGCGCGACAGGAGAGACATCATGGCAGCATTGACTCGCGAAGAGACCGCCGCCCTCATCGAAGAGGTGTTGGAGGTCTATCCGGAGAAGGCGAAGAAGGACCGTGAAAAACATCTCACGGTCAACGATCAGAGCGTCGAGCAGTCGAAGAAGTGCATCACCTCCAACCGCAAATCCCAACCCGGTGTGATGACCATTCGCGGTTGCGCCTACGCCGGTTCCAAGGGCGTGGTGTGGGGTCCGGTGAAGGATATGATCCACATCTCCCACGGCCCGGTGGGCTGTGGGCAGTACTCGCGTGCCGGGCGCCGCAACTACTACGTGGGCACCACCGGCATCAACACCTTCGGTACCATGAACTTCACCTCGGATTTCCAGGAGAAGGACATCGTGTTCGGCGGTGACAAGAAGCTGGACAAGCTGATCACCGAAATCGAAACGCTGTTCCCGCTGGCCAAAGGTCTGTCCGTGCAGTCGGAGTGCCCCATCGGACTCATCGGCGACGACATTGAGGCGGTGTCGAAGAAGAAGGCCGCCGAACTGGGCAAGCCCATCGTACCGGTGCGCTGCGAAGGTTTCCGCGGCGTGTCGCAGTCGCTGGGTCACCACATCGCCAACGACGCGGTGCGTGACTGGGTGCTGGGCAATCGCGACGGTGACGAAAGCTTCGAATCCACCCCCTACGACGTCTCCATCATCGGCGACTACAACATCGGCGGTGATGCCTGGTCGTCGCGTACGCTGCTCGAAGAGATGGGCCTGCGCGTGGTGGCGCAGTGGTCCGGCGACGGCACGCTGAGCGAGATGGAGCTGACACCCAAGGTCAAGCTCAACCTGCTGCACTGCTACCGCTCCATGAACTACATCTCGCGTCACATGGAAGAGAAGTACGG
>JBNKCG010000078.1:0-6642 GCA_050287605.1 Gammaproteobacteria bacterium | reverse complement strand
CACGGTCAGCTCGGCGCGCGGACTGGGCATACCGATGACATCGAACGTCTCACTGCCATCGATGGCATAGGTCTTACGGTTTTCACCCGCCTTGAACTCCAGCGGCAGCACGCCCATGCCCACCAGGTTGGTGCGGTGGATGCGTTCGAAGCCTTCGGCGACGATCGCCTCGACGCCCGCCAGACGCACCCCCTTGGCGGCCCAGTCGCGCGACGAACCCTGACCGTAGTCAGCGCCGGCGACAATGATCAGCGGCTGCTTGCGCGCCATGTAGGCCTCGATCACCTCCCACATACGCATCTGCGTGCCTTCGGGCTCCAGACGCGCCAGGGAGCCCTGGATCACTTCGCCCGTGTCGTCGCGGCACATCTCGTTGAACAGCTTCGGGTTGGCGAAGGTGGCACGCTGTGCAGTGAGGTGATCGCCGCGATGGGTAGCGTAGGAGTTGAAGTCCTCCTCAGGCAGGCCCATTTTCGCCAAATACTCACCGGCCGCGCTGGTAGGCAGGATGGCGTTGGAAGGCGACAGGTGATCCGTCGTGATGTTGTCGCCCAGCACCGCCAGCGGCCGCATGCCCTTTAGAGTGCGTTCACCGGCCAAGGCACCTTCCCAATACGGCGGACGGCGGATGTAAGTGCTCTGCGGACGCCAGTCGTAGAGCGGACTGGCGGCGTGCTGGCGGGCACCCAGATCGAACATCGGCGTGTAGACCTGCTGGAACTGCTCCGGCTTGACGAACTGGCTGACGATGGCGTCGATCTCCTCGTCGGCGGGCCAGATCTCTTTCAGGGTGATCGGGTTGCCGTCAGCATCGTGCCCCAGCGCATCCTGCTCGATATCGAAGCGCATCGTGCCGGCGATGGCGTAGGCCACCACCAGCGGCGGCGAGGCCAAAAACGCCTGCTTGGCATAGGGATGGATGCGGCCATCGAAGTTGCGGTTCCCCGACAGCACCGCGGTGGTGTAGAGATCGCGGTCGACGATCTCCTGCTGGATCCTGGGGTCCAGCGCGCCGCTCATGCCGTTGCAGGTGGTGCAGGCGAAACCGACGATACCGAAGCCCAGCTTCTCCAGTTCGGGCAGCAGCCCGGCCGCTTCGAGATAAAGCTGAGCCACCTTGGAACCGGGGGCGAACGACGACTTCACCCACGGCTTGCGCATCAGGCCCAGGTCGTTGGCCTTGCGGGCCAACAGCCCGGCGGCCACCACGTTGCGCGGGTTGGAGGTGTTGGTGCAGCTGGTGATGGCGGCGATGATCACCGCGCCGTCGGGCATCTCGCCCGCCTTCTCCTCCCAGGCGCCGGCGATGCCACGCGCGGCCAGGTCGCGGGTGGGCAGGCGGCGATGGGGATTGGAGGGACCGGCCATGTTGCGGCCTACGGCGGAGAGATCGAACTCCAGCACGCGTTCGTATTCGGCGCCCGTGAGCGCATCGGCCCACAACCCGGTGGCGCGGGCGTAGTGCTCCACCAGCTCCACCTGCTCGGGCGTGCGGCCGGTGAGCTTCAGGTAGTCGACGGTCTGGCGGTCGATGTAGAACAGCGCCGCGGAAGCACCGTACTCCGGCGCCATGTTGGAGATGGTGGCGCGATCGCCGATGGTGAGGTCGGTGGTACCCTCACCGAAAAATTCCAGGTAGGCCGAAACGACGCGCTCCTGGCGCAGGAATTCCGTCAATGCCAGCACGATATCGGTGGCGGTGATGCCGGGCTGGCGCCGGCCGGTGAGCTTGACGCCGACGATGTCGGGCAGGCGCATCATGGAGGGGCGCCCCAGCATGACGTTCTCCGCCTCCAGGCCGCCGACGCCGATGGCGATGACGCCCAGGGAGTCCACGTGCGGGGTGTGGCTGTCGGTGCCGACGCAGGTGTCGGGGAAGGCCACCCCGTCACGCGCCTGGATGACCGGCGACATCTTTTCCAGGTTGATCTGGTGCATGATGCCGTTGCCAGCGGGGATCACGTCCACGTTGTCGAACGCCGTCTTGGTCCACTCGATGAAATGGAAGCGGTCCTCGTTACGGCGATCCTCGATGGCGCGGTTCTTGGCGAAGGCATCGGGATCGAAGCCCGGCGCCTCGACGGCCAGCGAGTGGTCGACGATCAACTGGGTCGGCACCACCGGATTGACCTGCGCTGGATCGCCGCCCTTCTCCGCGATGGCGTCGCGCAGACCGGCCAGATCCACCAGTGCGGTCTGGCCAAGGATGTCGTGACACACCACCCGCGCGGGGTACCACGGGAAGTCGAGATCGCGCTTGCGGCCGATGATCTGCTTGAGCGAATCCTCCAGCAGCGCCGGGTCGCAGCGGCGCACCAACTGCTCCGCCAGCACGCGCGATGTGTAGGGCAGCTTGTCGTAGGCGCCGGTCTGGATCGCCTCGACCGCCTCGCGGGTGTCGAAGTAGTCCAAGGCGGTGCCGGAAAGAGTCTTGCGGTGTGCAGTATTCATGGATGAGCAACCACTCGAGCCGCGCTCGATGTTGGGGAACGCCCGCGGGACCGACGGCCCCGCGGGGACAACGCGCAGTCAGCCGCGCTTCTCGATGGGCACGTACTCCAGATTCTCCGGCCCGACGTAGTTGGCGCTGGGGCGGATGATCTTGCCGTCGATGCGCTGCTCGATGACGTGTGCCGCCCAACCCGAGGTGCGCGAGATAACGAACAGCGGGGTGAACATGGCAGTGGGCACGCCCATCATGTGGTAGCTCACCGCGCTGAACCAATCGAGGTTGGGGAACATCTTCTTGATGTCCCACATGACGCTCTCCAGGCGCTCGGCGATGCTGAACAGCTTCATGTTGCCTTGCGATGCGGAGAGCTGGTTGGCGACGCGCTTGATCACCTCGTTGCGCGGATCGCCGATGGTGTAGACCGGGTGGCCGAAGCCGATGACGATCTCTTTGTTGGCGACGCGCTCGCGGATGTCGGCCTCCGCCTCGTCGGCGTCGTTGTAGCGGCTCTGGATGAGGAACGCCTCTTCGTTGGCGCCGCCGTGCTTGGGGCCGCGCAGCGCGCCGATGGCGCCGGTGATGGCGGAGTAGATGTCGGTGTTGGTGCCGGTGATGACGCGCGCGGTGAAGGTGGAGGCGTTGAACTCGTGCTCGGCGTAAAGCACCAGCGAGGTGTGCATGGCGCGCACCCACTCGTCGCTGGGCTTGCGTCCGTGCAGCAGGTGCAGGAAGTGGCCGCCGATGGAATCGTCGTCGGTCTCCACGTCGATGATGTTGCCGTTCACCGCGTAGTGGTACCAGTAGAGCAGCATGGAGCCGAGGCTGGCCATCATGCGGTCGGCGATGTCGCGCGCCTCGGCGATGGGGTGCGAGTCCTTCTCCGGCAGGCAGGTGCCGAGCGCGGAAATGGCGGTGCGCATCACGTCCATGGGGTGGGCCGAGGGCGGAATGGCCTCCAGCACCTGCTTGACCGCGGCGGGGATGCCGCGCAGGGAGCGCAGCTTCGCCTTGTAGGCCGCGAGCTCCGCCGCGTTGGGCAGCTTCTCGTGGATCAGCAGATGGGCGATCTCCTCGAACTCGCACTTTTCGGCGAGATCGAGGATGTCGTAGCCCCGGTAGTGCAGATCGTTGCCGGTGCGCCCCACGGTGCAGATGGCGGTGTTACCCGCGGCGGTGCCCGACAGGGCGACGGACTTCTTCTTTTTCTTGGACAGATCTTCGGTGACGGCGACGTCGCTCATGTTCATTCCTCCTCGCTAGCGAATAGTGCGTCGAGCTTCTGCTCGTAGTCGTGGTATCCCAGGTAGTCGTAGAGATCGGCGCGGCTCTGCATGGTGTCGAGCACGCCCTTCTGCGTCCCCTCGCGGCGCAGCGCCTGATAGACGTTGAGCGCGGCGGCCGAAGCGGCGCGGAAGGTGGAGAGCGGGTAGAGCACCAGCGACACGTCGTGGGCGCCCAGCTCTTCGACGGTGTAAAGCGGCGTCGAGCCGAACTCGGTGATGTTGGCCAGCACCGGTACCTGCACCGCTTCGACGAATTGTTTGTACATGGCGAGTTCGGTCATCGCCTCGGGAAAGATCATGTCGGCACCCGCCTCGACACAGGCGCAGGCGCGGTCGATGGCCGACTGCAGCCCCTCCACCGCAAGCGCGTCGGTGCGCGCCATGACCACGAAGTCGTCGTCGGTCTTGGCATCGACGGCCGCCTTGATGCGATCCACCATCTCCGCCTGCGAGACGATGGCCTTGTTGGGCCGATGGCCGCAACGTTTCTGCGCCACCTGGTCTTCGATGTGCACCGCCGCGACGCCCGCCTTGATCATGGACTTGATAGTGCGCGCGATGTTGAACGCGCCACCCCAGCCGGTATCGATATCCACCAGCAGCGGCAGCTCGGTGACGTCGGTGATGCGCTTGGCGTCGATCAGCACATCTTCCAGGGTGGTGATGCCGAGATCGGGGATACCGCACGAGCAGGCCGCCACGCCGCCCCCCGAGAGATAGAGCGCCTGAAAGCCGCTGCGCTCGGCGAGCCGCGCGAAGTAGGCGTTCACACAGCCCACCACCTGCAGCGGTTTTTCGCGTTCGACGGCGGCACGGAAACGCGCGCCGGCACTGGACAACTGGGACATAGGATTTACTCCGTCAAAGAATCGGATCGGGCCGGAGGGCCTCGACATTCAAGAACGCTTGGGGTATCCCAAGTCGTGCAGCGACTCGGTCACCTCGTCGAGAATCAGCGGATCGTCGATGGTGGCCGGCACCTTGAACTCCTTGCCGTCGGCGATCTTCTTCATGGTGCCGCGCAGGATCTTGCCGGAGCGGGTCTTGGGCAGGCGCTGCACCGTAGTCACCAGCTTGAAGGCAGCGACGGGGCCGATCTTCTCACGCACCAGCGCGACCAGCTCCCGGCGCAACTCCTCCTCGGAGCGGTCGGCGCCCGCCTTGAGCACCACCATGCCCAGCGGCAGTTCGCCCTTGAAGCTGTCTTCCACGCCGAACACCGCGCACTCCGCCACGTCGGGGTGGGAGGCGAGCACCTCCTCCATGGCGCCGGTGGAGAGACGATGGCCGGCGACGTTGATGACGTCGTCGATGCGGCTCATGATCCAGAGGTAGCCGTCCTCGTCCTTGTAGCCGGCGTCGCCGGTGAGGTAATAGCCGGAGTAGCGCGACAAGTAGGAATCCTGGTAGCGCTGATCGGCATTCCACAGCGTGGGCAGCGTTCCCGGCGGCAGCGGCAGCTTGATGACGATGGCACCAATATCGCCGGGCTTGACGGATTTACCCTCTTCGTCCAGCACCTGCACGTCGTATCCGCACACGGCGCGGGTGGGGGAACCCGCTTTGATCTCCAGCGCCTCGATACCCAGACAGTTGGCTGCGATGGCCCAGCCGGTCTCGGTCTGCCACCAATGATCGACCACCGGCACCTGCAACTTCTCCTGGGCCCAGAACAGGGTATCGGGGTCGCAGCGCTCGCCCGCCAGGAACAGGGCGCGGAAGTTGGAGAGGTCGTACTTCTTGATGTACTCGCCGTTGGGGTCTTCCTTCTTTATGGCGCGGAAAGCGGTGGGCGCGGTGAACAGGGTGCTGACGTTGTGCTCGCTGATGATGCGCCAGAAGGTGCCGGGATCGGGGGTGCCCACCGGCTTGCCCTCGAACAGGATGGTGGTGTTGCCGTTGAGCAGCGGGCCATAGACGATGTAAGAGTGGCCTACCACCCAGCCCACGTCCGAGGCCGCCCAATAGACCTCGCCAGGCTGCACGCCGTAGACCTTCTCCATGGACCAGCGCAGCGCCACGGCGTGGCCGCCGTTGTCGCGCACCACGCCCTTGGGCTGGCCGGTGGTGCCGGAGGTGTAGAGGATGTAGAGCGGGTCGGTGGCCGCCACCGGCACGCAGTCGGCGGGCTCCACGCCCGCCTGCGCTGCCTCCCACTCCACATCGCGGCCGGCGACGAGTTCCGCCTCGGCCTGGGGACGCTGCAGAATGATGCAGGCATCGGGTTTGTGGGTTGCCAAATCGATGGCGCCGTCCAGCAGCGGCTTGTAGGTGACCACGCGGTTGGGCTCGATGCCGCAACTGGCCGAGACGATGGCCTTGGGCTTGGCGTCGTCGATGCGGGTGGCCAGCTCTTTGGCCGCGAAACCGCCAAACACCACCGAATGGATCGCCCCCAGGCGTGCGCAAGCCAGCATCGCGATGGCTGCCTCCGGCACCATGGGCATGTAGACGATGACGCGGTCGCCTTTGGACACCCCCTGCGCCTTGAGCGCGCCGGCGAACAGCGCCACAGCATCGCGCAGCTGGCGATAGGTGTAGGTGCGCTGCAGGCCGGTGACCGGGCTGTCGTAGATGATGGCGGCCTGGTCGGCGCGGCCGTTTTCCACGTGGCGGTCGACGGCGTTGTAGCAGGTATTCAGCTCACCGCCCTCGAACCAGCGATAGAAGGGGACGTTGCTGTCGTCGAGCACCCGGTCCCAGGTCTTGTACCAGTCGATACCCTGGGCCGCTTCCGCCCAGAAGCCCTCCTTGTCGTCGATGGAGCGCTGGTACAGTTGATCGAGCTTGCTGGTCATGGATCCCCTCCTCGTGGTGTTGCGGGCAACCGACCCTCGCGGGTGTCGGATGCCGCGTGATGCCGTGACGTCTTCTGGGTGTAGCCGCCGAATGGATCGACTTCAACGT
>JBNKCG010000077.1:0-45480 GCA_050287605.1 Gammaproteobacteria bacterium | reverse complement strand
GTGCTCTCTCATCTAACGCGTAGCGTTTTTGTGCAACAGTGGTTTAGACAGACGCCGCAATAAACGGACTTATACGGCGTCTGTATAAATCCTTGCCCCAAAAGGCCCCTTTGTCTACGATAACCCTACGGAATTAAAGGCTAATTCACGATCAAGGAGATTGCAACCAGCCATGGAAAAGGCAGCCCAATCCCGTTTCTGGGACCGTTTCATCGACCTCGCCCGCAACGCCTCTGTTCCTGAGCGCGCGCTGCGCTGGTACGTGCGGCGTGTGGAACTGTACATCGACGCGCATACCGATCTGAAGGTCAAACAGCACGGTCTGGCAGAAGTCGCGGCATTTCAGACACCCACAGTCCATAGTGCTGAGGTCAGCTTCCGGCAAAGCGGGCACTCGAACATGCCTCGGCGACGGTGCTTTCCAGGCCGATCCATCATTCAGGCGTTGAAAATAGACCGGCCGCGCTTTCCTCCCTGCACGGGAAGCTTGCTCGTAAGAAATCTGTTTCCCCCATCAATCCATCAGCCGGATCCGGCCCGCGGCGATCTGCACCGTGACTTGGTCGCCGTAGTGCAGCCCTTTGAGTTTGGGACACAGCAGCTCCACCGTGGAGGGGTCCTGAAAGTGCTCCGGCTTGGTCTCCGGATGCGGGTAGTAGATCCAACCCGCCACCGTCTCGCCGGCATGCGTGATGCGGCAGGCGCAGAACGAAAAGGTCTCGGGTGCAATGTGGGGCGACCAGTCCACGGCATCGAAACGGTAGTCGGGACGATCGACCGCGAAGCGTAGCGGCGCGATGTCGAGATTGATGGTGCCGGGAAAGCAGGAACTCAGATCCAAGCCGCGTGCCTCGAAGTGCGGAATCTGCAACGGCAAGGTACCGCCGGGGTAACGCGAATCGCCACCGCGGCCCGACGCCACGCCGTATCCGGGTTTGACCCGGCCGGTGAAGGCGACGGATTCGGAGTTGTCAGTATGCATGGCGGTAGACGATGCGACGCGTCAGCCGACCAACACCGCTTCCAGCTCGGCGAAGCTCTGCACTGCGCCGGAAGCCTCCACGCGGATGCCCAGACGGCGCCCGATGTGGGTGGTGGAAAAGATGCCGCGCAACACCCATTCGCCGGTGGTGCTCTGTTCGATGACGATGGCATGCTGGCGGCCCTGTTCGCGCAGAGTCTCGACGATGTCGCCCACGCTGGCGCGGGCCACGTCCGCCAGATGCAGTACGTCCACCTGTTCGCGCGGCGTCATGATGTCGGCGACGCGCACCTCATCCCTGGCCACTCGCTGACGCGATACGAAATCCACTGGTTTCTCACCGGTGATGTCGCGCGAGGTGATCAGACCCACCAGATCGCCCTCGCCGTTGAACACCACCAGCATGCGCACCTGGGCATGAATCATGCGCTGCAACGCATCGTCGATGCGCGCATCCGCCGCGACGGAAACGACCGGCGTCTGGGCCAGATCGGTCATCACGGCGCTGGCAGGCGCGTGCATGGCAACCCGATCGGGACGCACCTCCTGATAGCGCAGGATCGGGGTATCGGCAGAAAGGCGGTACGACGCAATCTTCTTATAGCTGCGGGGAGCAGACATGACGACACCTCCTTGGCTGCGAACACGCGACGGGTTGCGGCCGGGCCATGGGCACACGGGCCTATCCAAAGCGTAGACCAGAAGGCTGCGGCGGGAAAATCGCGTCGCGCTCCTCCTCGAGCGCTGGCAACGATTCGATCGGTGAACGCGCCGCCGAGAGATTGCCGGGCACGAGAGTGAAGACGCCAGCTCCGGCGCGCGGCGTCTTCGCCCCCAAACCCCGACCGGGTTACGAGCCGAACCGCGTGCCGCGTTTTTCCAGAAATGCGCGCATCCCTTCGCGGGCGTCTTCGCTGGTCTGCGTCAGCGCGGCCGCCAGCGACTCGGTGAACAGGCCGTCGGCGGAAGACATATCGCCGATGCGCGACAAGGCGTTGATCATCATGTAGTTGGACGCGGCGGCGTTGCCCGCAATCTGGCGCGCCAGGCGTTTCGCCTCGGCGAACGCTTCGCCCTCGTTGACCACGTAGTGCGACAGACCGAGGCGCAGCCCCTCCTCGGCGTTGTAGCGCCGTCCCGTCAGCATCATTTCGCGCATGCGGTCGGGGCCGATCACGCGCCCGACGCGCACGCTGCCGCCGCCGCCGACGAAGATGCCGCGGCTGCCCTCGGGCAGCGCGTAGAAGGTGGAGGTTTCGGCGATCCGCACGTGAGTGGAGAGCGCCAGCTCCAGGCCGCCGCCGATCACGCCGCCGTGCAGCGCGGAGACCACCGGCAGGCCGCCGAATTCGATCATGCGGAAGGTATCGTGCCAGAACTGCGAGTGGCGCATCACGTCGAGCGCGTCGCGCTCCTTGTGCTCGGCCAGATCGAGACCGGCGCTGAAATGATCGCCGCGGCCGCAGATCACCACGGCCTTGGTGTCTTTGGGAACGGCGCGGAACCAGGCGTTGAAGCTGGCGATCAACTCGTCGTTGATGGCGTTGCGCTTGTCGGCGCGGTCAATGCTCACTACGGCCAGTCCGTCTTCGATGGCCACGTGCAGATGGGGAAATTCGGCGTTCATATCAGTCGTCTCTTGCAGAATGTTCATCGGCGCCCGCGCATGCGCTCAACGCGGTGCCATACGCAGCGCGCCGTCCATGCGGATCACTTCGCCGTTGAGGTACTCGTTGGTGGCGATATGCTCGGCCAGACGCGCGAACTCCTCGGGTTGCGCCAGGCGGCGGGGAAACGGCACCGACGCTGCCAGGCCCTGCTGTATCTCCTCGGGCAGCGCGCTCATCATCGGCGTCTGCACCAACCCGGGGGCGATGGTGACGACGCGGATGCCGAACTGCGCCAGTTCGCGCGCCGCCGGCAGGGTCATGGCCACCACACCGCCCTTGGACGCGGCGTAGGCCGCCTGCCCCACCTGGCCGTCGTAAGCGGCGATGGAGGCGGTGTTGACCACCACGCCGCGCTCACCGCTGGCGCCCAGCGGTTCGAGTGCGGCCATGCGCTCGGCGGCCAGACGCAGGACGTTGAAGGTGCCGATCAGGTTGACCTGGACGACGCGCGTGAAATCCTCCAGGGGCATCACCTCTTCGCGCCCCAGGATGCGCTTGGCGGTGCCGACGCCGGCGCAGTGAATGCAGACGCGCGGTGCACCGAAACGCTCCAGCAGGGTATCGAATGCGGCTTTGACGCCGTCGGCATCGGCCACGTCGGCGGCCAGGGCAACCCCGCCGATCTCCCCGGCGACGCGCCCGGCGGCCTCGGCGGCGCGATCCATCGCCCCCACACGGGCGCCCAGCTTTGCAAAGTGTCGGGCGACCGCTTCGCCGATGCCCGAACCGGCGCCGGTCACCAGCACGGATTGTCCTGCTATCTGCATAATCGTTTCCTCCCGTTCGAATCAGAATCCTGTGCGCACCGCCGCAGCCGTCGCGCTCAATCGGCAAACAGCGCGGCGTCGAAGGCGCGCACATCGCGCATGCGCACCACCGCGTCGGCGAGCGCGCCCGTTTCGGGCAGCAAATGGGTATAGACGAACGCGGCAAGGGCGCGCGTCAGTGCCGGTCGCGGGGCGGCATCGGCGCCGCGCTCCAGCCGGCTCCAGACGGCGCCGAACGCGCTCAACCCGGTAAGCTGCAGATAGTCGCGTGCCGCCATCCCCGGATCGGGGCACTCCAGCAGCGCCGCGGTCGCCTTGCGCCACGCCACCAACGCCTCCCCCAGGGCGGCGGCCGCCGCCGTCTGCCCGGCCTGTTCGGCTTCGCTGCACGCCGTCTCGACGTACTGATCGAAAGCCTGCCGGCACGCCCCGTTCTGCAGATGCAGCAGACGCCCCGCCAGGGTCATGGCCTGAATGCCGTTGGTGCCCTCGTAGATGGGGGTGATGCGGGCATCGCGCAGCACCTGCTCGACGCGGTATTCGCGGCAATAGCCGTAGCCGCCGTGGATCTGGATGGCGAGATCGGCCACGCGCACGGCGGCGTCGGAGCCGAACGCCTTGCACACCGGGGTGAGGAACTCCATCAGGGCCGGGTTCTCGCCCAGCTCCAGCTCCACCAGGGTGCGCAGAATCAGCGCCCGGCAACCTTCCACCAGGGCGCGCTGGGTGAGCAGCATGCGCTGCACGTCGCCGTGGCGGCAGATCAGGTCGGCCGGTTCCGCCGAGCCCGGGGCACGCCCCTGGCGCCGCTCGGCAGCGTAGCTCCAGGCACGCTGGGCGGCCACCTCGGCCAGGCCCACGCCCTCGGCGCCCACGTCCAGACGGGTGGTGTTCATCATGGTGAACATGCGCATCAACCCCTCGCCCGGCGCGCCGAGGATTTGCGCCTGCGCACCCTCGAAGGCGAGCTGGCAGGTGGGCGAGGCGTGCATGCCCATCTTCTCCTCCAGGCGCAGCGCCGTGACGGCGTTACGCGATCCGTCGGGCAGCTGCGCCGGACAGATGAACAGCGCCAGCCCCTTCACGCCCGGCGGGGCATCCGGCGTCCGCGCCAGCACCAGGTGCACGATGTTCTCGGCGTAATCGTGATCGCCGCCGGAGATGAAGATCTTGGTGCCGTGGATGCGCCAGCCGCCGGCACCGTCGGGCTGCGCGGTGGTGCGGATCTGTCCCAGGTCGGAGCCCGCGGTGGGCTCGGTAAGGCACATGGTGGCCAGCCACTCGCCCGACGCCAGGCGCGGCAGGTAGGTCTCGCGCTGGGCCTCGTTGCCGTGGGCGAGCAGCGTGCGCATGGCGCTCTGCGCCAGAGTGAGCACCATCTGAAAGCTGATGCAGGCACCGGCCAGCATCTCCGAGAGCACCCCGCCCAGCACGTGAGGGAGCCCCTGGCCGCCATACGCCTCCGGCGCGCAGATGCCCGGCCACCCCTCCGCCGCGAAACGCCGGTAGGCCTGGACGAAGGGCGCCGGCACGCGGGCCCGCCCCTCCACCAACCGCGCCGGCTGGGTATCGCCGATGACGTCCAGCGGCGCCACCTCGGCTTCGATGAAGCGCGCCGCCTGGTTGACCACCTCGGTGACCAGCCCCTCGTCCCAGTCGGGCAGCCGCTGGGCATCGGCGCCGTGGCGCAGCGACCAGAGCAGGGTTCCGACGGGTGCGCGGTAATCCTGCATCAGGCGGCCTGGGCGTTTTCCAGCAGCAGCGCGACACCCTGCCCGCCACCGCAGCAGGCCGAGGAGACGCCGTAGCGCTCGCCGCTGGCCTGCATCTCGCGCCCCAGGGTCAGCGTGCAGCGCAACCCGGTGGCGCCCAGGGGATGGCCGATGGCAATGGCGCCGCCGTTGACGTTGGCGCGCTCGCCGTCCAGTCCCAGCTCCTTCTGCACCGCCAGGAACTGGGCGCCGAAGGCCTCGTTGATCTCGAAGCGTCCCACCTGATCCAGTGCCAGGCCGGACTGCTTGAGCACGCCGCGAATGGCCGGTGCCGGACCGATGCCCATAATCTCCGGCGGCACGCCCACCGAGGTGGAGCCCACCACCCGCGCCAGCGGCGTGAGGCCGTGCTCGCGCGCATAACGCCCCGAGACCACCAGGCACGCCGCGGCGCCGTCGACGATGGCCGAGCAGTTGCCGCCGGTCTGCACGCCGTCGAAGGCGGGACGCAACTTGGCCAGCACCTCGCGCGGGGTATCGCGCACGTGTTCGTCGCGGTCGAAACTCTCGACGCCGCGCGGCAGGCGGATGCCGCGCGGCTTGCACCCCTCGGCCTCGAAGCTCTGGTTGGTGAGCGGCACGATCTCGCCGGCGTGAAAACCGCGCGCCTGCGCAGCCACGGCGCGGGCGAAGCTCTGGGCAGCGAAGTCGTCCACTGCGTCGCGGTCGATGCCGTACTCGCGCGCCAGGTTCTCGGCGGTCTGGCCCATGCTCACATCGGGTGCGGTGTCGAGGAACGCCTCCCACAGGAAATCCTTGAACTCCACCCGACCCATGACGAAGCCGTTACGGTGGGTGTAAGCGGCCACCGGGTTGCGCGACATGGACTCGGCGCCGGCGCACAACACCACCTCGGCCTTGCCCAGTTTGATGGCGTCGCAGGCGTGGGCGATGGTTTCGAAACCCGAACCGCACAGCCGGTGCACCAGCGTGGCGGGCACATGCTGCGGCACGCCGGCGTAAAGCCCGATGTGGCGCGGCAGGTAGTAGGCGTCGAAACTCGCCTGGGCGAGGTTGGTGGCGATCACCAGTTCCACGTCGGCCGCCGCCACGCCGCTCTTTTCCAGCGCCGCGCGCGCCGCCGCGATGCCCAAATCGGTGGGCGACACCTGCCCGAGCGTGCCGTTGTAATCGGCAAACCCGGTGCGCATGCCGTTCACCAGCCAGATGTCGTCGTAGGTCGTGCCCACGCAAGGGGTGTCGAGGTCGCTTCGCATAGCATTCACCATGGTTGAATGGAAGGTAGGCGCTATCTGCTGAAGATCAGCACGTCCGGATCGGAGCCATCGGAGGCGTAGAGCCGCTGCACCAGGTCGGCGCGGCGCCCCAGCACCGCCCGCTGGTTGATGTAGCCCTTGTCGGTAATCTCGTTGGCATCGATGCTGGGCGGCTCGCTCATCAGCAGCAGGCGCGCGATGCGGGTACTGTTGCCGGGGTGTTCGGCGTTGTAGGCCTCGATGCCGCGGCGCAGCGCATCGCGCACCTCGTCGCGCACGATCAGGCTGTCGAGTCCGGCGTCGGCCGGCGCATCGGGACACAGCGATTTGCAGCCCGCCGGATTGGCGAACACCAGCAGCCCCAGGTCTTCACGGTCGTGTCCGGTAAGCACCGCGTCCTGCATTATCGGATCGCCGGCGGCGATCACCGCCACGCGGATCGCGCCCACGTGCACCCAGGTGCCGGACATCAGCTTAAAGTCCTCCGCCACGCGGCCGTCGAACAACACGCCCTGTACCGGATCGCTGGGATCGACCAGCTTGCCGGCGTCGCCGATGCAGTAGTAGCCCTCCTCGTCGAACGCGCCTTCCGTGGCGGCCGGGTTCTTGAAGTAGCCCGGCGTGACGTTGGGGCCGCGCACCCGCAGCTCCAGCTTGTCACCGTTGGGGATCATCTTCAGCTCGCAGCCGGGCGCCGGCAGGCCGATCACACCCGAGCGCTCGGTGGGAAAATAGAGCGAAGTGACCAGCGGTGCGGTTTCGGTGGAACCCCAGGCGGAGACCAGCGGAACCCGCTCGCCGCGCACCTGGGCGGAAACCGCCTCGATGCGGTCCCACAGGTTCTGCGGCAGCGCCGCGCCGGCGTAGAAGATGAGGTCGAGGTCTTTGAACAGATTCTGGCGCAGCCCGTCGTCGCGCTCCAGATAGGGCAGCAGCATGTCGAACCCGCGCGGGACGTTGAAGTAGAGCGTGGGCGCAACCTCGCGCAGATTGGCCACGGTCTGCTCGATGAGTCCCGGCACCGGTTTGCCGCCGTCGATGTAGATGCTGCCGCCGTGGAACATCATCATGTTGAAGTTGTGGTTGGAACCGAAGGTGTGGCTCCAGGGCAGCCAATCCACCACGCGCGGCGGACGCTCGTCGAGAAACGGCCACATCTGCGTGATGGCCTGCTGGTTGGAGCACAACATGCGCTGCGTGTTGATCACCCCTTTAGGCAGCCCGGTGGAGCCGGAGGTAAAGAGGATCTTGGCGACGGAATCGGGATTCACCTTGGCGTAGGCGTCGGCCACCGCCGGCGTCGGGCGGGTGGTGAGCAGCGTCTCGAACAGCGTCGCCGGCATGGATGCGGGCGGGTTGGCGCTCACTACCACTTCGGCACCCACCGACGCGACGGCGTTGAGCGCCGGCTCGAACCGCGCGCCGTCGATGGCGTAGATCAGCCCCGGCGTGACCAGCCCCAGCATCTGCTTGAGTTTGCCGTGGTCCTGGGACATGAGCGAATAGGCCGGCGAAACGGGCACCGCCGGCACGCCCACGCGCATGGCGGCGAGCACCATCAGGGCGTTGTCGATACCGTTGTCGGAGAGAATCGCCACCGGACGATCGGCATTCAGGCCACGATCCAGCAGGGCCTGGGCAATGGCGTCGACGCGTTGCGCGGTCTGGGCGTAGCTCAGCTCGCGCCATGCCCCGCTGGCATCGCGCTGTGCAAGAAAGGTGCGCTCCGGCGCGGCGTCGGCCCAGTAGAGCAGCATCTCGCCCAACTTGTCGGGATAGTCGCCCAGCGGTTCCGGTGAACGCAAAACGCAGCCCCCACCCGCCAGCTGCTGCAGTTCAACCTTGGGCTCGGCAAAATTGATCTTGGCTATGGGTGCCAGGGTCATCGCTTCTCTCCTCCTCGATACTCGATTCGGGTGTTTCCCCGATCGTCAGTCAATGCGTTCAACGCAATACGGCAGCGAACCGCGGTGTATCGCAAGGCGCATCGGCCATCGCGTTGAATCGGTCTTCTCAAAGTCCCAGGTACGCCTCGCGCACGCGCTCGTCGTGCAATAGCGCTTCGCCGGTCCCGCTCATGGCGACGCGCCCGTTTTCCAAAACATAGGCGTGCTGCGCCATGTGCAGCGAAACGGCAACGTTCTGTTCCACCAGCAGCACGGTCATGCCCTCGCGGTTGAGCTGGCGGATCACTTCGAACACCTCCTGGACGATCTTGGGCGCGAGGCCCAGCGAGGGCTCGTCGAACATGATCAGGCGCGGCAATCCCATCAGGCAGCGGCCGATGGCCAGCATCTGCTGCTCGCCGCCCGAGAGCGTACCGGCGGCCTGCCGGCGCCGTTCGCGCAGCCGCGGAAACAACTCCATGACCCGTTGCAGCGAGGCGTCCACCTGTTTGCGCGCACGCGGCAGCACCGCGCCCATCTCCAGGTTCTCCAGCACCGACATGTTGGGAAAGATCTGTCGGCCCTCGGCCACCTGGCCGATACCCAGATCGCACACGCGGTGACTGGGCCAGCCGGTGATGTCGGCGTCAGCGAAAGTGACCTTGCCGCTTTGCGGCGCACGAATGCCCGCGATGGCGTGAATGAGCGAGGTCTTGCCCGCGCCGTTGGCGCCGACGATGGCGACGATCTCGCCCTCCGGCACCGTCAACGTGACGTCGTCCAGCGCCTGGGCGTCGCCGTAGTAAAGCTCGAGTGCTGCGACGCTCAACATGGTGCCACCTCGTGCGCGGCGTCGCTGCCCAGGTAACACTCCAGCACCTGGGGATCGGCCACCACGTGCTGCGGGGTGCCGGCGCACAAGTTGCGTCCGTGGTTGATCACCACCACGTGTTCGGACAGCGCCATCACCGCGCGCATTACGTGTTCGATGAGCAGGATGGTCAGGCCGGTCTCACGGTTGAGATTGCGCAGCGTGGCCACGATGCGGTCGGTCTCCGCAGGACGCAGTCCCGCCATCACCTCGTCGAGCAGCAGGATCTTGGGCTCGGTGGCCAGCGCCCGCGCCACTTCCAGGCGCTTGCGGTCGGGCAGCGTCAGGCTGTGCGCCGGTTTCTCGGCTTTGTCGACCAGCTCCAGCAACTCGAGGATGCCGCGCGTGCGGCGGCGCGCCTCGCTCACCGAGCGCGCGGTATTGAGCGCCCCCACCGCCACGTTGTCGGCAACGCTGAGATCGCCGAAGGGCCGCGCGATCTGGAAGGTGCGCCCCACGCCGGCGCGGCAGATCTGGTCGGAGCGCAGGCCGGTGAGCCGCCGCCCCTCCAGCGTCACCTGTCCCGAGTCAGGGGCGAACATGCCGGAGATGAGATTGAACAGCGTGGTCTTGCCGGCGCCGTTGGGGCCGATCAACGCGGTGATGCCGCCCAGCGGCACCTCGAACGAGACATCCGAAACTGCCAGCAGGCCGCGGAAGCTCTTGGTCAGCTGTTCGACGCTGAGCAGGGTCTGCCGGGCGCTCATGAGCCCTCCCCTTCACCGCGGATCACGTAACGCCGCAGCCACGGCCACAGACCGCTGGGACGCAGGTAGACGATGAGCAGCATCACCACGCCGTAGACCAGCAGCTTGATACCGTCAACGGAGAAGTCTTCGGTCAGCACCGTGAGCGTCTCACCGGTGGTGGTGAGCACCAGCGCGCCGAGGATCGGCCCGAACAGCGTGCCCAGACCGCCGATGATGGGCCCGAGAATGATCTCGATGGACTTGTGCATGGAGAAGATGGAGTGCGGGTAGAGGTTGTTGTAGTAGAAGGCGTAGAACACGCCACCCACCGCGGTCATCGCCGCCGACAGCGCCACCGCCGCCATCTTGTAGCGAAACACCGGCACCCCCACCGCCTGCGCGGCATCCTGATCCTCGCGGATGGCGAGCCAGTAGTAGCCCATGCGGGTGCGCATGATGGCGTGTACCAGCAGAAACGCTGCGGCGGTCAGAAACAGAATGACGTAGTAGAACATGGTGGGTGATCCGCGCAGACTGAGCAGGTCGTTTTCGGCGCGATTGGCTACCGGCAGAAACAGGCCGCTGGACCCGCCCACCCAGCCGAAGTGATCGAACAGGACGCGCGTGAATTCCGCCACGGCGATGGTGAGCAGCGCGAAGTAGACCCCTTTGACGCCGAAACGGAATCCCAGATAACCGATGGCGCAGCCGGCCAGCGTCGCCACCGCGATGGCGAGAAAAATGCCCAACCACGGCGCCACGCCGAAATGCACGTACAACGCCGCGGCGGTGTAGGCACCCAGCCCCACGTACAGCGAATGGCCCAGCGACAATTGGCCGGCGTAACCCATCATGATGTTCCACGCCTGGCCGACGTAGGCGAAATAGAGCACCAGGATCAACACCGAGAGCAGGTAGTCGTTGATCAGCGCGGGCGCCAGCGCGAGCGCCCCGAAAAAAACCGCGGTCCAGATCAGGCCCGAACGCGGCACGCCTTCCAGCAGCACCTTCACGAACGTTTCCCCAACAACCCTTGCGGGCGTACCAGCAGAACCAGAATCAGCAGACCGAAGCTGAACATGCTCTTCGCCGAGGGCGGGATGGAAGCGAACGTCAGCAGCGCCGGCAGCGTCTCCGCCACGCCCACCAGCATGCCGCCCAGCAGCGCGCCGGCTAGGCTGCCCAAGCCGCCGACGATGACGATCACGAAGGCGAGCAGCGTGAAGTCGACCGCGAGATTGGGATTCACATCCACCAGCATCAGGATCAGGCCGCCCGCCGCACCCACGCACGCCGCGCCCAGGCCGAAGGTCAGCGCATACAGGCGACGGATGTTGAGGCCCACCACCTGGGCACCGAGGAAATTGTCCGCACAGGCGCGGATTGCCTTGCCCGTGACGGTGAAGCGGAAGAACGCGAACAGGGCGAACGCCAGCAGCGCCGACGTACCGGCGGCGTAGACGCGCACCTTGTCGATCACCAGCGGCCCCAGCTCGAAGCTGTCGAAGGCGTAGTCCACCTGTACCGCGCGCGCATCGGGACCGAAGACCAGCAACATCGCGTTGGTGAGTATGATGCCGATGGCCAGCAGCAGCAGAAACTGCTGATGCTCCGGTACGTTGACGAAGCGGTTGATGAGCGTGCCCTGCAACACGTAGCCGAAGGCAAACAGCAGCAGCGCCACCAGCGGCAGCGCCAGCAGCGGATCGAGACCCAGCCAGTTATGCAGCAGGTAGGCGACGTACATGCCCAACACCATCATTTCGCCGTGGGCGAAGTTGACGATGCGCATGACGCCGAAAATCACCGACAACCCCAACGCCATCAATCCGTAGACGATGCCGTTGAGAGTGCCGGCAATCAGGATGTTGAGATAGAAGTCAAAAGACAACCCGCCGCTCCTCAAACCGAAACGGCCTGCACCGCAGGCAGAAAGGGGTGAAACCCGGCCGCCGGACGGCGGCCGGGTTCAGTCGAGTTACCCGCGCGAGCGCCAGTCCGGCACCGGGAACACGGGTGCCATCGCCGCGTTGGCGGCAGGCAGCACCACACGTGCCGCACCGTCGCGGTTCTGCAGCGCCGCCGAGCGGATATTCACGTTCTGCCCCTTGTCGTTGAACTGGATCGGGCCGCCCACCATCACGTGCTTGTCGATGTTGGTGGAACGCAGCGCCGCGGCCAGCTCGTCGGCGTTGGTGGAGCCGGCGCGCTTGTAGGCGTCGGCGGCAACCAGCACCGCTTCGAAGGTGAAGCCGGTGTTGAGGTTGTAGAGCTGGTCCGGGTAGGTCTTCTGGAACGCCTTGGACAGCTCCGAGGCCATCGTCTGCTTGGGATCCATCCACGGTACGTTGGTGACCGCGTAGTCGGCGTACTTGCCCAGGGTTTTGAAGAACTGCTTCTCGTACATGCCGGGGCTGCCGGGGCTGATGATGCCCATGGGCTGGTAGCGCTGTTTGACCATCTCGCGCACCATCAGGATGGCGTCGTTGAGACGCGTCACCACCATGTGCACGTCGGCGCCCAGCGCCTTGGCCTTGGCCACCTCCACCGACAGATCCTTCGCCTTGGGGTCGTAGGCGATGTAGTCGAGAATCTCCACCTGCAACCCGATCTTCGGTGCCAGCGCCTGCACGCCCTTCAGCATGGAGGTACCGAAGGTGTCGTTGACGTGCATCATCACCGCGGTCTTGGGTTTGGCGCCGGTGGCGTCGAACAGGGCGTTCATCTGTTCGAGACCGCCTTTGACCAGCATCGGACCGGTGGGGAAGTTGCGGAACACGTACTTGTAACCCTGCTCGGTGATCTGCGGTGCCGCGGCGATGTTGATGACGAAGGGAACACCTTTCTGCTCGGCCACCTGGGCGACGGCGGCCGTGGTGCCCGAATCGAAACACCCCACCAGGATGTTGGCGCCTTCTCGGATCAGCTTCTCCGCCTGGGTGCGGCCGACGTCCGGATTGGATTCGGTATCGGCATTCATCAGCTCGATGCCGCCGTAGCCCAGGTCGGAAAGAATCGCCGGGGCCAGATCGGCGCCGCGTTGGCAATCCTGCCCGATCAGGGCCAAGTGGCCGGAGCGCGGCAGCAGCACGCCCACTTTTAGCTTCTCTGCGGCACGTAACCGCAACGGCATGCCGGTGGCCAGCAGCGCGGCAGCGGCACCGGTTCCCGCCAGAAAACGGCGACGTGACAACGATTCCTGACGGAATGGGGTTCGCTTGGAACTCATGGATATCTCCTCCTCAGTGCGATGATGGCCGATTGGCGCCGGGTAACCCGTCCGGATCATCCTTTCGCTGCGGTGGCGCCACCAACACGCCGCACCTCATACGGATGAACCGAACACGCCCCGGACGACCGGCTCTTGCGACAAAACCGTTCGCTTCAGCACCCCGGCTGGCCCCGTACAGTACCGCGGCCGACACAGGGGTATTACGACACGTGTATTTAATCTTGCTTTACTTTACGTAAAAACATTATTACGTTAATCAACAACCGTCAAATTATTTTTGCGTTAATTTTATGACGCGCTGCAAAATGGATTTACAACGGATTTACGACAATAGTGTAGTAGGTATCCCCAGGGCGTCACCTCTCGGGCCCCGCCTCGCGCGCTCGCCATCGTTGGAACTGGAGCATGACCGATAAAACGCGACTTTTTGCCATTTCCGAGCTCGCCAAAGAGTTCGGCATCACCCCGCGCACGATCCGTTTCTATGAGGACAAGGGGTTGATTTCGCCGCGCCGGGTGGGGGTCAATCGCGTCTACGACTACCGTGACCGTGCGCGGCTGGCCCTGGTGCTGCGCTTCAAGGACCTGGGCATGAAGCTCGACCGCACCAAGGAGTTCCTCGACCTCTACGACGTGGACCAGACCCGTGTCGTGCAGCTCAAAATGGGGTTTCGCGGTATTTGCGAGCGTATCTCCGAGCTGGAGCAGCAGATCGGCGCCCTGCAATCCAACCTGAACAAGCTCTACGAACTCAAGGACGAGGCGGTGGAGAAGTTGCGCGAACGCGGCGTCGACCCCGATACCGAGCTGTAGCGCAACGCCTAATCCCCGCCCTGCACGACGCATCGCGGTCGTGGTATCCGGCGCCGGGTCCGGGTGTATTGGCACCGACGCCTACACCGCCATTCCCATGTCCACCGGCATGCGCCGCGCACCCCAGCTCCCGGGTTGCGCCTCGAAGATTCCCGCGCAGGGCGTGCCGCAAGCCCCGCAGCGGCCCTCGCCGGCCAGCCCCCAGTAGCCCAGCTCGTACCAGTCGCGTTCGATCAGCAGGTGTCCGCAGTGATGGCAATAGGTGCTGCCGCCGTTGCGGTCATGCACGTTACCGGTGTAGGCATGGCGGACGCCGTTGGCGCGTGCGATCTCGCGGGCGCGAATGAGAGTGGCGGCTGGCGTCGGCGCCACGTCGAGCATCTTCCAGTCGGGATGAAATGCGGTGAAGTGCATGGGCACGTCGGGCCCCAGGTGCTCCACCACCCACTGGGTCATGCGCTGCAGCTCTGCCTCGCTGTCATTGTGGCCCGGGATGAGCAGCGTAGTCAGCTCGACCCACACCGAGGTCTCGTGCTTCAGGTACTGCAACGTCTCCAGCACGGGCTGGAGGTGGCCGCCACAGATCTTGTGGTAGAAATCCTCGCTGAAGGCCTTGAGGTCGACATTGGCGGCGTCCATGTCGCGGTAGAACTCCTCGTGCGCTGCTTCGGTGATGTAGCCGGCGGTGACCGCCACCGATCTGACGCCCGCCGCGCGACACGCCCGGGCTACGTCGACGGCGTATTCGAGAAAGATCACCGGATCGTTGTAGGTGTAGGCAACGCTGCGGCACCCCAGCCTCCGCGCAACCGCGGCGATGCGTTCCGGCGAGGCGCTGGCCGCCAGGATGTCCATCTCCCGCGATTTGCTCATGTCCCAGTTCTGGCAGAACTTGCACGCGAGATTGCAGCCGGCGGTGCCGAAGGAAAGGATCGGGGTGCCCGGCAGGAAGTGGTTGAGGGGCTTCTTCTCGATGGGGTCGATGCAGAAGCCGCTGGAGCGGCCGTAGGTGGTAAGCACCATCTGCCCGCCCTCGCGTTTGCGCACGAAGCAGAGACCGCGCTTGCCCTCGTTGAGATGGCAATAGCGCGGACAGAGGTCGCACTGGATGCGACCATCGTCCAATCGGTGCCAATAACGGCCCGGCACCACGGATGGGTTTTGCTCGGTCATGGCATCCACCTCCAGCAGCCATGGCGGAGAAGGCGTCCCTTGGTGAGCGCCGTTGCGGATCGGCGCGCTCGCCATCCCCACTACAAGGCTAGCTCAACCTGCTGCGCTTAGAACCTATCTCAAAATCCCCCGCGTGCTGTGTTGCGGCTCGCTCATTGGGGGCGAAACAACCACGCTCGTCGCGCCTAGCGCGAAAACCGCTAGCGACCGGCACAGCTCGCGGGGGATTTTGAGATAGGTTCTATACTCAGGGAAGTCCGAACAAACTCGGTATGCCTAAACCTCCGGACCATTAAGGAAAAGCGGGCGACCGATGGAGGAACGAACGCCATGAGCGCCATCCGGATGCCAGCGGTAGCGGGCATGTTTTACCCGCAACATCCTGCCGAATTGCACGCCATGGTCGCCGGCCTGCTGCGCGACGCCAAAACCGGGCCGGCCCCCAAGGCACTGATCGCGCCCCACGCGGGCTACATCTATTCCGGTTCCATTGCCGCAACGGCGTACAAGCGCCTGTGCGAGGTGCGCGGCCACATCCGCCGTGTCATTTTGCTGGGCCCTTCCCACCGTGTGCCGTTTCGCGGGCTGGCTGCCAGTTCCGCTGATACCTACCGCACCCCCCTGGGCGACATCGCAGTGGACCGCGCCGCGCTGGACTCGCTACGCGCGCTGCCGCAGGTCGTCGAACTCGATGAGGCCCACGCCATGGAGCACAGCCTTGAGGTCCACCTGCCGTTCCTGCAGGAGGTACTGGGCGATTTCACGCTGGTACCGCTGGTAGTGGGCGACGCCTCGGCCGTCGAGGTGGCCGAGGTGTTGGAACTGCTGTGGGGCGGCCCTGAGACCCTGATCGTAATCAGCTCCGACCTCAGCCACTACCACAGCTACGAAACCGCGCAGCAGATGGATACCGCCACCTCGCTGGCCATCGAACGCCTGGAGCCGGAACAGATCAGCTACGACAGCGCCTGCGGCCGCATCCCGGTAAGCGGCCTGCTGCAGGTGGCGCGTCGCCACGGGCTCAAAGCCGAGACCATCGACCTGCGCAACTCCGGCGACACGGCGGGATCGCACCAGCAGGTGGTAGGCTACGGAGCCTATGTCTTCCAATAGCTACACGTTTGACGAGCGCACCCTGCTGCTGAATACCGCCGCCGCTTCCATCGACTACGGACTCGAACGCGGCGCGCCCCTGTCCGTCGATCCCGACGATTTTCCGGCGACGCTGCGCGACAAGCGCGCCACCTTCGTCACCCTCACCCGCAACGAACAACTGCGCGGCTGCATCGGCACGCTGGAGGCCTACGAGGCACTCATCAGCAACGTGGCCCGCAACGCCTACTCGGCGGCGTTCAGCGATCCGCGCTTTGCGCCGCTGAGCCGCGCCGAGCGCGGGGACTTGGCCATCAAGATCTCGATTCTCACCCCACCGGAACCGCTCGCGGTAGTGTCCGAAGACGACCTCATCGCCAAGCTGCGCCCCCACGTCGACGGGGTGATCCTCGACGACGGCCACCATCGCGCCACCTTTCTGCCCTCGGTGTGGGAATCGTTGCCCGAGCGCCGCGAATTCCTGCGCCACCTCAAGCACAAGGCGGGCATGAATCCCGACGCCTGGTCGCCGACGATCAAGGTCCGGACCTATCGCGCCATCGAGATCGACTAGCCGCCGAAGGCGGCGAATCAGAAGTCCCAGCGGTACCCCATCAGGAAGTTGTACCCGGTGGTATCGTTGGTCGTGGTGCCGTCGTCTTCCCGCAGCCAGTCGAGACCCATCTCGAACTCCAACTGCCCGCTCTTCCAGCCACGGTACTCGGCGCGCACCGACGGTTTGATGCGCAAGGTAGTGTCCTCGGTATTGGACTGGGCCCGGTAATCCAGCAGCAGGCGCGAATTGAGACGCCACTGACTGGACAACGGCCGTCGCACATCGATATTGAAGGAAAACTGGTTGCTGGTCGTAGCGTCGCCATAGCGCAGACCGAAGATAGCCGTATCGCCCGCGGTCCAATAATCGTTGGCGACAAACTGCAGCGAGTAGTAGTACTCGGTGTCGGTGGCCTCGGTGGCCGGTGACGTGCCCGACGCCGGCGTCGCATCGGTGCGCGTTGCGGTGAGATCAAGGTTGATCTGAAGGTCTTCGCGCACCCGGTGCGATCCGCCCAGGGTGATGGTCGAGGTGGGCGCACTGCGATCAAGCGCGAACTGGCGAATCTCATCCTCGGTGTACAACCCCTGCAGCTCACTCAGGGTCGTAACCGGTAACCCCGCGATCGTCTGGTTGATGATGGCGTTGCCCGTGGTGAGCAGCGGACTCAAACGGTAGTCGAGGGTGGCATACAGCGAGGTGCGATCCGAGAGGTTCCAGTTACCCTGTGTGAGAAAGATGTTGAGCTCGCTGTACGACGTGTCGTAGTCGACCAGCGTGAACAGTGACTTATCCGGCGAGAAATAGCGCACCTCGCCGCCTACGGCGCGCCGATCCAACAATCCCTCGCGCTCCTGCTGGATCAGGAAGGCGTTGTAGTTCCAGTTGGAGCCACTGGGCACGATGTTGGCGCTCACACCCAGGAAGCTGATGTCGTTCTGCACGCTCCCCTTGTCGTTGAGATCCACCGGGTGACCCCACACCGCGTTGAGCGTCACCAGTTCGCTGGTGGGATAAGTGAAGGTCAATCCGTCGAAGCGGCCCAGCGTGCCGGTACCGTTCTGGCGTTGGCGGCCAAAGCGCAGCGAGGCGCGGCTGCTCTTCTGGGTCACCTCTGCGTACAGATCGGAGAAGCTGTGCTGGTCGGGATCGACCTCCGCCTCCAGGTCATGGTCGTGCTGCAGGTTGATCTGGGTGCGGAAATCGTAATCCGGGCCACGCCGGCGGCCCGTGAGATTGAACCACGTGGAGAACAGCGAATTGTTGGTCTGTTCTGCCGCGGCATCCTCCGCCACCACGGTTTCGTCGCGCAGGTACTGTTGCGAAAGGCTGCCGAACCAATCCCACACCGCGGGTTTCTTGGCCGCAGGTTGCTCTTGCGCCGCCTCGCCCGCCGCAATCTCCCGTTCCGACGGGCGCGCGGTCAGTACGCCTGCCAGACGCTGACGCACGCGGTCGGCATCCTCACCCTCGGGATAGTGACGCAGGTACTCCTCATACTCGGCCTTGGCGTGGGCGAACTGCCCGTTGCGCTCGCGCGCCAGACCCAGCAGCTCCTGCGCCTCCTGGGTGTATTCGTTGAATGGGCTTTCGAGGATCGCCGTGAACAGCTGCACCGCGTTGGCGTACTCGCCGGTGGTCATCGCATCGCGTCCCGCCTGCATCATCGCGGAAAGCCGATCGCCGGCCGCCGGTGCCTGCCGCTTGATTGCCCGCGGTCGCACTGCCTGCACCTTGGTGGCCACCTGGATGCTGCCCACCCATGCACCGGGGTAGCGGTCGCGCAAACGACGCACCATTGCCTTGGCATCGTCGATGGAATCGAAATCACCCAACGTGAGGCGATACCACTCCTGGCCGCGCACCTGCGCACGGGTGACGAACAGATCGTGCCCGGCGAACTCCGGAAGCCGCTCGACCGCGTCGAGGTCGTAAGGCATCAGCGACGAGGAGAGGTAGACCACCTCAGCCTTGCGCTGGATGACCTGGACATCGGGGCGCGGCGCGGCCGGCGCGGGGGCCGGGATCGACGGCGCCGGCCGCGGCGTCTGGGGTGCAGCGGACAGCGCTTTGGGCATGGGGATGGTGATCACCAGGGTGCGCAGATCGGGCGTACTGCGCACCGTGAAATCGACGGCCTGATCAAACGCCAGGGTCAGCTGCGAGCCCGTGGTCCTCGAACCTTCGTAACTCAACGAGCGCAGCGGCCCCGCCGTCTTGCGCTCCCAGCCGCGGGTCTCGCGCCCATAGAGCGCGTCGCTGTCGAAATCGCTCGCCGACAGCGCCCGCAGCAGAATACGCAAATCGTTGCCACGCTTCGCAGGCGTGTGACTCTGATAGCGGATGGGGGCGACGAACACGATGCGAACCACCATCGCCCCCGGCTCCTGTTCCACCTGGATCTCCTCGAACACGCTTGCGGCCATGGCGGGATTCGCCAGCATCAGGAGCAGCAACGCCATCCCAATGGCCGGCCAGCGCCACGGCGCCATGAGTCGGGGGTACATGCCTCTACCTCGCAGTTATTATTGGTTGACTGATGAGCAGCTAGGGTTGTGACTGGGCATCAACCGCTGCTCGACACGCCTGCTCGTTATCGGGGGTTGCAATCCGCAGCGCCACCGCGCGCGGATCATGCCGCGCCAATGGTTCCATCAGCGCCGGCTGCGCCGTATCCACCACAAGTATCTGCAGTCCCGGCACATCGCCGATGTAACTGACGTTTTCCAGCCACGGGTTCGCTTTGCGCGGATACGCCGCACTCTCCCGGCCCTGCACCGAGGAATCGGCGATCTCGCCGGCAGGCGCCGTTCGGACGAACAGAAAATAGTGGCGCGTGGCGGTATCAGGCAGATGTCCGACCACCACGAACGGCAAAGCCAGCGCGATATCCAGCCGCGCGCAGCGCATGTCGCCGGCGACCGCCACCTGATCGAAGACCTGTTGCCGAATGGCTTGGGCCGGCGACGGCCCCGCGACGACCAGGGCCAGCAGTCCCGTCAATCCCAGCGCCGCGGTTTTGGTCGCTCGACATATCACCATTCATTGCGTCTCGGACTATGCTCGGGCCTGCTCTGGTGACAGGTCCCCGCGCAGTTGCGAAGCTGGGAAACCGTCGCACCCCGGTGCGGGCCCGATCGCCAGTCGTTGGCATGGCAGGCCGCGCAATCCGGTGCGTAAGTGGGCGACGGCCACGGAATCACCTGGTTGTTGCTGGTGTGGCAATCGCGGCACGACAGACGACTGCCGTGATCGGGATAGTTGGCGCTCTGGTGGACGTAGCTGCGTGCCGGCGTCCACGCCGAGGTGGTGTGGCACTGGTTGCAATCCAACGTGGTCACGAAGTGACTGCCCGATTTACCCGTGGCACTGGTGCCGTTGTGGCAGCTCGCGCAGTTGCCGGTCACACCGGCGTGATCGAACGACGCGGGCAGCCACGCGTTGGTGGAGTGGCAGCTGTCGCACTGCGCCGTCGTCTGCACGTGGCCGTTGGGCTTGCCGGTGGCCTGCGTCCCGTTGTGGCAGCTCGAGCAGGTGCCGGTGACACCGCTGTGGTCGAACCCGGCGGGAATCCACGCGTTGGTTGAGTGACAGGTGTCGCACTGAGCGGTGGTTTGCACGTGCGTCGCCGGCTTGCCCGTGGCGGTCGATCCGTTGTGGCAATTGGAGCACGGCGCGGTGACGCCGGCGTGGTTGAAGCTTGCCGGTGTCCAGGCGTTGGTCGAGTGGCAGGTGTCGCACTGTGCGGTGGTGGGCACATGGGTGGCCGGCTTGCCGGTCGCTTGCGTGCCGTTGTGACACGTCGAACAGCTACCCGTCACGCCGCTGTGATCGAAATTCGCCGGCAGCCAAGCGTTGGTGGAATGACACAAATCGCACTGCGAATTGGTGACCACGTGCCCGTTGGGCTTACCCGTGGCTGTCGCACCATTGTGGCAGGTCGAGCAAGTCTGCGTGATCCCGGAGTGACTGAAGGTGGCCGGCGTCCAGGCGCTGGTGGTGTGGCAGGAATCGCACTGTGCCGTGGTAGGCACGTGGGTAGCCGGCTTCCCTGTCGCCTGCGTTCCATTGTGGCAGGTGGAGCAGCTCTGCGTGATGCCGCTGTGGTCGAAACCGGCCGGTAACCAGGCTGCGGTCGAGTGGCACAGATCGCACTGCGCCGAGGTCGGCACGTGCTGCGCCGGCTTACCGGTAGAGGTGACGCCGTTGTGGCAGGTCGAGCAGGTCTGGGTGACCCCGGCGTGATCGAAACTCGCCGGCGTCCACCCGTTGGTGGTGTGACAGGTATCGCACGGCTGCGTCGTGGGAACATGCGTCGCGGGCTTGCCCGTCGCCGAGGTGCCGTTGTGGCAGGTGCTGCAGGCGCCAGTCACGCTATTGTGGTTGAAGTTGGTGGGAGTCCACCGCGCCGTGGTGTGGCACACGTCGCACTGTTGCGTCGTCGGAATATGATTGCCGGTCTTGCCCGTCGCCTGCGATCCGTTGTGGCAGGAGCTGCAGGTACCGGTGACGCCGCTGTGATCAAAACCGGCCGGCAACCACGCCTGGGTCGTGTGGCAGGTATTGCAATCCGCCGTGGTCGTGACGTGAGTGGAAGTCTTACCGGTGGCCTGGATACCGTTATGACAGCTGGAGCACGTTCCCGTGATACCACTGTGATCAAACGAAGCGGGCGACCATGCCGACGTACTGTGGCAGCTATCGCACTGCGCCGTGGTGATGACGTGATTACCGCTCTTGCCGGTGGCGTTAATGCCGTTGTGACAACTGGAACAGGTTCCGGTCACGCCGCTGTGATCGAAGCGCGCATTGTTCCAACGCTGCGTACTGTGGCAGTCGCTGCACTGTGCCGTGGTCGGGACGTGCTGCGCCGGCTTGCCCGTGGCATTGGTTCCGTTGTGGCAACTGTTGCAGGTACCGGTAACGACCGAGTGGTCAAACCGTACCGACGACCAGCTGCTGGTGGCATGGCAGGCATCGCAGGACGCGCTGGTGGCCACGTGGTTGGGCGACTTGCCGGTACTCGTCACACCATTGTGACAGCGCACGCAGGAGCCGCTCACCCCGGAGTGATCGAAACGCGCCGCGGTGAACGTTCGCACCGTATGGCAATCGTCACAGCGGTTGCTGCTGGTGATGTGCGACGGCGATTTTCCCTGGGCGCGATTGCTGTCATGACAGGCGCTGCACACTCGGGGCGTACCGCGGAACTGGCCGCTCACGTGGCACGCAGCGCACTCCACCTGCGCGTGCGATCCCGTCAGCGGGTAGCCGGTCGTGAAATGGTCAAAACCGGCTGCGGTAGCCGGCAGGCCGACGCCGGGCATCATCAGTAAACCGACAAGCATCAATCCGGCGACCAGCCATGCTCCGCTGCGGCGCAATGTCCGTTCCATCAAAACCGTTTCTGCTGCGTGCTTCATTACCTGCACTCCTCGACGGAAACTCGCCTAGCGTTTGATGTTCAGTTGCTGGAATGAATCGAGACCATGGCACCGGTCGCACCGCGCGCCAAACGCACCGAGATGGATGTCGTCGTTGCGATGGCAGGCGGGGCAGCTGGTCGATTGCTTGATCTCTCGGACCGCAGAGGTGTGGCAACGCGCACATGTCAGCTTCTTGTGCGCCCCCTGCAGTTTGAAATCGGTTTGCGTGTCGTGGTCGAAAATCCACGCCGTCCACGCATTGGGATTGTGGCACAGCGCGCACTGCTCCCCGAGGGTGCCGTGGTGTTCGTCCGACGAACGATGGCACTGCACGCACTCGAGCGGCGCATCCTTGAACGCGCTGGTCGTGTGACACGCCTCGCACGATACCAGCGCATGCTGCCCGATCAGGGGAAACGCGCTCAGGTCGTGCTCGAACTTCACCTGCGCGATCCAGCTCTCTTCGGCGTGACATTTCTGGCACGTATGTCCCTGTTGGCCTTTGTGGACGTCGTCGCGACGATGGCAGTCATAGCACGCCGTCGCCAACTTCTGCTCCTTGGGCGCGATGACGTGACACTGGTTGCACACCAGCTTGCCGTGGGCGCCGCGCAGCCGGAATTCGGTGTCCCGCCCGTGGTCGAAGCTGGTCTTTTTCCACTCGCGGGTGGAATGGCAATCCGAACACACCTTGCCCGCACCGCCCTTGTGGACGTCATTGATCGCATGACAGGCGTTGCATGCCCGTTTGTCCTTCTCTTTTTCCGGAGAGCCTTTGTGGCAGGCGACGCACGCCAACTTGGCGTGTTTGCCGTCGAGTTTGAATTTGGTCTGCTTGTTGTGATCGAAACGACTCTCCCGCCAGCTCCGCTCGTTGTGGCACGACTCGCACTTCTCGCCATTCCTACCCTTGTGCCAATCGTCGTTGCGGTGGCAGGCAATGCATTGCGACTTCAGCTTGTCTTTGTACAAGTCACCGGTGTGGCATGCGCTGCAGCGCGCCGTCTTGTGCACGCCACGGAGCGGGAATTTGGTCTGCTTGTCGTGGTCGAACTCGATCTCGCGCCATCCCTTGGGGACGTGGCAGTCACCGCATTTCTTTCCGTAATTGCGGTTGTGGACGTCGTTGAGCCGATGGCAATCGATGCACACCTTGGGCGTATCCTTGTAGCGATGCCCCGTATGGCAGAGCAGACAAGCGGTGTCGTGGTGCTTTCCGACCAGTTTGAATTTCGTCTTATCGTGGTCGAAATGGGTGACCCGCCACCCTTTGTCGCTATGGCAGTCCTCGCATTGCTTGCCAAGTTTGCCCTGATGGGCGTCGTTGGCCTTGTGGCACGCGAAACAGTCGTCGGGCGCAGCGCGGAATTTGTCACCCTTTTTGTGACAGGCAGCACACTCTCGCCCCAAATGGCGATTGCGCAGCGCGAAGTCCGTGGCGGAGTGATCGAAGCTGAGCGGACTCAGACCCACGATGTCCGCCTCGCGACCTTTGTGCTCGGTGTGGCAGCTTTCGCAGAGCACGACGCCGCGCTGTTTGAGGCGTCCGTGGAATCCCTCCTGCTTATTGATATCGGCTGCGATGTCGGCATGGTCATGGCAAGCAAGACACTTCTCCGCCTGACCCCGCTTGCGGAAGCGCTCGTGGCACAGGTCGCACTCTGCCTCGATATCCGCATGAGCCTGCGACAGCTTGCCGGGCATGAGCACCGTCTCGAAACGGGTCGCGTCCGCCGGCGCCGAGGCCAGCAGCACGATGATTCCCAGCATCCATCCCAGCGCGCAAAGCGCCGTGCCCTTTGTCCAACCACCCATAAACCGGCGCGATCAGTACATGTGGACTGCCACCACATGGAAAACCCCAGTGATGATCAACAGGATGAACAGTGGCAGGTGAAGCACGTGCCAGAGGCCGAAGAGCCGCTCGTAAAACGAAAATTCGGCGACTTTGACGACGGTATCGATGTAGAGCCGGATCTCGGCGTTGGCGCGGCGACGGAAGGTACGCGAACGCGAGCGCGGCCAGGTCTGACGCTTGGCGACCCCGCGCACGATGCGCCGCACCTCACGACGTGCCAAACGTTGCGTCCGGCGCGCTTGCGCGCCGAGCGTGAGGACACTCGCCAGTGCCGAGGGCAGTCCCTTGTCCTCCGGAATGATCCGCTGCTGCAAGCGTGCAAACCACTCCTTCATTTTGGGCGAATTCTCGACCATCGGCGCAATCGCCCGCAGATGGCGCTGTTTTTCGTCATGCAACGCATTTAACGCCTGCTTGTGACCGAGCATCCCGTAGTGGGTGCGCGTGTAGATGAATCGCCCGATGAGTCCGCTCGCGGCCACCAACAACATGCTGATCAGCGCCACCGCGCTGTTGGTGGATCCCAGACGAAAATTGGCATGCAGCAGTATCAGCGCGGGCCCCCAGACGCCGAACACCATGTGCATCTGAAACCAGCTCCGCACCCTGCCCAGACGCGCCATGAAACGCCAGCGTTTGCGCGCGGGATAGAGCAGCAGCGCCAACATGAGCGAACCGCCGATGATGCCCAGCGCATACCCCCATCCGCTTTCCGCCGTGATGTACCGGTAGTCGCGTTGCTGCCAGCCAAGGGCAAGGACCGCCAGCGTGCCGAGACCGATGAGCCACGGCGTCAAACGTTGCCGCCACATCGACTTCGACGCCGCCCCGGCGCGCACCACCGGAGCAGGCGGTGGCGAACCGTTCCGGAGATCGGCGGCAAGCGTACTGCCAACCAGCATTTCGTGACCCATTTCAAAAACCCTTAGCGGCGAGTTGGATATGTTGACGGCCGACATTGAGATGATATTTGTCACTCATACTAGGAACGTGCCACAGGTCGCAAAATATCCGATCCCTCTTGGCAGGATTCGCGGTTTCTTAAGGATTCGTTAAGCTTTGGGCTTTTCGTTTCAAACCACAAATCCAACG
Source organism: Gammaproteobacteria bacterium (assembly GCA_050287605.1). GTDB lineage: Bacteria > Pseudomonadota > Gammaproteobacteria > QQUJ01 > QQUJ01 > QQUJ01. The sequence goes on along the minus strand of JBNKCG010000077.1, from coordinate 20,384 downwards.
CAAGCAACCCACTACACTTCAGAAACGTGACATAGATACTCCACTTTTCCCGCAATACCTTAAGTCTCGATTAATGCGTGCGATATACCTTGTCGTCTGCCTATCGGCGATCGGTCACCGACTCAATCATTCAGGAATCATGTAGTGTTAGAAGCCGCATACTACGTCGCGATGCTGGCGGTCATCTGGGCACTCTACTTCGCGATCAAGAAACGCAATGAGCGCGCGGCGAAGGCGCACCGCGAGGATGCCCTCGACGCCGGCCTGACAGAGCCTGCCTCGCTGCACCCGGTCATCGATCCGGCGCGCTGCCGAGGCTGCGGCGCCTGCGTCGCTGCTTGCCCCGAGCAGCCCAACCACCGCGTGCTGGGCCTGATCAACGGCAGCGCCCACCTCATCAACCCCACCGACTGCATCGGTCATGGCGCCTGCCGTGAGGCCTGCCCCTTCGACGCCATCACGCTGGTATTCGGGACCGAGAAGCGGGGCGTAGACATCCCCTTGCTGAACGAACAGTTCGAAACCAATGTGCCGGGCATCTTCATCGCCGGCGAACTGGGGGGCATGGGTTTGATACGCAACGCCATCCGCCAAGGCAGCGAAGCCATCGACTACATCGCCGGCCGCCGTCTTCCCGCGCAAGACCAGCGCCTGGACGTGGTGATCGTTGGCGCCGGACCGGCGGGGTTTGCCGCCACCCTTGCAGCAAAAAAGCACGGACTGCGCTACCGCACGGTAGAGCAGGATTCGTTCGGCGGTACGGTCTACCAGTTTCCACGCGGCAAACTGGTGATGACCCAGCCCGCGGAACTGCCCCTGGTGGGCAGCGTCCGATTCAGGGAAGTCTCCAAGGAATCGTTGCTCGACTTCTGGAACAAAGTCGCGCGGGAGACGCAAATCAAGATACATTGTGGAGAGCGGGTGGAAAACGTCGAGCGAACAGAACAGGGACTCTGTGTGGTGACCAACAAGGGACGCTACCCCACCAACAACGTGCTTCTTGCCCTAGGGAGGCGTGGCACCCCGCGCAAGCTGGGTGTCGAAGGCGAAGAGCTTCCCAAGGTGGTCTACCGCCTGATCGATCCCGAGCAGTACCGCGGCAAGCACGTGCTGGTGGTCGGCGGCGGCGACGCCGCGCTGGAGGCAGCCTGCTCCATCGCCGAACAACCGGGTTCCACCGTGGCGCTCTCCTACCGCAGCAGTGCGTTCGGCCGCGCCAAGAAAAAGAACCGCGAGGGCCTGGACCGGGCGGTGGCCGAGCGGCGCATCGAGCTGTTGCTGAGTTCCAATGTGACCCGCATCCTACCCGACGCCGTGGAGCTGGAGCAGGAAGGCAAAACGCTCACCCGCCCCAACGACGCGATAATCATCAACGCTGGCGGCATCCTGCCGACACCCTTCCTCGAGCGCATCGGCATCCAGGTGGAAACCAAGCATGGCGTGGCATAAACGTCGCCTGCTCGCGAAACCCGCGCGCAGCGCCCTGCTGGCATGCGCGCTATCCGCGGCGATCGCGACCCCCGCTCCCCCGGCGCTGGCCCTGGAGGGTAATGCGCTAAAGGAGGTGGAGAGCGCCGTTCGCATGCGTGACTATCGCAAGGCGGCCGCGCTGCTGCAAAAGCAAGCCAGGGCCGGCGACGCCGAAGCGCAATACCGACTCGCCGGGCTCTACCGTACCGGCCGCGGCGTCGCAACCGACCACCGTCAGGCGGCCCGTTGGTTCGAAGCCGCCGCCAAGCAAGGCCACGCCGAGGCGCAGTACAACCTCGCCATCATGTACGAAAAGGGTTGGGGGGTGAAAGTCGACCTGGGCGCTGCGCGCCGCTGGTTGCAGCAGGCGGCGGCACAAAAACACAAACGGGCAGCGCAACACCTGGCCCGCCTGCCAGCCCAGTCCGAAACCGACGCGCGAACCGACATCCCCGCATCGCTGCTAAACCGACCGAAGATTTCACCCGACGTAGAGCTACGTCGCGCCGCCGCCAAGGGCGACACCGAGACGCTGACCAAGCTCCTGGCACAGGGCACCAAAGTCGACGCTCCCGGCGACTACGGGCGCACCGCGCTGATGGAGGCCGCCGCCGGTGGTCACGCGCAGGCGATCACCGTGTTGCTGAAGCGCGGCGCATCGCCCAACCACAAGGATCAGTACGGCGACACGCCCCTGCTCTCCGCCGCCGCCAGCGGCGACCCGGCGAGCGTCACGCAGCTGATCAACGCACGCGCCGCATTGGAGCAACGCGACAAGCTTGGCAACACCCCGTTGCTGATCGCCGTCTCCAAAGGGCACCAGGCGGTCAGCGAGTTGCTGATCAAGCGCGGCGCCAACGTACATGCCAAAAACGAAAAGGGCTGGGGCGCCCTGGAACTCGCCGGCGACGATTCGGCACTGTCAAGCGCGCTGCGCCGGGCGGGCGTACGCCCCATCGTCGTGAAATCCAAAACCCGCGACACCCGCGCAGACAAACCGACTCTGCAGGCAGCGCTGCGCCAGGCCACCGCACCCGGCGGCGCCTACGCGGGTTGGTCGCCTCTCATGCTGGCAGCCTGGCGCGGCCAGAGTGAGCTGATCCCGGATCTGATCGGCGACGGCAAACTGCTCAATCGAGTGGACGCGGAGGGGCATACGCCGCTCAGCCGAGCCGCGTACAACGGCGATGCAGACACCGTGCGCGCCCTCCTCAAGGCCGGCGCCAAACTCGATCCTCAGGGCATCAAGGCCGGCCCGGTGTACTGGGCGGCGGACCAGGGACACCTGGAGGCGGTCAAAGTGTTGCTGGCCGCCGGCGCCAAAGCCGACGCCGCGCGCCTCGACACCATCAGCCCGTTGCTGATCGCAGCGCGCCACGGGGCCAGCGACATCGCCGTCGCGTTGCTGCACGCCGGCGCCGACGCCAACGTCGCCGACCCGCAAGGCGTCACCCCGCTCATGGAAGCGGTAACCCACAACGATGCCACGCTGCTGGAGCAGCTATTGCGCAGCGGCGCCCGCACCGACGCCAGCGACCGCGAGGGACAAACGGCCTTGGTACGCGCCGTCGACACCGGCAACGTCAAGCTCGGACAGCGCCTGCTCAAGGCCGGCGCCTCCGCTCGCTATCGCGATGCCACCGGCGCGGGTCTGCTGCACCGTGCCGCGCGCAGCGGATCGGAAGCCTGGGCACACCTGCTGCTCGCCACGGGCCTCGACGTCCACGCCACCGACAACCGCGGCAATACGCCGCTGATGATCGCGGCCAGCGCCGGCCACAGCAACGTGATTCGTGCCCTGCTGGACGCCAAGGCCGACCTGGATCAGCGCAATGCCGACGGCAACTCGGCGGTTATGCTGGCGGTGAGCAGCGTACGAATGGAAGCGGCGCAACTGTTGATGGAGCGCGGAGCAGACCTCGGCTTTCGCAACCACAACGACGACAGCACCGTCGATCTGGCGAACGCCTCGGGAAACAAGGCGCTGGCAGAGCTGGTTCAGCAGCACGTCAAGCGCAAGAAGTGGCTGGGGATCTTTTAACCCTAAGGGGTGGGTGTTAACGGCTCCGTATCCGGACCGAGGAAGTACTGGATGGTGTTGAGAGTCGCCTCCATTTCGTCGCGCGACTCCTTGGGCACGAAATAGTCCGCCCCCAATGCCAACGCAGCCTCGCGGAACTCGGGCAAGTCGTGGACCGTCATCACCACCTTCACCAACGACGGGTACCTGTGCTGCAGCCTTCGCGTGAGTGCGAGCCCGCTCTCGCCCGGCAGTTCGATATCGACAAAGACGACGTCGAAAGTTTGCGACTCGAGAACATGCCGCGCCGCGGCGGTGTCGCCCGCCTGGTGTACTTCCACACCGGGAAAACGCCGGGCGATCAGATCGGACAAATCCCCCCGAAACGTTCTGTTGTCATCCACGATCAGGGCATGTGACATTGCACGCAGCTCTCCACCAAACGAAATCGGTCGCCCACCAACGTCGAGGTAATAGATACCAGATCGCGCGGAAAAACCGGGGTAGGTGACTACTGTATGTTGGTGGCTTGCGAGGCGTATTTGTGGGCTACGCACGGAGTGCGGCGCTTGTGCGGGGGCGGCCGCATTGAAGAGGTGTCGACGGCGTGCGGCCGTCAGGCAGCCAAAAACCGTACCGTAACGCGCAGCCCGTTGCCCGTCGCCCGATCCGCCAGCTCAAGGTCTCCGCGATGAAGATCGACCACACGCCGCACAATGGCCAGACCCAGGCCGCTGCCTTCGCTGCGCACGTCGGCGAGGCGTACGAAACGCTCCTGGACGGCTTCGCGCTTCGCTTGGGGTATCCCGGGACCGGTATCCTCGACTGCCACGTAGGGCCGGCCGTTTTCCACTCCCAGTTCGACTATCACCTGTCCACCCTCAGGCGTGTAGAGGATGGCGTTGCGCACCAGATTGGTCATCATCACCTCCACCAGTCCGGCATCACCGCGCACCTGCCGATGCGTTTCGCCCCGCAACTCGATCGCGATGCGGCGCTCTTCAGCCAGTGCTGCGAGCGACTGCACCGCATTTTCGCAAGGTTCGCGTAAATCCGCGGTATCGTCCGTGATCGCGCCATCCATGGTGTTGAGCCGCGACAGCGCGAGCATCTGCTCAACGATGTGACTTGCCCGGTCCACGCCGCGCCGAACCATCTGCAGCGCGTGCGTGCGATCTTCCTCTGATGTGGCGCGCAGCGACGCCTCCACCTGCAACGCCAGGCCGGCCAAGGGAGTGCGCAACTCGTGTGCGGCGTCGGCCGTGAAATTGTCGTAACTATTGAAAGTCTCTTCCAGGCGTTTTAACAACAGGTTCAACGCGGCCACCAGTGGTTGAACTTCTTTGGGTACCGACTTCATGCTCACGGTGTGCAGCGCCAGCGGATGTCGTGCCATGATCTCGTCGGTCAGTCTGTTCAACGGCTGCATGGAACGCCCGATGACGTACCAGAGTACAGCCGTGAGAGCGAGCATAATCACCGAAAGCGGTTTCAAGGTCTCGACCGTCACGTGATCAACCGCGTTCCCGAGATCCTTGAGGTGATACCCGATAGCGATGGAATAGTGTGTCAACGGGTCCTCGCGGGTCAACAAACGCCACGGCTGGCCACCGATCAACCGTTCGATGTAACCGTGGTCGAGGTTCGCAAGCTCGAACGGTGGCGCCCCCCGACTCTTGAGGAGTTGTTCCCCCTCGGGCGACCAGATCGCGAACGACATGCCGTAGTGTTCGCCGTGCATATAGATCAACAGGTCCGCCGCTTTCAGGTCGCTGGCGAACCTCACCACGTCTTGTTCGGAGGCCTCATGCCGAACGATCACTTGGAGGAAACGGTGCTTCTGTTCCAATTGCAGATCAAACTGTTCCAGTGCCTGTTTGTGGATTTCACGCTCGGTGGAATAGGCGACCAAAATCCACGCCACGGCGAATATCACCAGCGTCGAAACCAGCAGGCGAATACGCAGCGACATCTTCACGACGGCCCGCCTTCGACCTTGTAACCGACACCGCGCACGGTACGGATGAATCTCGGGTCGAGCTTTTTGCGCAGGTTGTGCACGAACACCTCGATCGCGTTGCTCGCAATACTACCGTCACCCACGTAGAGCGCCTCCTCCAGACGCTGGCGCGTCACGACCTTGCCGGGAACGGCCATCAGCACTTTGAGCAGCGAATACTCCCGCTTGGAAAGTGGGACCGGCGCACCTCGGTAGCTCACCGAATAGGCAATGGGATCCAAAACGACCTCGCCGCTGCGCAGCGTCTCGTCGGCACGGCCTTGCACGCGCCGGTTGATGGCCTTCAGGCGGGCGACCAGTTCGTCGATGTTGATGGGTTTGACGATGTAGTCGTCGGCGCCGATATTGAGCGCCGCGACGCGATCGTTGAGCTTGTCCCGTGCGGTGACGATGACGACCGGGGTGGGGTCTCCCCGCGCCCGGATGCGGGTGAGAATATCGATGCCGGACCCGTCAGGGAGGTTGAGGTCCAGAACGATGGCATCGCAGCTCCCATCGATCAACGCCTGTTCGGCCGATTCCGTATCGCGCACCCATTGCACGGCGTAGCCGGACTGGATGAGCAGCAGCCGCAAGCCGTCACCCACCAACTCGTCGTCTTCCACCAGCAGTAGTTGCGTCACCGTTCCGTCCCTAGCAATGGTTGAGCCGGGCCAGCACCGAATAACCCTGACTGCGTCACCGTTATTACCCTCCCACCGTCATCGCAATATTACGAAATCAGATATATCCCACATCTGCCAACATTTGCACGTCCCGCCGTGCACAGTGTCATGAAAATGCAATGTGCCTGATTACCCGCAGTTTTTCGGCTATCGCGAAAGCAAAGATTGCCAATCCGTAAGCCTACCTTAAGCAATTACCCGACTCATTCAATTAAACATATAGATAACAAATGACGAATATCAATTGACGGAAGCCGGGGATCGTCCCCAAGCGCCAGCCGGACAAAAACAATCCGCGACACGGAAGCCCCGGGAGGTATCAACATGACTAATTGCCCTGTATTGATCGCCGACGACCATGCGATGGTGCGCGAAGGTCTGCGCGCGCTGCTCAGCGACGAACGCGACCTGGATGTGGTGGGTGAGGCCACCGACGGCAACGAGGCGATTCGCTACGTCAACCAGCACCTGCCCGCAATCGTCCTGATGGATCTCACCATGCCCCACACCAACGGGCCGGAGGCGATCCGAGCGATTAAGCGCCGCCACCCCGACGTCAAGATTGTTGTGCTCACGGTACACAAATCGGAGGAGTTTGTACGTTCCACGCTGGATTCGGGCGCCGACGCCTACGTCCTCAAGGACGACACCCGGCTCGAACTCATCTCCGCCATCCGCCACGTACAGCGCGGCAAGACCTACATCAGCCCCGGCATCTCTTCGATGATCGTAACCGGCTTCCTGGATCGCAGCGACAACCCTGAATCGCGTAGCCGTCCGTCGTGGGAGGCGCTCACCTCGCGCGAACGTCAGACGCTCAAGCTCATCGCGGAGGGCTACAAGAACAAGGACATCGCGGAGTTTCTCACCGTCAGCCTCAAGACGGTGGAAAAGCACCGCTCCAACCTGATGAAAAAACTCGATCTCCACAGCGCATCGGCCATTACCGCCTATGCCATCAAGAACGGATTGCTTGCCGTCGACGCGTAGGTTGCCCAAATCCCTGCCCCACCTGGCAGACAACCGGTTGTAGCGGTTCAGGGGCTCACCCGGTCTACATGGGTGCAACGTCACACGCGGTTGCCTCTCGATGTCATTTGGAATCAGCATGCGTCGCTCAACCGTCGCCACCGGGTGTTGCATCCCCGCTCTCGCCGTCGGTCGCGAACGGCCAGATCACCTTAACCGTTGTTCCACGCCCAGGCGTTGAGTCGAGGGTCATATGCCCGTCGGCGTGTTCCGCGCGTTCGCGCATACTCACCAACCCCAATCCAACCTCCCGCTCGGAAAGGCGCTCCAGATCGATACCGATCCCGTTGTCGATGACCGAGAGCACGATGGACGGTCCTTCGACGACAAGCGCTAGCGTAATCGTGCTGGCCTTGGCATGCTTCGCGACATTGTTGAAGGTCTCCTGCACGATACGAAAGATCACCACCTTCAACGGCTCCGGGATCCAACCCTCTTCGACCTCGATCACCTGCTCGACAGAGATGCCCGGAACATCGATCTGAAACTCCCGGCAAAACCAACGCAGGGTCGCCACAATCCCCAGGTGATCCAAGGTCGCCGGGCGCAGATTCATCGCCGTACGCCTGACCTCGTCGATGCCGATCTGCAGCTTTCGCAGCACATCGTGCAATCGCTCGCACGATCGGCCCATCTGCTTTTCGATCGCCCCGATGGCGTTCTCCAATGTGAACTTGATACCGCTCAGCGTCTGTCCGATGCCGTCGTGCAGATCCGACGCCACGCGCTGGCGCTCCAGCTCCTGCACGTTCAGATAGCGCCGGTAGAGCGCCTCCAACTCCTGGTTGGAATTTTCGAGGTCGTTTTGCACGCGTAGTAGATGGGTAATGTCTACGACATTGCCCAGCGTCACCTGCCTCCCCCGATAGACGACCGGCGCGGTGCTCTGACTCAGCCAGATGTCCTCGCCATCCGACTTTCTCGCATGAGCCAGCTCGGGGCCGTACATGACGCCGTCGAACAACGCAATCTCGCACAAATCGTTTTCCGACACCCGGGTCATGAAGTCGCTCAGCTTGCGTCCGATCAGCGCCTCTTCCTGGCTGTCGAATATCTGCGCAAAGCGTTGGTTGCAGAAGGTCAAGCGTCCCTCCTCCACCACGTAGATACCGGTCTGCGTGGTATTCACCAACGTCGCGTAGCGCGACTCCGATTCGCGCAGCGCCGCCTTGTCGCGCAAGTGCTCGGCAACCTGCTCCTTCAGACTACGATTTGCCGCAGTGAGGAGCGAAGTCGCCTCCGCCACTTGCTCCTCCAGTCGCTGGTTGTACTGGTCAAGCACCTGTTTGGCCTGCTTGTCTATGGTGATGTCTTCCCATGCCAGCGCCGCGAAACCGTCCTCCTCCCAGAGATCATCATCCGGGGCATCCGATTGAAGCCCTCGGATACGCACCCGAAAATAGCGGCCCAGCCGCTGGTCTTGGTACTCCCAGTTTGCCTCTCCCCCTTCCAGAACGGCCGGCCATACATCCAACACCCGCTGTCGCAAGTCACACTCACTGTCCGCACAGCCCGGATGGATCAGTTCGTGGTAGTGCCTGCCGGTAACGGTTTTGACATCCGCCGCCAGCCATTTCTCAATGATGCGATTGGCGCGCAGCACACACCCGCTCCGGTCCACCACCATGATTAACTGCGGCAGCAGATCCACGGTCTTCTCCCACACCCGTTTTGCCGCGAGGATGTGCAGTTGGGAGCGGTGCTGCGCTTCGACGGCTTTTCGGTTTTCGATCACCAGCGAGATCATGTCGCCAGCCAGTCCGATAAACTGGTGGCTCTCGCCGTCGAGTTTATTGACTGACTCCGCGAACACCGCCAACAGCCCCACGACGGATCGCTTTTCGTAGCTGACGATAGGCGCGACCGCCACATCCGCGAACGGCGGATCGTGGGGCAGACTATTGAACATGCCCAGCAAGGGGTTTTGCGGCCCGGACACGAAGATTCCCTCATCCAATGCGGTGGTTGCGATCATCGGTTTGACGCGCGAAGCCACCGACTCCAAGGCTTCTTGCTCTATTTCCAGGGAAATCTGCAGGTCCTCACCCTGGTCGATACCACCCAACAAAATCAGAAACGCGTGGTCGGCACCCAACACCAACGTGGTCGTGAAGAGCGCCTGTTTCAAACTCTCGGGCATCTCGAGCCGGGAGTGAATCAGGCTCGTGAAGTGGCGAATGGTGGATATTCGACTCTGAACCGCAGAAATCGAATCGCGCTTGCGCAGGCTCATCGCTCGACTATCCGTTGATCGCTCATCGGTCCCGGTCAGTGTTCCAAGCTAATCTGTTGCAGCCCCTTCATCTTGAGCTTCAGCTCTTTGGTCGCCTCACGGGCATCGCTGTCGTCGAGTATGGCAGTTGGCGTAATCAGCACCAATAGCTCGGTTCGGGTCTTCGACTTGCTCTCACTGCCGAAAAACCAGCCGATGATGGGAACCCTGCGAATCCCGGGAACGCCGCTCTCGGAATTTTGGTTGTCATCCTGGATCAGCCCACCCAGCACGATGGTGTCGCCGCTCTGCACCGCCACGGAGGTCTTGATCTCGCGCTGGTTGATGGTCGGCGAATCGATACTCGAGGTGGTGGTGCGATCCACGCTGCTCACCTCCTGGCGGATATCCATGATTACCTTGCCACCGTTATTGACGCGTGGCGTCACCTCCAGCGTAACACCGGTGTCGCGGAATTGGATGGAGCTGGTGATGACGGGGTTGTCCCCCGCCGTGGCTTGATTGATGGTTTCCGAGGTGCGTATCGGCACCTGGTCGCCGACGGTGATGGTCGCCGTTCTGTTGTCCAGCACCATCAGCGAGGGCGACGAGATGACGTTGAGTTTGGTATTGCTGGCCAGGGTGTTGAGCGCCAGAGCGATCTTGTCGGCGCTGTCGACGATGGAGTAGGAGAACCCGGGCACCACCGGCGCGATACCGCTACCGCCCAGATCGAGTTGGCCGGTTCCCGTTTTGGTGCCCCGACCGTTGCGGAAATACCACTCGAGTCCGAAGTTGAGTTCGTCGCTCAGCGTAACCTCGATGATCGAGGCCTGCACCAACACTTGGTTAGGCGCCACATCGAGCTTACGCAGCGCTTTTTCCACCTGACCGTACTCCTCGGGGGTGGCCAGGACGACCAGTGCATTGCGCTCCTCGTCGGCGATGATGCTCACTTCGCTCAAACTCACCACATTCGCCACGCCGCCGTCGCCACCCTGCGCCGAGGTCAGGACCGCACGCAGCGGCGCGCGCGGAACGGTCCCCGCGGCAGCTGCAGCGGCTGCGGCAGCCGCGCCGGATGCAACGCCCCCGTTCTGCGTTGCGGCCGCCGGTTCCCGGGCGCGCGTCGCAGGGACGCCAAGACTCACCCTACGCGCCCCCGCGGTTCCACTGCCGCCCGAGATCAGCCGCTGCAGTACATCCGCCATCTTCGTCGCGTCGCCGTTTTGCACAAAATACACGTACATGCCGCGTCCGGCCGACAATTCAGCGTGGTCCAGTCGCGCAATCCACTCCTCGATGTCTTTGAGGTATTTGCGTTGCGGAGAGATCGCCAGCAGGCTGTTGATACGTTCGATCTCGAGGATGCGCACCATGCGCGCCCCCGATTCGCCGGCCAACGCATCGAGGATGGTCTCCAGCTCCTTCTTGATGGCCTTGGCTTCCACGGTCTCCAGCCGAAACAGGGCGACGGACATGCCCTGCATCTGATCCACGTCGAAGATCTCCACGGTGCGCAGCAACTCCCGCAATTCCGTCTGCGTTCCGCTCACCAGCAGCAGATTGCGATGCTCGTCGATCGCGATCCCTTTCTTGACCTTGTGTATCGACTCCAGCAGCTTGCGCATCTCCTCCGCGGCGATGTAGTGCAGGGCGACGATGATATTCTGATAGCCACGCTGCTTGGACAGCGTCGTGGAAGGCGCAAGCACCGACTCGAGGCCCGCCGCCTCGGGTACGATGTTGTAGATCCCGCCTTCGTAAACGATGAGCGCTCCGTAGCGGCTCAGCAGCGTCTCCAGCGCCGGCAGCAGATCCTCCTTGGCCAGCGGCGTTCCGGTCTGCATATAGACGGTGCTACCGGCAAGCTTGCTGTCCACGGTGTAGCTGGCGTCCAGAAGGTCGCCCAGAATCGATTTGGCGACTTCCCGTAATTCCGTGTTTTCGAACTTGAGCGTGTAGTCACCGGCATGGGTCTGCACAACAGATCCGCGTGCTGCGCGGGCATTGATGAACCGCCCGCTGCCCTCGATAAACTCGTTGCCGCGCGAGTGCGTCGCCGCACCACCGCCCGCCTGACCTGTCGCCGTCCCCGACTCCCGGTCGAGCGCACGGGAGACAACGCCGCTGGTGCGTTCGACGGCAACGGGCTGCCCTCCCTCACCCACGGCGCTCCGTTCTACGGCGGTGGATGCGCACGCCGCCAACACCATCGGCAGCAACACCGATGCCACCCCTGTGCTCCACCCCGCCTGTCGCGTGGTCGTCTTGTTATGGTTCATCGCACCTGACCCCTTCGGGTATGACTTCACTGTTGTTCGACCTGCGCGCGCTGACGCCTGGTCAGATATCTGCGCACCGCCCCGTTCGCCTGCATGCCGCCCGCCGCAGTGGCCGCACCACCCTGATCCTCCTTGTACAGCGGCAATTCGCGTGTCGTCCCTTCGCGCGAAAACGAGACGCCGCTCTCGGTGAAATCCGCCAGGCGCCAGCCCTCAAACGCACCGCCCTCGGCAATTCGCAACTCCTTCTGATCGGCTCCATTGACGAATATCGCCAGCTTCTTGTCGGGACCGGTGACGATCCCCGTCAGCACCAGTTTGTCGATCAGCGACGGCTGGGCAGCCTCAGCCACCACTTCCACCGGGGCGGGGCGACGGTCGGGACTGAACAGCGGCCGCTCCACCATGGCGTCGTACTCCTCCAGGGTGGCGGTAGGTATGGACGGCGTGGCAGCCGTCTTCAGCACACGCTGCGCCCCCCCAACGCCGGTCGCCTGCTGCGCAACCTGTCCCGACCCCTGCGACCACTGCGCCGCAATCGCGAACATCAACCCGATGGCCACGAGACCGTTGACGACAACCAGACCAAGCGCACCACGCATGGCTACGCCCCCTGCGATTCGGCGGGCAGGAAAGCGCTCACCCGGACCCGGATATCGAGCATCTGTCCCTCCTTGTTCGCACCTTGCACAACGCGCCCCAGCGCTCTGCCGCGGTAGGCGGTGACGTTCAACTCGTCCACGAATACCACCGGCCTGCCGTTGGTCAACTCGAACAGCAACGTACGCAACACATCGATGTCGCCCTGTACCCGCACCTCCACCGCCACCAGTTCGTGGCCCTCGAGCGCACTCACGTCAAAGGCTTGGCTGCTCATCAGATGACCGTTGGCTTGGTTGATCTTGCTGCGCACCAGCTCCTGAAGTTCCACCGACGCCAGCGCGTGCTTGGGGTTGCTCAGGAAGAAGGCGGTACGCCTGACTTCACTCAGCTTGCGCTGCAAGGCCGCTTTGACCGCAGGGGCATCGGCGGCAATCTGCCGGTACCCGGCAAGGCGCTGCTCGAGCATGGCAATCTGCTCGCGATTGTCGCTATAGCGGTTCACCAACGGATCGACCACCAGCCCGTAATAGGCACCGATGGCGACCACCAAAATCGCGAGCGCAGCGATCTTCCGCTGTAGTGCCGTCAGTTCGTAGCTCATGGCCCTGCCCTCAGCGTGGTTCCCCGGGTGAGGATGGAAAAGCGCTCCGTACCCGTCGAGGAGTTTCTCACTACCGGCGAAGCAAACTGGGTTTCGGCGAAACGGCCCGAGTTCTCAATCGTCGAGAGCACCGGGGCGGCATTGACCGATTCACCCTGCACCCGTATCTGGCCGCCCTTGATCTCCAGGCGATGCAGCCACGTCCCGTCGGGGACGAGCTGCGTCAGCTCGTTCACCAGACCGATCGCCATCGGTTCGTCACGCTTTTTCGCCGCGATGAACTCCGCATCCTTGACCACTCGGTCCAGCTCCCCCGCCAAGCGCTTCGAGTTCTTCACGTCCGCCTGGACGGCTTCGATGGCCTGTTCCAACCCGGCGATATAGCGCTGCTGATTCCACAACGGCAACGCCAACGCGACGATGGCCAGCACCAGCACCAACGCCGAGCTGGCATAGGCGAGATAGCGCACCGGCGACCGCGAGCGCGATCCGGGAGTTTCGGTCAGCAGGTTCGGTTGCGCCGGGAACTCCGGCATACCCTGCTCGTCCGGCGACCGGTAGGTCGTCACCGCCGTCGCCTGAATCCCCAGCGCCGCGAGCCGTGCGACCAGGAGCTGCAGCTTGCTTTTGGTGATGACGAACAGCTTCAGCCGGACGACCCCCTGAGCCGGGTCGCGCCCCACTTTCACGTAGTCATAGGCCACCATCTCGCGGTTGAACGGCGTCAGGCGATCCATCTCGAAACCGAGCACTTCGCGCAGGTTGTCCTCGGCGGCCAGCGGCAGGGTGACGTCGAGCTGCAACACCTGATCCTCCGGCAGCCGCAGAACGACGGCATCGGTGCGCGCTGCGCGGCGCACTATGGGGTCGCTCTCCGCAGCGTGATCGGCCGATTTGACGATGCGCAGGGTCCCCAACGCCTCGCAGCGCCGACCCTGCCACAAACGCACCTCCAGTTGCGGGGGCGTCACGTCGATGACCAGAATGCTGGACTCCAACCCCAACAGATACCGCACACGGTAGGGCAGCATCGCGACCAACTCGCCGACCCACCAGCGTCCAAAGCGCTGAACCGGCCGCCACGCCGCGTACAACACCGCACCCGGTGCGCCCATCCCGATGCGTTGGTTTCGAACCCCTGCCTGCGCCGTCATTTTCGCCACCTCACCTCTCAATACGGCGAAGAATTCCACTCCGCGATCCGGTAGCCCGTTGCGTTGTATTCGGGTCCCACCACCACCACCGCATCGACCGCCGCTCTGGCCGTTGCGGCTATCTCGGCCCGCGCCTGCACCCTATATGCCGGGCCGGTTTCGTACGTCACGTACACGCCTTCCGCCACGGGAAATTGGGGCGCCGGAGTCCCCTCGGCCACGCTGGCGTCGCGTGCCGCGACAAACGCGGCCACTGCATCCGGCGTCATCCCCGGAATGGCGTTCAGCACCAGCGGCGCAGCGGCGAACGGATTCACCTGCGCGGCGCGCGAATAGACGGTAAAGGCGTCACGAACAGCGCCATACAGCTCGGTCCGCATACCCAGTACGCGCTGCAGCTCATCCACCGTGTCGAACGGCGCGTTCTTGGCACCGTAGCGAAATCCGGCAGCCCGATAGTCGGGATCCTCGGCACCGTGCAGGCGGCGCAGGTCGTCGACGTCGCGCCAATCCAGCACCGCGTCGGCCAGGCGGTCCGCTTCGTCGAAATCGGCACCGCCGGCCTGCATCACGCCCCGGATCAACTCCTGCGGCGCCTCGTTGAGGTCGACCTTGCCGCGCTCGTCGTGGATCTGCGTTTGTACGAACGCCTTGCCGACGGTGAGATCGGGCACCGGATGCCGCCACGTGCCGCCCTGATCGGCGTTGACGCTCAGCAGACCGAGCATCGCGTAGTAGACGCCCCCCTGCGCCGCGCGGCTGGCCTGCTCCGAAGCGATCAGGTTGCGCGTCAGACGCTGCTCGGTGCGCGTCTGCGCTGCGATCCCGGTCGCCAGCAGCATCACAATACCCAGCACCCACAACACCGCCACCAACACCACGCCGCGCTGCGTTGAGCCGACGCGGCCTACCGGCTGCCGAAGGGTGCGCGCATTCCGCATCGCTCTCGGCCCCCTCACCACACCGCTGCGGCGGCGTAGACCGGAATCACCAACTCGTCCCACTGCCGCGCGTCGCCCGCTTGCCGCTGCACCTGCAGCCGCACGCGGCGCGGCAGATCGCGTTGGTGCTGCCACTGCGCGTGCCAGTCCGGTTTTTCGCCCACACGTAGCGAACCGAAGTACGCCAACTTCAGTCCCGCAATACCCGTGGCCAACTCGACATTGACGATCTCCTCATCGCGCGGCGCTCCCCGCTCGCCAGTGGTCAGGGGCCAGTAACTCAACATCAGCGCGTTGCGATCGGCCTGCGTCACGAAACGAAGCCGGTGCCGGAACAACCCGCCGCCGCCAGCGTGCAACGGGACCCGCGCCACGAACTCCAGCTCGCGGTTGCTACCCTGAAACGCCACCGTTTCCGCCTCGTTGGAGTTGCGGTCGTCGACGGGCAGCGCCTCGCTGATCTGTTTGCGCAGCACCCGTTGCGCGGCCGACGCCCGGCCTGCGGCGTCACGGTGCTGGGTCAGACGCTCGGCGGTACCCAGACCGCTGCGTACACCCTCCACCGCCAGCGGCACGATCAGCAACGTGACCGTGATGGCGATCAACACCTCGATCAGCGTGAAACCGCGCAGGGCGTGACGTGACGTGACGGCGCCGGGGCGACTCATCGCGGCTTCCCCAGACGCAACGTCTGCAGCTCAACGGCACGCCGCTGCTCGCGCTCCTGCCACGCCACCTGCACGACGACCTGATAAGGAACGAGCGCGACGGCCGGCTGCGGATCGCCCTGCGCGACGAAAACCGGCTCGACGCGGGTCCGCCACTCGAAGCGCTCATCGGCAACGCCGTTCCACGCGCCCGGTGCGACGAGGGTGTCGCCTTCGATCTCGGCCATACGAGCCACGGCAATACTCAGAGCGTGGGTGTATTCGTCCGCTTTGCGGGTACCGGCTACGCCGGAGGAAAACACGCCGAGGGCGACCGTCAGCACGCTGACCAGGATCGCGCCGGCGACCAGCACCTCCACCAGCGTGAATCCGTCAACGCGACGCCAGGCTGTCGGACACTTGCGCATCGATGGCCACCTGCCCCGTCAAGGGTTCCAATTCGAACCGGAAGGTCTTGCGCTTACCCACCAGGGCGAACGCGCCGCCGCTGACCGTACCGTCGGGAAAGAAGACCACCCGCCACGTATCGGCGGTTTGCGCTGCGCGTGTCAGATGCATACCGGCCGGTATCCGGTACTCGACCGCGCTGCCGGTCAGCGCGACGCGTTGCCCCTGCGTATCGATGATCACCTCGCTGGGCTTGGCCCAGGTGATGGCCTGATCGCGCGCCGCTTTCAGCACCCGATGGACTTCGCGCGCCGCTGAGCGGGCCTTGAGCGTATCGCCGCCGCCGGAAAACGCCGGCAAGGCGACGACGACGAAGGCGCTGACCAGCGCCAGTGCCACCAGCAGTTCGACCAGCGAGAACCCGCACGCGCGCCGCACCCCCGCCACAGGTCTGAGGTACCCGGCGGTTCCTGCCGGCGCGCGTCCGTCGTTCACTTCCAGCTCACCACGTCGGCGTTTTCACCGTCGCCACCCTCGCGCTGATCGGCGCCCAGGGAGTAGACGTCGAAATCGGCGTTCTGACCCGGGTAGCGGTAGTGGTAGTCGTGTCCCCACGGATCTCTGGGTACGATTTTTTTGCGTAGGTAGGGTCCGTTCCACGACTCCGTCCCGCTGGGGCGCTCCACCAGCGCAACCAGACTCTCCTCGCTCGTGGGGTAGCGATCCACGTCGATGCGGAACATGTCCAGCGCCGCAGCGATCTCCTCGATCTGCAGCTTCGCCGTTTTGCTCTTGGACTCGCCCAGGTGTTTCATCACCTTGGGGCCAACCAGGCCGGCCAGCAGCCCAAGCACCACCAGCACCACCAGCAGTTCGATCAACGTAAATCCGCGCGCCTCGCCGGCGTGCGGGAAACGATTGCTCCGCTTCATCTCACGACACCCTCTGTAACGATTCTCTGTGCACTTTCGTTCACTGCCACGCGCCGCCTTACAACGGCAAATCATTGACGCTGATGATCGCCACCATGATCGACATGATGACGCTCCCGATAATCACGCCCAGTCCAACGATCAACACCGGCTCCAGCACCGCCAGCAGGCGTTTGACCGCCTTGCTGGTCTCGGCCTCGTAGACGTTTGCCATCTTCGCCAGCATGGCTTCGAGATTGCCGGTCTCCTCCCCGACCTTGATCAGCTGCAGCGCCAGCGCCGGGAAATGCGGGATTCCCGCGATCATGGCCGACAGCGTGCCGCCGTCCTTGAGCTCATCCATGGCATCGGTCATGGCGCCCGCCATCGAGCGATTGCTGAGCGAACCGCTCGCCAGCGGGATGGCGTTGATCAACGGCACACCGTTGCCCAGCAACGTCGCAAGACTGCGGCTCAGTCTCGCCACTTCGATCTTGACGACCAGCTCACCGAGATAGGGCACGCGCAGCACACCCCGGTCCCAGCGCAGCCGTCCGGCGGGGCGCGCGAGCTGCTGGCGCAGGATCGCCAGCCCCGTCAATACCAGCAGCAGAAATACCCACCAGTAGTCGGTGACGAACGCTGCGGTAGCGATCACCAGCGTGGTGGAAAGCGGCAGCACATCCTCGTAGCCCACGAACAGTTCGGAAATCTTGGGGATGACGTAGGTCAGAATGAGCCCAACGGAGACCACCGCGACGCCGAACAGGATCAGCGGATAGAGCGTGGCCGAGACGACCTCTTCACGCAGCGCCTTCTCCCGCTGCAGATACTCGCCAAGCTGCGCGAGCCCTTCGTCCAGGGCGCCCGCCGCCTCGGCGGTACGCACGATGTTGACGAACAGCGCCGAGAAGTTGGCGTGCTCGGTCTCCAGCGCCGCGGAAAAGCTCTTGCCTCCGCGCACCTGCTCCAACACGTTGCCCAACAGCCTGACGCTCGCATCACTGTCGCTGGCATCGCGCGCTATCTGCAACGCCTGCTCCAGCGGCACACCGGCCTTAAGCAACACCGCCAGCTCTTCGGTGATCGCGGTCAGCTCGGCGCGGCCGATGCGGCGCGTACCGCGCCGACGCAGCATCGGCAACAGGCTGCGCCGCGCCGTTTCGGAAGGCTCGGCGCGCAACGGAATGTGGCCGGTATGCTGGAGCCACTGCACCACCGCCGCCTGATCCACCCCTTCGCGCTGCCCTTCGATGACCTCGCCGCCGGTGGTAACCGCCTTGTAGTTGAATAGCGGCATCGGCGTCACGCCTCCTGGGTCACCCGGAGGACTTCTTCGAGGCTGGTGATGCCGGATGCCACCTTGCGCAACCCCTCCTCGTACATGGTGCGCATGCCGTTGGCGCGCGCCACCTCCTCGATGCGGTGCGCCTCTTCGTGATGCAGGATGGCGCGACGCACGTCGTCGTCCATGAGCAGGAGTTCCTGTATCGTGGTGCGGCCGTTGAATCCGGTACCGCCGCACTTGGCGCAACCGCCGGCGCTGTAAATCACGCCATCGCCCTGCCCCAATTCAGCCAGCGCGCCGGCAGCGCCCTTGGGAATTTCGGCGGGACGCCGGCAGTTACGGCACAACACCCGCACCAGACGCTGTGCGACCACGGCGTTGAGCGTAGAGGTCAGCAGGTAGTCCTCCACGCCCATCTCCAGCAGGCGGGTGGCACTGCTGGCGGCATCGTTGGTGTGCAGCGTCGACAGTACCAGGTGGCCGGTGAGTGCGGACTGAATCGAAATGCGTGCGGTCTCCAGGTCACGCATCTCGCCCACCATGATCACGTCGGGGTCCTGACGCACGATGGAGCGCAAGGTGTTGGCAAAACTCAGTCCGATACCCGGCTTGGCCTGGATCTGATTGATCCCTTCGAGCTGGTACTCCACCGGGTCCTCCACCGTGATGATCTTGCGCTCCGGCGTGTTGAGCAGACTGAGCGCGGCGTAGAGCGTGGTGGTCTTGCCGCTGCCGGTGGGACCGGTCAGCAGGATCATGCCGTGGGGCAGCCGCAGCACCTCTTCGAAGCGCAGACGCACCTCCTCGGCAAATCCCAGCGATACGAAATCGTGGGCGATGGTTTCGCGGTTGAGCAGGCGCAGCACCACGCTCTCGCCGTACAGGGTGGGGACGGTGGAGACGCGCAGGTCGAAATCGCGCCCCTGAATGCGCAGACGGATACGCCCGTCCTGCGGCATGCGTCGCTCGGCGATATCGAGCCGCGCCATGATCTTGATACGCGAGACGATGGCCGCGCCCATCTGCGCCGCCGGCGGCTCCACGTCGCGCAGCACGCCGTCGATGCGGTAGCGCACCTTGAGCTGATCCTCGAACGGTTCCACATGGATATCCGAAGCGCCCAGTTCCGCGGCCCGCTGCAGCAGCAGATTGACGATGCGGATCACCGGCGCCTCGCTGGCAAGATCCTTGAGGTGCTCGATGTCGTCGCTGCTGACATCGTCCACTACGAGTTCGTCAACCGGATCGCCGCTGCGCGTTGTCTCTTCGTCGCCCGCCAGACGCCGGTGTGCGGACTCGATCTCCGAGGCCACTCCCACCCGCACCGTCAGCGGGCGGCCGCAGGCGTACGCCAATGCCTCGCGCGCCACGCTGTCCTGCGGATCGGCCATGGCCACCGTCACCCCCATATCGTCGCCCGCCAGCACGATGATCCGATGTTCGAGCATGAAGCGCGGGGCCAGCAGCCCCTCCATCACCGGTTCCGCGGGATAGTCCTCGGGCCCCACCAGCGCGGTGTCGCACAATTCGGCCAGCGCGCCGGCCACGTCGCGTTCTCCCACCACCCCCAGGGTGACCAACAGGTGCGACAGGCGCTGCGTGTTGCCCTGTTCGGCCTGGACCCGTTTGACGCGGTTCAAATCGACGGGACGCAACTTGCCGGTGCGAACCAAGTGCTCGCCCAGGCCGACCTCACGTCCGGCATTCACTGTCGATTCCACGCCCTTCATCCGTACTTAAGCAAAAATTAAGGATTCATAAATAACAGTTGCTTATCGCCTGTTTCTTAACGCCGAAACGCCCCTTCTTCTCCCAAGTAATATCACCAGGCCATCGCTTTTAATACGTCGATTCCATGAAATACAGGGCTGCATGGGGAAGATTGGGGTGTTGACCTACCGTGGCGCAGAGCGTGTCTGGCCAACACCGCAGCCGGACGGCAGCGGCCAATGCGCGTTGCAACGTCGCGGCGCGACGTTAGCGTCGACCGTTGACGGGACGGGGAAGTTTGACGGTAGCGTCGTAATCGACGCGTTTCACCTCCGCGCGGGCGGCGATGGCGTCAACGCTGCCCGCCGGAACCACGGCGGCCAGCGCATTGCTGATCCACAGGGTCCTGAGCTGTGTCGC
>JBNKCG010000076.1:0-9892 GCA_050287605.1 Gammaproteobacteria bacterium | reverse complement strand
GGCTGAACGTGCTCACGATTGAACGCGCCTTACCCGAAGATGCCCCGGCTATCTTGGCACTCCAGAGGCTCGCCTATCAATCTGAGGCCGCTCTCTACAACGACTGGTCGATTCCACCGCTTACACAAACTATCGAGTCGCTAGCCGAAGAGTTCTCCGTTTCAATCGTTCTCAAGGCAGTTGTCGACGGTCAGCTTGTGGGGTCCGTTCGCGCAAGGGTCAACAACGACACTTGCGAGATTGGGCGTCTCATCGTGCACCCCGCCTTCCAGCGTCGTGGTATCGGTTCAAGTTTGCTGAAGACAATTGAAGGCCAGTGCCCGGTGGTGGCTCGATTTGAACTCTTCACAGGTAGCAAGAGCGAAAGCAATATTCGCCTCTACAAACGCGCTGGCTACCAGGTCACTCGAACTCAGCCGCTATCGCCAGCGGTATCGATTACCTACCTCGAAAAGCATGCCAATGCCGTCCTCTAACCTTTCGTTCGAGAGGGACCTCGCGCAAGAAGCCGCGCGAGGTCCCTCAACTCCGCGTTAACCGCAAGGAAAAATAAGTGACGGAAGATTCGTTTTACGTATATTCGCTAAAAGATCCTCGGGGTTCTAATGCTAGGCCCTTCTATATTGGAAAGGGTACTGGAACTCGTGCATGGGATCATGTAACGAATATTGATAAAACTAAAAAGGGAAGACGCATCAAAGAAATTAAAGATGAAGGATTTGATGTAATAGTCTCTGTATTAGCGGATGGCCTGTCTGAAATCCAAGCGCTCAAGTTGGAAGCTGAGTTGATCTCTGCATTTGGCACTGAAGATACGGGTGGTCTTCTTACCAACTCAGTTCTTCCAACAGGGAAGCAATCTAAACCAAGAAAAGATCTTATTGTTCCCTTTGGTCTCAGGGAAAAGGCACAGCTAGGTTTACAGCTTTTAAAAGAAGCCACTCTTGAATTAGCAAAGGCCAATCGTGGTGGTATCCAGAACTCAGATGCAGTAAAGGCCCTTAACCTTCAAAGTGACTATAAAGGTGGTTCAAAAGACTACCTCACATGGAGTGTTATAGGAATATTAATGCGAGAAGGTCGCTTAAAAAGGCTTGATGGCTCAAGAAAGCATGTGGCTCAAGTCAAATAAGCGGCTAACCAGGCACTCCACCTGACCAAAAACTGCGATGCGGTTTTCGTCGTGTGAGCTTGGTCGTTGGGTAACCGGTAATAGGGAAATTTACATGACGCTAATTTGTATGTTAGGAGCAATCGATGAAACGAGTAATGTACCTGCTTGCTTTAAGCGCTATTTTTAGCGCACCTCTGGTTGCAGACTCAAATGAAATCAAAAAGCAAGATATCTACGATAAATGCGCACATAAAGTGGGAAAGCAACTTTCCAAAGAAACTGAAGCTAAAGTTATTTTTGGGAGATATGAACAGACAAAACAACCTATTCTTTTAGTTGATACGCCATCTACACACATTGAATTCCCGGGGGAGTCGATGGAGTCGATAATAGTGGCACTCGAAAACCTAATTAGAGGTACATCGGTCAGTGGAGAGCAATCACTTGTTCGTAAGAAATGCGGCCTAGATCCTTCCAATAACTCTTCTCGTTAGCGCGACGAATGGAAGGTGCAGCGTCACAATTACGGAACCACGCTGCGGACTTAGCAGCTTTGCCCATCATGAATAAGGGGACGGGGGGGTTTAATTGTGAGCAATATGAAGAGTTGGATAGTATTTAATCCCTCCATCCCCTTTTTCGATGTGCAGAAATGAATATAGAGTTAGAGATACTGGATCAAGTTACGCACAACGATCCGTGGCCCTTATCAAGGGTCTTAGATTTTATTTCTTCGCATAGGGAATCGTAGACGGTAGTTGGTGCGCTGTTTTTTTGATGGTTGTATCGCTTTCCTCGATACGGAGGGTGGAACTGAAAAGGTATCAGGTAGACGAAGTTTTCCGAGAAAAAAGGAGCGTGTGGCGGAAATCTTCGTTACTGTGACAGACAAAGGCGTGAAACGGGCGGGTGGCGATGACACATAACCTTCGGCTCCGAAACCGCTCCATTTCGTTCCGCTGGACACAGCCATCGCTGCGCCTCTCAGCCGGGCGCTGGACGTCATAAATCGAGGATAGACCCCGTGATCGAAGGCGAATGTTTTTGCGGCTCGGTGCGCTACCAGATCAAGGGCAACTTGACGAATGCGCGTGCTTGCCATTGTTCGCGATGCCGAAAAGCGTTCAGTGGCGCATCGTCCGCGTACGCGGAGCTTGCCGATACCGCGGTTTTGAATTGGGTATCGGGTGAGGACAATCTGCAACGTTACACCTCTCAGGAGGGATGGGGTCTCGCTTTCTGCAAGACCTGCGGAACCACGTTGTGTGGCATGTACCTCGACAAAGTTCACGGAGTCACCCTGGGGCCGATCAACGGGGATCCTGGCGTGGAGATCGCCGCCCATATCTTCGTGGGCTCCAAGGCGCCATGGGACCACATCGGCGGGCAGGCGCCGCAATATCCGGAGTGGCCTACAGGCGCCAAATAATCGGTTCCACCTGACGACTCCGCCGCTTCGCGCCGTCACGGACGCGAATGAATCGGGGTGCTAGAGTTCAAACAGTAATAGAGGGGGACGCGCGGTGAAATACAAAGTCGAGTCAAACCAGAACGAAATCAACATCGAAGTCAGCGAAACCAAAGGCAAACAGAAGCAGCTATTGGAAGCATTCCAGGAATGTCAGGAGGGACGGTGCTCGTGCCCTACTCAGGAGTACTCGAAACTGGATTCGCTGGAGATCGAGCACGATGAGGATACGATTCGCCTGAAGCTCAAGGCCAAGCCGGACGAGCAGTTTGACGAAAACGAAATCAGCAAATGCCTCGAGTACACCAAAGGAAAGACGGAGGATGAAGGCTAGGCGAACGCTTTCCAAAGCGGCGCTCGCTCGGACGTACACCCCGTTGTGCTTCGTGTGCGCCACGTGGCTGAGTCGGTAAAGTAACGAGGCCAATTCGGAGAGATATCACCGTGCCGACAATCGACCAACGCCTGCAAGATCTCGGCCTGAAATTGCCCGCTCCACTTCAGCTACCTCCCGGCGCCAAACTCCCCTTTCCCTGGGTGCACGTGGTCGGTACGCGCGCGCT
Organism: Gammaproteobacteria bacterium; assembly: GCA_050287605.1. Taxonomy (GTDB): domain Bacteria; phylum Pseudomonadota; class Gammaproteobacteria; order QQUJ01; family QQUJ01; genus QQUJ01. The sequence continues at coordinate 6,747 of JBNKCG010000076.1, read as the reverse complement.
CATCTCGGGTCACGGGCCAACGAACCAAGACGGTTCGCTGGCGCAGCCTTTCGGGAAGGTGGGTGCGGAGGTTTCGGAGGATCAGGCGTACATGGCGGCACGCCTGACGGCGCTGGCCATTTTGGGTAGTCTGCAGCGCGAGCTGGGTACCCTGGACCGCATCACCCACTGGGTTCGCGTGTTCGGGATGGTCAACAGCGCGCCGGGATTCAACCGGCTGCCGGCCGTCATCAACGGTTTCAGCGATCTTGTTTTGGAGGTGTTCGGACCCGAGCGAGGCCGGCATGCGCGCAGCGCCGTCGGGCTGGCCGAGCTGCCCTTCGGTATTCCGGTGGAGATCGAGGGGGAGGTCGAGGTGTCGGTGCGCTGACGCCGGCGATTTGGACCCAGGGCGTAGATGCGCTGCTTTGCGTACGGTTCCAACCTCTCCAGCGCGCGTATGCGCCAGCGCGTGCCGTCGGCTCGCTTCGTCACGGTGGCCATGTTGCCGGCGCACCGGCTTCGCTTCCACAAGATCGGCCGGGACGACTCCGCAAAATGCGATGCGGCGTGGAGCGGCAATTCCGACGACTGCGTGATCGGAGTCGTCTACGAGTTCGACGCCGCCGAGAAACCGGCCCTGGACAGGGCGGAAGGACTGGGCGCGGGGTACGAAGAAAAAGCGGTGGAGCTGCGGACGCCCCAGGGAAAGCTGGACGCGCTCATGTACTACGCTACGAAGGTGGATGATCGGATGAAGCCCTACCGGTGGTATCGGGAGCATGTGCTTATCGGGGCCCGTGAGCGCCGCCTGCCGCGCGACTACGTGGCGCGGATCGCGGCGGTGGAGGCGATCGACGATCCGGACGTTGCCCGCAGCGAACGCGAACTGGCGATCTATCGCTGACACGCAAAACCGATGGGTGCCGAATCGCCTAAGGAATAGTGCTGTAGCATCCGCAACACCGATGACCGAAGGAGGTGGTCTATGAACGCCGTGACACCGGGTGGTTCATCGGGGCTTCTCGACCGCGTCGAGAAGCTCATCAAGCTGGCCGCTAGCGTTGCCGCCATCACGGCCGCCATCGGGATACCCGCGGTCTACGTTCACTACTCCCACCTTGGGATTCCCACCTCGTTGATCACCAACGAGCAGGTGTTCCGGGCCGGCATCGTACCAGGGGTGCTGTTTCTGTTTTCGGGCGCGTACGTTCTGCTGCTGATACAGGAATACGAAGAGGGCGGATCGAAGCTGGGCGCCTTCATGGTGCCGGGTATCCTGTTCGCACCGATACCGGTGGCGGTGGTGACCGTCATATTTATCGGAGTGGCTGCCGCCGCGACGTGGCTGTGGTGGGTGATGATCTACCCGGTGTTCTGGCTGGTGGGCCTGGAGGGCACGCGCCGGATCCATTTCTGGATCGCCAACGGCATTGCGTTCCTCAACATCGCGATACCGATCGTGTGGCCCTACGTCTCTACGTTTTTCGAACGCGTGGCGGGCGACTGGTGGCGGCGGATGAAGCAGCGGCCGTGGGTGGCAGCGCTGCTGCACGCTCCCCGGCGCGTGCAACAGGGCACTGAGCAGATGCAAACGGACGAGACGCCGGCGACTGCTGCGGAAGCCGAAACGGCCGCCAGCCCGGATGCGCCGGCAACGAGTGAGGGCAAGAAGGAGGAGTCCCAGTTCTGGATGATCGCTGCCCTGGTGGCGATGTTCGGCGTTTACCTGGTGGGTGGGCTGTTCGCCATCCGCTGGTATCTGCAGCAGCTGGGCGTCGAACCGGGGCCCATCGCCGAGGCCAAGGCGATCGTGATCATCGCGATTATCGGAGCTGTCGCGCTGGCTACCTTCTTCTTCTTTCTCGGAACCTGGAAGTACATGCGTTCGGAGAACAAAGTCAAACGCCTACTGGTCACCACCCTCAACATCGGCTTGGTGGTGGCGCTGTTCGGCTCCGGCGTGTGGTGGTACTCGACGCGGCTCTATCCGCAGATCCCCGTCGCTTTGGGCGGCGGCAAACCCGAAATCGTATCGGTCTGGATGGCACCGGCCGATCTGCCGCGCGAGATTCAGGCGGCGCTGCGCGGCGCGCGTTGCACCTCGACCAAAGCGACGGTCCACTGCACGGCGCTGCAACTCATCCACCGCAGCAGCGACGACGTGATCCTGGCCACCTCCGGCGACGGGCCGCGCGCAGCGATACTGGTTCCGCGCAAGGCGATCCAGGCGATCTCGTGGTAGCGCTGTTTGGCTAGCCGGTGATGCGCCGTTTGATCGCCCGCGTGATGAAGCGCACTTTCTCCGGAAACTCGAACCGCCCCAGGTTGGTCTTGACGATGCCCTGGGTAAAGCGGGTGGGTTTGGAGTAGTCCACCAGCACGTCGAGCAGCACCGGTGTACCCTCGCGGGCCAGTTGCAGTGCCCGATCCAGTTTGGCGTCGATCTCGTCGTTGTTCGCCAGACGCAGATACGCACAACCGGTGGCCAGCGCCACACCTTCCACGTTCAGCCCCGACAAGGTGGTGCAGGTCTTGCGGTTGTAGGGAACGTTTTGCGCCTGGGAGATCTGCGCCAGTTCGCCGTCGTTGAACACCGCCATCACCAGTCCCAGCCGGTGGCGGCTGGCGGTGATCAACTCCATGCAGGTCATCATGAAGGCGCCGTCACCCGCGATGCCCAGGACCTGCTTGTCGGGGTTGGCCAGTTTGGTGCCGATGGCCGCCGGTACGCAGTAGCCCATGGCGTTGAAATCGGTCGGCGAGATGAAGTGTCCGGAACGGTGGATGGGCATTAGCTCGGCAGTGAGGAAAGTGTGGTTGCCGTCGTCGCACACCACGAAGTCGTCGTCCGCCAGCCGTTCGCGTGCGGCGGCGAAAAAGCGCGCCGGGTTCACCCGTCCTTCGGTGCTGTGCTGGAACCACTCGTCGCGGTACCCCTGCTTCAGTGTGCGGATCTTTTCCGCCAAGGGCAGCGAATCGCGGGGGCTGCCCAACCGCCGCTTCACCGCGGCGAGCAGCGCCGCAAGGCCCGCCTTGGCATCGCAGTGCAGCGTCACCTCGGCCGGGTAGTTGGCGTTGAACACCGTGGGATTGATGTCCATGTGCACCAGCGCTTGGGGGACGTTGACCCCGAACGACCCGGTGGGGATTTCGCTGAAGCGCGTGGCCACCGCCAGCAGGGCGTCGCAACGCTTGAAACTCGCCGCGGCCGCCGGCACGGCGTAATCGCCGAATCCCATGCCGGTATGCAGAGCATGATTGGCCGGCATGACGCTGAGGCCCTGCAGCGTGGTGGCCACCGGCGCGCCCAGCCACTCCGCCAGCTCCACCAGCTCGGCGGTGGCGTGCCGCGCGCCCCAACCGGCGAAGATGCCCGGCTGTCTGGCCTCGATCAGAAGCCGTGCCGCCTGTTCGACGGCATCCGCGACGGCCTGCGGAATGGCCTGGCGATGCGCATCGGTCGAATAGGTCGGCGGTTCGCTCACCTCGCCGCGGAACATGGCGATGTTGACCGGAATCTCCACCATCACCGGTCCCGGCTCGCCCTTGGTGGCGATGTCGTACGCGCGATAGAGTGTCGGTACTACGGCCTGATGATCGGTGACTTTAAACGTGGCTTTGGTAATGGGTTTCAGCAGCGTGTGCTGGTCCACGTCGTGCAGTTGGTACGCCATGCCGTCGGTGCGAACGCCGCCGGCGATGATCAGCATCGGTATGCCGTCCAGCGATGCCTCGCCGATGCCGCTGGCCGCGTGGGTGACGCCGGCGGCCGGCACGATCACCAGCGTGCCGATGTGATCCGAGGTGCGGCTGACGGCGTCGGCCATAAAGGAGGCGCCCTCCTCGTGGGTTACCAGCAGCGGCGTGATGGTGTCGGACTTGTTCAGTTCGTCGTAGATCTCGGTGTTGTGCACGCCGGGAATACCGAAGGTGTACTTCACGCCGATCTGCTCCAAGGCGTAGCGCACCAGCCAGGCACCTGACTTTTTCATAGGACCTCTTAACGATGGTTGACGATGAACTGCCCGGCCCGGCGGGCAGTGAGTATGCAACCGGAGAGAAAAGTGCCCTCCAGCGAACGCACGCCGGCCATGCCGCCGCCGCCGAAGCCGGCCGCTTCGCCGGCCGCGTACAGGCCGGGAATCACCTCGCCCTGTTGATCGAGCACACGGCTGTCCAGATCGGTTTCGAACCCACCCATGCTCTTGCGGCTGATCAGCCGGGTCTTGACGGCGATCAGCGGTCCGCCCTTGCGCGACAGGATGGGCTGCTCCTTGCAGGTGCGGGCCTTGTCGCCGCGCCATTGGCGCATCAGCTGCACGCGGCGGATCTGATCATCGGTCGCCAGGTGCGCGCCGCGCGCGAGCTGACGGTCGTAGGCGGCGATGTCGCGGCGCAGGTTTTCCAGGCTCACCTCGGCGGGATTGTCCATGGCGTTCATGGCGTCGACAAGTTCGTCCAGCGAATCGCCCACCGCGACATCCCGACAGTGCGCGGTCAGGTCGTCGATGAGTCGCGGATTGCCGCGCAGCAGGATGGCGATGAAGCCCAGCCAGCTCTTGTTCTTGAAGACCGGATTGGCGTGCGAACCTGACACCGCCATCTCGACGGTGGCGATGCGCCGGTTCATGATCTGCCAGCCGTACTGATGGGGCAGGCGGTTGACGCGCTGGCACAGGCGGTGGGTATCGAAACCGGTGATCAGCGGCGGCGGACCGACGCGGTTGCCGTAGGCGTCCATCCACAGCGCCGAGCGCGCCGGAATCAGGCTCAACCCGTGGTTGGGAAATTCCGGACGCGGGTGGGCAACCCCGGCGGCGTAGTTCCACATCCAGCCGAGATGGGTGACCGACGCGCCCATGGCCGATCCGCGGTCGTGCAGCGCGCCGTCGGCGAACGGGTGCGAGCCGGCGAGCATGTTCTCCGGATACGCGCCGTAGGTCTCCGTGTCCCAGTGCTTGCGCACCTGCTCGAGATTGCCGTTGATGCCGCCGCTGCTGATCACCGTGTGCGCGGAGCTGACGCGAAAGCGCTCACCGTCCGTGGTGCTGCCTTCGCAGCCGGTCACGGTGCCGTCCGCGTACAGCAGTTCGTCAACCCGGTGCCCGCACAACAGCGTCAGGCGCTTTGCGTGGGGATGGTTCAGCACACGGCGTTTGACTGTTTGACCCAGCTCCCAACCGGTGCCCCAGATCACGTGATAGCGGGGCACGGAATTGCCGCGCTGGCCGGCGCCGAATCCGCTATCGCCGCGCTCCACCCACTGAACCACAGGGATGAAACCGATGCCAAAATCGCGCAGCCAGTCGTAGACCTGGCTGCGGCTGTGCTCGATGTAGTGCCGGCCCCAGCGACGCGGCCAGTGGTCGTGTTCGCCGTATTGCGCGGCGGCCAGCCAGTCCTGCCACGCCAGCTCCTCGCTGTCGCGGATGCCGTTGCGCCGCTGTTCGCGGGTGTTGAGCAGGTGCATGCCGCCGAAGGCGTCGTTGGCCATGCCGCCCAGGCGCGCCTCGCTGTCGCGGTCGACCAGCACCACGCGGAGTCCGCGTTCCAACAGTTCCCAGGCTGCGGTCAATCCGGCGATGCCCGCACCGACGATCACGGCGTCAGCCTGGTAGTCGCGACTACCCATCATCCCCTCCTGTATTGTGATTGTTGTTGGGCACCGACACCGGGTCGGGCTGGGAGTCTGTGGGATGTACCGTATACTGGAAGCCACCACAATTAAAGGTTCTCGGGATGAGGTGGGACGTTGTCCTGTCCGATTCCGTGTGGCGATCTTTCCGGTAGGGATGCAAGCGACAAGAGGGAGGTCTGCGATATGAAACGCATGGCGATGGTAAACGGTTTGCTGGCCGCACTTGCAGCCGTATTGCTGGTGACGCCTGGATTTGGCGCCGGGCTCGGGATCAGCGATGCCCCGCAGTGGGTGAATACGGGTACGACGTATACGAACCTCCAGGGAAGCCGGCTGTTCTATGGGGTCGGGTCAGCGCCGACGGTGGGTGATCCCGGTCTGCAGCGCACGATGGCGGAAAGCAGCGCGCGCCGGGAGATGTCGCGCATGGTCTCATCTTATCTCGATGCCTTGATCGGAGAGGCGGGTTCCGGCGACACGGCCGCCAAGCCGCAGCTCCGGAATCTCGCCAAGGCCGCGGTTGCGGAGGCTCAGCTCGTTGCGCGCTGGCGCGACCGACGTACCGGTCTTCTCTTCTCCCTCGTCCAGCTCGACGTGGAAGCGCTGAAGAGCATCGCCGCCGCCAGCAGCGATCTGGGCGCCGAACTGCAGGCGCGTATTCGAAGTCGGGCCGACGACACCTTCGACCGCTTGGCGCAAAAATCCCGGTGAACTGCAAGGAAGTGATGGGGCGTATATCACGGTGGATCGCTGCGCCCAAACGCGTTCCTCTATGGCTATGCTGAAATAACATCGGGCCCCCAGCCATGGAATTGCTCATGAAGATTTCCACAATCGCCACCCGCCCATTCCTCGATCAACGCCCAGGCACTTCAGGCCTGCGCAAGAAGGTCAGGGTGTTTCAACAGTCTGGGTATCTGGAGAACTTCGTCCAGTCGATCTTCGATACCCGTCCCGAGCTGCGTGGCGGGTTGATGGTGGTGGGCGGCGACGGCCGTTACTACAACCGCGAAGCGATCCAGGTGATTCTGAAGATGGCGGCCGGCAACGGGGTTGCCGCGGTCATGGTGGGCCAGGGTGGCATCCTGTCGACGCCGGCGGTTTCGCACCTGATCCGCAAATACGGC
>JBNKCG010000075.1:0-24367 GCA_050287605.1 Gammaproteobacteria bacterium | reverse complement strand
GGCGGCGGTCTCAATGCCGTGGCGGGCGGCGGGAGTTTCTTTACCTTGCCGGCACTCGTCTACGCAGGATTTCCGGCCGTGATGGCCAATGCCTCCGGCACGCTGGCGCTGTTTCCCGGTTACATCGCCAGTACCTGGGGGTTCCGTGAGGATCTGCGTGGCCCCCATACCCTGCCTCTGCACCAACTGGTGATTGCCGGCGCGGTGGGCGGCGGGATGGGGGCGTCGTTGCTGTTGATGACCCCCGAGGCGCTGTTTCGCGATCTGGTGCCGTGGCTGTTGCTGGTGGCGACGCTGTTGTTCGCCGTCGGTCCGGCGTTACTGCGCCGTATGAACCGTTTGCAGGGTGAGGCGCATCCACGTGTTCAGTTCGTGGTGTTGCTGCTGATCAGTACCTACGGCGGCTACTTCAACGGCGGCGTCGGCATTCTGCTGCTGGCGGCGTTGGCACTGCTGGGGCACGAAGATCTCAATCGCATGAACGGGCTGAAGAACCTGATCTCGGCCGTGCTGACCGCTATTGCCGTGATCCTGTACGCGGCAGGCGGGGCCATCGCCTGGGTGCAGGCGCTGGGCATGATGGGGGCGGCGGTGGCGGGAGGTTACGTTGCGGCACGCGTTGCGCGGCGGTTGCCGCCGCTGGCGGTGCGCTCGGTGGTGGTGGCCACCGGTGTGATCATGACCCTGCTGTTCTTTCGCGGCTGAACGGGCGTTACGCGCTGCGCACAATCTTTTCCAGCGCCCGGCGGATGGCGTCGGGTACGGGTGCCGGCGTGTTGTTGGCGCGCTCGACGAACACGTGGACGAAGTGGCCGTTGGCCGAGGCTTGTTGCGCGCCTGCTTCGAAGATACCGATGCCGTAGGTGACCGAGCGCGTACCCAGTTTGTCCACGCGCAAACCCGCCTCCAGGTTCTGCGGATAGGCGACCGCACTGTGGTAGTTGCAGTGCGACTCCACCACTACGCCGATCACTTGGGCGCGGTGAATGTCCAATCCGCCCGCCTCGATGAGGTAGCGGTTGGCGACGGTGTCGAAGTAGGAGTAGTAGGTGACGTTGTTGACGTGACCGTAGAGGTCGTTGTCGCTCCAGCGCGTGGTGATGGGGTAGAAGACGGCGTAGTCGTCGCGGATTTCGATCTGTTTCATGGCGGTTCGGGCGGCCCTTTGATTTCGGCTAAGCTACCGTGATTTTGGGAAGTGCTCCATTGTGAATCAATTCCTCAACACCGTCGCCTTCTCGTTCTCCATCACCGGACCCATTTTCGTGATGCTGGTGTTGGGTGTCGTGCTTGCCCGCGTCGGATTGATCACCGACGCCTTCATCGATGTCGGTTCGCGGTTGGTGTTCAACGTTACGCTGCCGTCACTGCTGTTCATCAGCATCGTCAAGACCGATCTCGAACAGACCGCCAACGTGGCCTTGCTCGCTTATGGGCTGGGGGCGACGGTGGTGGTGTTCTTCCTGCTGGAACTGGCGGCAACGCGCCTGATTCAGCCGCCCGCCGAGCGCGGTATCGTGGTACAGGGGGCGTTTCGTTCCAACATGGGTGTGATCGGGCTTGCCTATTGCGTCAACGCGTATGGCGAAGCGGGTTTGGCGACCGCATCACTGTACCTGGCGCTGATCATCGTCCTCTACAACGTGCTGTCGGTGATTACGCTCAATCGCTGGTTGAACCGCGATCGCGGGTGGGCGGGTTCGTTGCGAGGCATCGCGCGCAATCCGTTGATCATCGGCATCGTGCTCGCGCTGCCGGTGGCTTGGGCGAAAGTGCCGTTGCCGCACATTCTGCTGGATACCGGGGGGTACTTCGCGCAGATGACGCTGCCGCTGGCGCTGTTATGCACCGGCGGGGCGCTTGATCTCCGATCGCTGCGTCACGGTCTCAACAACGCCGTGATCGCTGCGCTCGCCAAACTGCTGGTAGTGCCCGCGGTTATCACGCTGGGGGGCTATCTGGTCGGGTTCAGTGGCATCGCGCTCGGGGTTGTTTTTCTTATGGCTTCGGCCCCCACAGCGGTGGCCAGCTACATCATGGTGCGCAGCATGGGCGGCAATGCCGAACTGGCGGCCAATATCGTCGTGCTGACCACCCTGGGGTCGGTGTTGGCCACCAGTCTGGGGGTGACGCTGCTGCGCGGCTGGGGCTTGATGTAGCCGCCGTAGGTGGGATTTGGCACCGCCGCTGCTGATGCCGGTGACCTGTCGGAAGCAGGGCGGTGTCGCTGGTTGGCCCGCAGGAGAGGCGGCTGTGGTATACTGCTGCGACTGTTTCACCGGTCTGTCGCCGCTCTTTCGGGACGGCCGGAACGGAACTAAAAAGCCGAGAACCGATGCGCAACGGCTGATCGTCTTCCCCCGGACTTCGTGAAGACCCTTCTCCATGCATTGGACCGGCCGCGTTGACCCACGCGGCGGGTATCGACTTTTCATCGCGACTGCGACAACCCACAGAGCAGAGATGCGGCGATCGGTGCAAACGGTTGCCACAAGGAGGACGACACTATGCCTTCGGCCAAAACTTCAACGGCGGCGACGCTGGGCCAGTATGAAGTGGAGCAGGTCATCAAAACGACGGCGCCGGCGGGTTGTGACGGTGACGATTGGTATCGCTACGACATCAAAGGCGAGCGCAACAGCATCACCGGTTACGCGCGCGGGTCGCTGCGCAAGGTAACCAAATACGCGCAGGAACAGGCGGTAAACCTCAACGCCCGCAGCGGTGGGCAGGGCGTTTCGCCGTGGGCGCCGCGCAAGCGCTGATGCCTGCGCAGAATTAGCGATTTCCCGCCGTGCGTCCAGCACGGCAATACCGCTACCGCGGTATCTCAGGCACCTACCCGTTCCCAACCACGCCGATGGTGCTGCCCGCCACGCCGGGTCCGCCGTCCCTTACCTCGGATGAATCCGACCGCTATCCATTCCGGGATATGCGGGCATGGTGGTGCGCGTGTAGATTCCCTATAAGTGCAGAACGTGGCCTTGAGTTACCTGCGAGGATAGCCCCGCGGTCGGCTTCCGCGCTCGGCATTCAACGACAACAGTGGTTTACAACAACAGGGTGTCGTTTTATGAATTCGTTTCCGATGAATCCCGTTCCTGCGGACTTGTCTGATCCGGCGTCGCTCTATCGCACCGGAAATACCGCACCAGTGCTGCGTGAAATCCTCCAGGCATTGCGCGAACTGGCTGCCAACGGTCGCGAACACATCATCGATCTGAGCAGTCTGCCCTTCGGTCCGGGGGATGAACGGGCCTTGAAAAGCGCATTGGGTGACGGCGAGATCAGCGCCTTGGTGCAGGCCTACGGCGCAAGCGAAGTGGAGGAGACCGGCTACCCCGGCGTGTGGTGGATCGAACACCGTGACCCGGAAGGCGCCGTGATCGCCAAGCTTATCGAAATCACGCGCGTCCCCAGTCTGCTGTGCAGCCAGACGGACGACATTGCCGGTGCCGTCGCGCGTCTCAACAGGGCGCTATGCGGCGAGGAGCGATCCGGCGGCGAAAGCTGAGCGGATGAAGCTCTTTTATCAATTGCCCACATAAACAGGCGAACAGCTGCCGGGCGTCCTAAACTCAGGCCAGGGGGTGCACCATGAGTTCAGGCAAGACACTTGGTGAAACGCTGCGCGATCAGGGAATCAGCCGGCGCGGATTTCTCAAGTTCTGCAGCGTCCTGGCTTCGATGATGGCATTGCCTCCCGGCAGTGCCTCCGCCATTGCCGCCGCGCTGGAGAAGGCGCGCCGGCCCTCGGTGATCTGGCTCTCATTTCAGGAGTGCACCGGCTGCACCGAATCGCTGACCCGCTCGCACAACCCCACGCTGGAGGGGTTGATCCTGGGGCAGATCTCCCTCGATTACCACCACACGCTGCAGGCGGCCGCCGGCAGTGCCGCCGAACGGGCGCGGCTGCAGGCGATGAAGGACAATCACGGCAGCTATCTGGTGGTGGTGGACGGTTCGCTGCCGCTTGGCAATCCCGGCTATTCCACCATCGCCGGGGTGAGCAACGTCGATATGCTCAAAGAGGCGGTGGAGGGCGCCGCCGCGGTGATCGCCGTCGGCAGCTGCGCGGCCTTCGGTGGCATCCCCATGGCGCAGCCTAATCCCACCGGCGCGGTGAGCGTGGCGCAAATCGTCCGGGACAAGCCGCTGGTGAACGTCCCCGGCTGTCCGCCCATCCCCGTGGTCATCGCCGGCGTACTGGCCCACTACCTCACCTTCGGCGCGCTGCCGGAGCTGGATGAATTGCAGCGTCCGCTCGCCTTCTACGGCGATACCATTCACGACCGCTGTTATCGACGCCCCTTCTACGATCAGGGGCTGTTCGCCGAGAGTTTCGACGACGAGGGCGCGCGCAAGGGGTGGTGCCTGTACAAGGTGGGCTGTAAGGGGCCCGTCACCCACAACGCCTGCGCCACCATGAAGTGGAACGACGGCACCAGCTTCCCCATCGAATCGGGCCACGGCTGTCTGGGTTGCTCGGAGCCCAATTTCTGGGATGCAGGTGGCTTCTACCAACCTCTGTCGACGCCCATCCTGGGTGTCGGTGGCGTGGCCGCGGGAGCGGCACTGGGCGGGGCGGCCGCGGGTGCCGCAGTGGCGTGGTACAACCGCAAGGGTCGGAGCGAGGCGCGCACAACCCGGGAACCCGTCACGCTGGACGATCTGGAGAAGCCGTCATGAGCGGGGGTTCCATGGAGTTTCTGCTCTGGGTGCGCGGTACCGGTTTCGCCATCGCCATCGCCGTGTTGATCGTTGGGGTGCTGATTCGCCTCATCGAAATCTTCGCGCTGGGACGCAAGGCCGATCTGGCTCCGGCGCGTCGCAACGCGCCGGGCTCTGGCTGGCGCACCGTGTGGAGCCGTTCTCTGCCGCCGCCGGGCATGATGAAGGTTTCGCCGGTGACCTACATCGCCGGCTACGTGTTTCACATCGGGTTGTTCATCGTGGTGTTCCTCTTCGTGCCGCACATTCTGCTGATCAAGAACCTGTTGGGCGTGAGCTGGCCGGGTCTACCGTCGGCGCTGGTGGATGCGGTGGCGGTGCTCACTCTGATCGCCATGGTGGCGGTGCTGGTCAACCGTCTCACCGATCCGGTGAAGCGTTTTCTCTCGGGATTCGAGGATTACCTGGTGTGGGCGCTTACCGCGCTGCCGGTGCTAACCGGCTACCTCGCCTTCAACCATCTCGCCTCCGACTACACCTTCATGCTCGCGCTGCACATCCTGAGCGTGGAACTGCTGCTGGCGGCGCTGCCGTTTACCAAGCTGATGCACGCCTTCACCTTCGTCATTGCGCGCTGGTACACGGGCGACATGATGGGGCGCAAGGGGGTGGCCTCGTGAGCGCCTCGATCGGAAAAGGGATGCAGGCGTTTCGCGCGGTAGTGGACGGACCTATCGCCAGCTTTTTCACCAGTTGCGTGCATTGCGGTCTGTGCGCCGAAGCCTGTCTCTTCTACACCGAGACGGGGGATCCCAAGTACACGCCCATTCACAAGCTGGAACCGCTGAAGAAGCTGTGGCGCAGCGAGTACACGCTGGTGGGCCGCTTGATGGGGCTGGCAGGCCTCGGCGCGACGGTGAGCGACGAGGAGCTGGCCGAGTGGAGCGAACTGGTCTACGACAGCTGCACGTTGTGTGGCCGATGCTCCATGGTCTGTCCCGTGGGCAACGACATCACCTACATGATCCGCAAGATGCGCGAAGGCATGGCGGTGGCCGGCCATGCGCCCGAGGGGCTGATCGGTGCCACCCGGCGCGCCATCGAGATCGGCAGTCCCATGGGGGTGACACTGAAGACCCTGGAAGCGCAGATTCGCCACCAGGAAAAGGAGACCGGTCTCACCATCCCCGTGGACGCGGAGGGTGCCGACTATCTGGTGTTGCTCTCCTCCATGGAGACCATCAATTTCCCCGAATACTTGGCTGCTTTGGCACGCATCTTCCACCGCGCCGGTGTTAGCTGGACCATCGCCAGTGACGGCTTCGAGGCCACCAACAGCGGCATCCAGATCGGCGCCTCGGACCTGGCCAAAGTGTTGGTCCAGCGCATCGTCGATGCCGCCGAACGGCTCAAGGTGAAATACGTGATCAGCCCCGAATGCGGCCACGCCTACACCGCGCTGCGCTGGGAGGGGCCCAACCTCATCGGCCGGGCGTTTCGTTTCGAGGTCGTGCACATTCTCGAACTGCTCGACCAGCTCAAGCGCGACGGAAGGCTCGTCACCCAGGGCAAAGACGAACGCAAGATCACTTTCCACGATCCCTGCCAGATCGTTCGCCGCGGCGGCGTGCTACAGCAGCCGCGCGAACTGCTGGGCGACGTCGCCGCTGACGTGCGCGACATGCCTGACCAGGGTGCGATGAACTGGTGCTGCGGCGGCGGAGGCGGTGTGAGCGCCAACGACCGCGCCGAGGAGCTGCGGTTGAAGGCCTTCAATCGCAAGAAGCGCCAACTGGAGGCCACCGGTGCCGGCACCCTGGTCACCGCCTGCGCCAACTGCCGCATCGTGCTGGAAGAGGGATTGGAGCACTACGAGATGAACGTGGAGGTGGTGGGGCTGACGGAGCTGATCGCCCAGTATCTGGTGGAGGATGAGACGGCCGCGGGAGGTGAGGCATGAGCAAGCGCATCGTGGTCGATCCCGTCACCCGCATCGAGGGGCATCTGCGCATCGAGGCGCAGATGGAGGGAGGTGCCATCGCCGACGCCTACTCCTCGGGCACCATGGTGCGCGGCATCGAGATCATCCTGCGCGGGCGCGATCCGCGCGATGCCTGGGCCTTCGCGCAGCGCATCTGCGGTGTGTGCACGCTGGTGCACGGCATCGCGTCGGTGAGGTCCGTGGAGCACGCGCTGCGCATCACCATTCCGCCCAACGCCGAGCTGATTCGTAACCTCATGATCGGTGCGCAGTACATCCACGACCACGTGATGCACTTCTATCATCTGCACGCGCTCGACTGGGTGGATGTGGTCTCGGCGCTCAAGGCCGATCCCGACGCGACCTCGACGCTGGCGCAATCGCTGAGTCCGTTCGCCAAATCGTCGCCCGGCTATTTCGCCGACAAGCAGAACCAGCTCAAGACCTTTGTGGAGTCGGGGCAGCTGGGTATTTTCGCCAACGGCTACTGGGGTCACCCGGCCTACCGACTCCCGCCCGAGGCCAACCTGATGGCGGTGGCGCACTATCTGGAGGCGCTGCACTGGCAACGCGACGTGGTGCAGCTGCACGCCATTTTCGGCGGCAAGAACCCACATCCCAACTTCGTGGTGGGCGGCGCGCCGTGCGCCATCAGCACCGGTCCCGGCAAGGGGGCGCAGCGCGGCCGCGGTCCCCAATACCGCGGTGGCGCCGGTGCAACGGCACTCAATCTCGAAGGGCTGCAGCGCATCCAATCGGTGATCCAGCAGATGCGCACCTTCGTCGATCAGGTCTATCTGCCCGATACGCTGGCCATCGCCGGTTTCTACAAGCCGTGGGCGGCACAGGGCGAAGGCGTTGGCAACTTCCTCACCTTCGGCGACCTGCCGGCCAACGGCATGGGCGACGTCAGCGGATACTTCTTCCCGCGCGGCGCCATCCTCGATCGCGATCTCTCCACCGTCCACGAGGTGGACCTGGAGAGCGAAGAGCAGGTGCAGGAGTTCGTCACCCACTCCTGGTACGACTACGACAACGGTAAGGACCAGGGGCTGCATCCCTACCGAGGCGAAACCCAACTCGACTACACCGGCCCCGAACCGCCGTTCGACCAGTTGGAGGTGGAGCAGGGCTACTCGTGGCTCAAGTCACCGCGCTGGCGTGGCAAACCCATGGAGGTCGGGCCGCTGGCTCGGGTACTGATGCTCTACGCCACGGGTCACGAACCGACCAAGGAGTTGGTGCACCACGCCCTGCGCACGCTGGACCTTCCGGTCGAAGGGCTCTACTCGACCCTGGGACGCACCGCGGCCCGCACCCTGGAAACCAAGATCCTGGCCGACGCCATGCGGGGCTGGTACGACCAGCTCATGGCCAACATTCGCCGTGGCGATCTCGACACCTTCGACGACAGCAAATGGGAGCCCTCCACCTGGCCCAGCGAGGCGCGCGGCGTGGGTTTCATGGAGGCGCCGCGCGGCGGGCTGGCGCATTGGATCGTCATCAAAGACGGCGTCATCGATAACTATCAGGCGGTGGTGCCCAGCACCTGGAACGCGGGTCCGCGCGATGCCCAGGGGTTGAAGGGACCGTACGAGGCGGCGCTGCAGGGCCATGCCGTGCACGATCCCGAACAACCCATCGAGATCCTGCGCACCATTCACAGCTTCGATCCCTGCATCGCCTGCGCGGTGCATGTGGTGGACACCGAGGAGAAGGAAGCGGTGCGCGTGACGCTGTGAGGGGCGCGTGCGCCAGGATCGTAAAAAAAGACGCACTAGTCCCCGTGCGATTCCTGGCGTCAAGCGCATCAAACCCTTCGCATTCCGTGTGATCCCGCGCGAGAAGCCCTGACGGGCGGCTTTGTTTGTCGGGCGCCATGCTCTATCCTGGGGCCACCCCGGGCTGACAAACACTGCCGATGAAAAAACCCGCCGTTTGGATCGTTGTCATCGTGATCCTGGCGGCCGTCGTGGCCGCTTATTTCTACTATCGCCCCACCGCCGAGCAGTCGTTTCCCATGGCGACCACCCCGGCTCCGCAACCGGAACCCGAAACGTCCAAACCGCAGTATCCTATCGCGCCGGTTGTTCCCGTCGAAAAACCGGCGACGGAGAACAAGTCCGAAACGCCCGCAGTGCAGCCGGCGAGCGAGCCGGAGAAACGACTACCGGCGCTGGACGAGAGCGATGCCGCCGTCACCGAGACATTCGGCGATCTCACCGGCGTCGACGTGTTGGCAAAACTGTTCAACCTCAAGAATTTCATCCGCCGCGTGGTGGTGACGGTGGACAACCTACCGCGCCGTCAGGTGCCGCCGCGCTACATTCCCACCACGCCGGTGGATGGACGCTTTGCCGCGCAGGGTAAAGAGGGCGAGCAATCGCTGAGCCGGGAGAACTTCAAGCGCTACGCCCCTTACGTCACCCTGCTGGAGGCGGTGAGTGCGCAGCGCCTGGTGGACGCTTACGTTTACCTCTACCCGCTGTTCCAGGAGGCTTATGACGATCTCGGCTATCCCAACGCCTATTTCAACGACCGCCTGGTGGAAGCCATCGACAATCTGCTCGCCGCGCCGGAGGTGGAAGGGCCCATTAAACTGGTACGCCCCAGCGTGATGTACAAGTACGCCGATCCCGAGCTGGAAGCGCTCTCCGCCGGCCAGAAGATCCTGCTGCGCATGGGTCCCGACAATGCCGCGCGCGTAAAGGCTCGGTTGCGCGCGGTGCGCCAAGCGCTACTGGCGCGTGTGGCTGCCGGGGAATCGCCTTCGGTCAACACAAATCAATAACGGCCAAATCATGAACGCAAAGACGATCACCCAAAGCATGGCACTGTTCTGCGACTTCGAAAACGTAGCGCTGGGCGTGCGCGATGCCAACTACGCGGCTTTCGACATCAAGCATGTCCTGGAGCGCCTGCTGCTCAAGGGCAACATCGTCGTCAAGAAGGCCTACTGCGACTGGGAGCGGTACAAGGATTTCAAAGCGGCGATGCATGAATCGGGATTCGAACTGATCGAAATTCCCCACGTGCGCCAGTCGGGAAAAAATTCCGCCGACATCCGCATGGTGGTGGACGCGCTGGATCTCTGTTACACCAAAGAGCACGTCGACACCTTCGTGATCATCAGCGGCGACTCCGATTTCTCACCGCTGGTGAGCAAGCTGCGCGAAAACAACAAGATGGTGATTGGTGTGGGCGTCAAGAATTCCACCTCCGATCTGCTCACCTCCAACTGCGACGAGTTCATCTACTACGATGATCTGGTGCGCGACAGCGGAAAGCCGCGCCGCGCCAAGCGCAAGAGCACCGGTAAAAAAGCCAAGAAACAGGTTGCGACATCGGAGGACGACAAGCGTCAGGAGGCGCTCGATCTGGTGCTGGCGACGGTGGAGGATCTGTTCAAGGAGCGCGGCGACGAGGAGAAAGTGTGGGGTTCCATGGTCAAGCAGGCACTCAAACGCCGCCAGCCGGGATTCAGTGAAACCTACCATGGTTTCCGCAGTTTCGGCAGTCTGTTGGAAGAGGCGCAGGCGCAAAAGTTGCTGGAGCTGGAGTACGACGAAAAATCGGGTGGCTACATCATCAAGAGCTATGCGTGATTGGGTCGTGTTGTGCGCAAAGGCGTTCGGTAACCTCTGACCACGACTTGATCAGAGGTTCCTTGGTAACCACCCGGCAGGCAGTTGGATTGGTTTCGCGCCGTAACGCCTTTGCAAGAAACCGATTGAGAATCGAGCGCTCATGAAGAAGATCAAGAACGAAACCGAATTGCTCAAAGAGGCTGTGCGCGTCGGTGTGCGTTACGGCGAAAAGCGTGGCGCCGTCAAGTTTGACGCCACCGATTCACTGAACGAAAAGGTGGAGTACATCTATCGCCTGCTGGTGCGCGATAAGTTGCTGCAACCGCTTCCCGAGGATCAGGTCTCGCAGCAGAGTATGCGCCACAAGCTCGCGCTGTGGATCTCCAAACAGTTGCCGGCGGATCATCCGCTGCTGAAGTGACGGTGCCATGAGTTCGCAATCCGATCCGTCCTCCGGCGAGCATCCTTACGAAAAGGGGTTTCTGGTCCTGCTCATCGTCGCGGCGTTCGCGGGGTTGACGCTGCTCTTCAAACCCTTTCTCCCCGCGCTGGCGCTGGCCGTGGTAATCGCCACCTCCACCTATCCCTTGTACGCCCAGATCGAGCGGCGTATCAACCGCAGCGAGTGGTCGTCGCTGCTTACCACCCTGCTGGTGGCGCTGTTCGTCATCCTGCCGCTGATTTATCTGTTGCTGGCGACAGGCATCCGGGCGAGCGATCTCTACAGTGTGCTCAAAGCGCATTTCGAGCAGTCGGGCAACGCGGGTTTGGCCGAGCAGCTGCAGGCCGTGTTGAAGGTGGTTCCGTTGCCTGACAATCTGCTGCAGGGGGCGCTGACGCTGGTCACCGACAACTTGGGCAGCATTGTGGGCGCTGTTCAAGGCGGTCTGCTCAAGCTGTTTGGCAGCTTGATCGACAACACCGCCGCTATTCTGTTGTCGGTCACGGTGATCCTGTTCGCGCTGTTCTACTTCTATCGCGACGGGCCGCGCATCGCACAGTACGTCAAAGACCTCACCCCGCTGCGCAACAAGTACGACCGTCTGCTGATGGAGCGGTTCCGGGTCAGCGCCTCGGTGCTGGTGATCAGCACCCTGGGGTTGGCGGTGGCGCAGGGTCTGGCCATTGCCCTGGTGACGGTGTGGATGGGGCTGCCATGGTTTTATCTGGGCATGGCGACCGCCATCGCTTCTTTCGTCCCGGCCGTGGGTACCGCCTTGATCTGGGTCCCGCTGGCGATCTATCTCTATGCGCAGGGACATCCGCTGCAGGCGCTGTTCGTCGTGGTGTGGGGGGCGGCGGTGATGGGCGTGGTGATCGACAATCTGTTGCGCCCACAGCTGATCACGCGGCTGTCGCGGTTCTACGCCGGCGGTGCCGCCGACGTGCAGCTCCTCGATCACACGCTGCTGGTTTTTCTGTCTATCCTGGGAGGACTGATCACCTTCGGGGTGTTGGGGCTGCTCTACGGGCCCATCATCGCGGCATTGTGTCTGTCGATCTTCGATATCTACGAAGAGATCCACGACGAGGTGTTGGACCGCGAATAAGTGGAACGCCGCACTCGGGAGGCACGCATGACGATCGACGAACAAGGTGGCGGCTGCAGCGAGCTGGAACCTTTCGCGCTGCGTGTGGAGGGTGAGAGCATGGCGCCGGAATTCGAGGACGGCTGCATCATCATCGTCGATCCCGGCTATCAGCCCGTCAGCGGTGCCTATCTGGTAGTGGAGTACCAGGGCGAGTACATCTTCCGCCAATTCATCCTCGCCGAGGGTCAGGCCTACCTCAATCCCCTCAACCCGGCGTTTCCGCCGCAGGCGCTGAGCGGTCCTTATCAAGTGGTGGGGGCGGTGGTGCAGTGCAATCACGGCCGGCGTATCGTGCACTACGAATATCCGGAGGCGAACAAGATCCTGCGTCGGGAAAAGCGGCGCGGTGCGCAGGCGCGCGCGACGTAGGCGGACAGCCGTCGTGGCCAAGTGGATCGACAGTCACATCCCGTGGGAACCGGCCGAGCCGTTGTGGAAGCGCGCTCCGGCACGCGATGCGGCGGGACGTCCGCTGAGCGACTTCATGATGTTGTTTCCGGGGCTGCGCAGTAAACCGGCGCGCGAGCTGCAGCAGGTGTTGAATACCCTCAACGGTGTGCTCTGCAGCTACGATCATGCGGTGGTGTTCGCCGACATGAACCTGCGCCTCAACCTGCTCTGGGTGACGGTGCGCCCCATCCCCGGCATCTGTCTCGAATTGCCGGCGGCCATCCATCACCTGTTGCCGGAGGCGAAGCTGATCGCACACAAGCCGGATGCGTAGCGGGAGAGCGGCTCCCGCCGTCACTGCGTCCGCAAGTTACGCCGGTTCCGGTTCTGTGTCGGCGGTATCGGTATCCAGGTACCAGTGAAGCCGGGCGCGCAGGTCGTCGTCGATACGCTGCGGCCGGCCGTCCTGCTGGGTGTTGATCACCACCAGCACCTGGCGCGCGCGCAGGCACTCGCGGCCGTTGACCCGGCCGATGAAGCGCAGCGTGATGGAGCTGTTGCCGATCTTCTCGGGATAGAGCGTGAGCTCGAACTGGTCGCCCAGGCGGCAGGGACTGATGAAGTCGCACTCGGTATGGGCCGTGGGCAGCGCCCAGCCGGTCTTGAAACGCTCGGCGTAGCTGAGTTCCAAACCCTCGTAGAACCAGTCCTCCACCGCCGCCTGGAACAGCTCGAAAAAGCGCGGGTAGAAGACGTAGCCGGCGGGGTCGGTCTGGGAAAAGCGCACCTGGGTGCGGAAGACGAAGGGTTTCTTGATGGCCATCGATCTCGGTTTCCTTGCGCGACAACGGGAAAAATGCGGCCGGGTTCATCGCCCGGACATTCGGCCCTGGGGTAGCGTATACGCGGGCAAAACTATACCCGATTGATCGATTCCGGGTATGGGGTAGGGGTCATTTTTGGAGGTGACATGGCAGAAGCGCCGGTGCGGATCGTGAAATCCGGGTTGGTTGCCGTCGGAGCGGTGGCTCTGTTGGCGGCCTTGGGCACGGTGCGGGCGGACAGTTTCTGCATGCTGGCGGCCGAGACTTACTACCAGCAGCTCTATTGCGAGGTCACTGCCCACGGCCGCGGCTCGCTGCCCAGCTTCGCCGACTTCAAACGCAACACTCCCACTGTGCAGGCGCTGCTGCTCAAGCGCCCCGCCCAGCGCCTGGGCATCGAGGTGGCGCTGCCGCAGCGCCAGCGCCCGGTGCAGGTGAGCGTTGCCCCCGATGCCCCCCCGGCTGCGCCGCCGCGGGCGCCACCCGCTGCTGCAGCGCCGGCAGTCCGCCAACCCGATCCCCCGCAGCGGCTGGCTTCGGGGATGGCCGCCTGCCGGCTCGATGGGGCGGCGATCACCTGCGATACGCGCCGCTTCGCCTTGATGGGCAATAGCGCCAACCGCCAGCTGCGTCAGGGGGCCTTGGGGGAGGCCAACCGCATGGATCTGCCGCGTTACGAGGGCGATCTCACCGACACTGCGGGCGTAAGCGCCTACCTGTATCGGGCGTACGGACGCTACGTGGAGAAGATGCTCGACATCGGGCTGGGCGGGTCCACCATGAACTACGGCAAGTTCGCATACCTCTTCAAGGACTTGTCGGAGAAGGGTGTGGATTTCGTGGGCCGCTTCGAGACCATGTATCGCTACCTCAAACAGGACAAGTCGGCCATGGGGGCGGCGCGCCCGGCGCGCCCGGACAAGGCGCTGGCGCTGCGCGATTGCGGCGAGCTGGGCGAGCACGTCATCGTCTGCGCCCGTTCCGGCCGCAACTACGTCTACCGCAGCGACCTGTAGCCGCCGCCTGGCGTGGGGGGTGGCCATTGGTTACCATCGCAGGGCTGTTTCCCCGCGGAGAGTGCCATGTTCACCGACCAGATGCTCCGGGTGGCCGCCGGGTTGGCCGTCATCATTCCCGTCATTTTCCTGTTGCGCTGGTGGCTGACGCGCCGCAGCGGCTCGCCCGAACAGTGGGCGCAGGAGCGCATTGCCGAACTCAGGCTACGCCGCGACCGCGGCGAGATCGACGAGGCCACTTACCAAGCCCGGGTGGAGGAGCTGAGCGGCGATTGATCGGCGCCCACCACCCGGATTTGCGACCGCCGTTACTGCATCGCGGCGCCGCTCGCCTACACTGAACGTGTAACCCTAATTTGGGTTTGAACGGGGCCGATTCGGCCCGTATCCCCGGAACTTGCTTCTGCGAACGATGTAGGAGGCGGATCGCAATGGACCGGAAACCGACCTTTCCCTCCCTCTGGGACCTCGATCCCCGGTCCCACGACGAGCACGACCACGCGGCCATCGAGCAGCTGTTTTGCGATGCCTTCGAATACCGCTTCGGCCTGCGCGCCACCCCGGCGCGCATCCGCCCGTACCTGTTGCGCTATTTCCGGTTTCGGGTGATTCCGCCGTGGATGCGCCGCTACGTGAAAGAGGTGCTGGCGGGGGTGTCCGTCGCCGATGTGGGCAACGCCCCCCTGGACCCCGTCATCGACCTGCGACCCTTGATCTGGCGCGGCGCGATGGTGCTCTACCTGGTGCGCGAGTCGCGCCGGCCCCACGCGCGCGACAGCCACCTCGAGGCGTGAATCGCCCGCCCCGCGGCGGGGCGGCTCACGCGCTTACCTTGGGTCCGGCGGCGAGTACCTCGTCGCTGGCCTGGTCGGCGTACTTGGTGAAGTTGGTGGCGAACAGGTCGGCCAGCCTGGCGGCCATGTCGTCGTAGGCGGCGCGATCCGCCCAGCTCTCGGCGGGGTTGAGTACGGCGGCGGGGATCTCGCCGCAGCGTTGCGGGATGGCCAGGCCGAATACCGGATCGGTGACCGTGGGGGCGTCGCGCAGCGTGCCGTTGTGAATGGCATCGATGATGGCGCGGGTGTGGGCGATGATCATGCGTTTGCCGACCCCGTAGGGTCCGCCGCTCCAGCCGGTGTTCACCAGCCAGACGTCGGTGCCGTGCTGGCGGATCTTCTCCGCCAGCAGCTCGGCGTAGACCGTGGGATGCCACACCAGGAACGGCGCGCCGAAGCAGGAGGAGAAGGTGGCCTGCGGTTCGGTGATGCCCATTTCGGTGCCGGCCACTTTGGCGGTGTAGCCGCTGATGAAGTGGTACATGGCCTGGGCCGGGGTGAGTTTGCTCACCGGCGGCAGCACGCTGAAGGCGTCGCAGGTGAGGAAGACGATGTTCTTGGGCGTGCCTCCCACGCAGGGGATTTTGGCGTTGTCGATGTACTCGATGGGGTAGGAGCAGCGGGTGTTTTCGGTGATGGAGGCGTCGGTGTAGTCCACCCGGCGGGTCGTGGGGTCGAAGCGTACGTTCTCCAGCACCGAGCCGAAACGGATGGCCCGGTAGATGTCGGGCTCGGCCTCGGCGGAGAGGTCGATCACCTTGGCGTAGCAGCCGCCTTCGATGTTGAACACGCCCTCGTCGCTCCAGCAGTGCTCGTCGTCGCCGATCAGCGCGCGCTTGGGGTCGGCCGACAGAGTGGTCTTGCCGGTGCCGGAGAGCCCGAAGAAGATCGACACGTCGCCCGCCGTCCCCTCGTTGGCCGAGCAGTGCATGGAGAGCACGCCGCGCTTGGGCATGATGTAGTTCATGATGGTGAACACGCCCTTTTTCATTTCGCCGGCGTACTCGGTGCCGAGGATGACGAACTCCTTCTGCGACAGATTGAGGCTGACGCTGGTTTTGGAGGTCATGCCCGGCAGGCGCGGGTTGGCGGGGAAGCGTCCGGCGTTGAAGATGACGTAGTCGGGGGTGTCGAAGCTCTCGAGCTCGGCGGCGCTGGGGCGGATCAGCATGTTGCGCATGAACAGCGCATGGTAGGCGCGTTCGCAGATGACGCGGATCTTGACGCGGTGACTGGGGTTCCAGCCGGCGTAACCGTCGATGACGAATAGCCGGTCGCAGGTGTTGAGATAGTCGACGGCGCGCTGGCGCGCGATGTGAAACACCTCCTCCTCCATGGTGATGTTCACGTCCCCCCACCAGACGTCGTCCAGTACCGACTGGTGGCTCACCACGCGCTTGTCCTTGGGGCTGCGCCCGGTTTTTTCGCCGGAGAGCGCGACCAGCGCGCCGTTGGCCGCGATGGCGGTTCCCGGCTCGTGGCGCAGCGCCAGCTCGTAGAGCACGGCGGGCGGGGTGTTGCGGTAGACGGTCTCGACGGTGATGCCGTGGGTGGCGAGGTTGGGTGCAGCCATGGACACGAAATCTCCTCGGGTCTGAATGGGGAACGGATAAATACAACCGCTGGACTACGATATTTGACAATAGCAGGTTGCAGCGCGGAGTGATGAGCGGCATCGGAGCCGGGGGACAGGTTAATGGGTAAGCCGGGATTGTGGATCATGCTGGCGTTTTGGGTTTCCGCGTTCGGCGGCGTGGCCGCGGCGGTAATGTGGGCGCGGGCCAGGAATCGCAACCCCGTGCGTCGCGAACTGCTGCGGCGCCTGCTTAGGGAGCGCCTGG
Source organism: Gammaproteobacteria bacterium (assembly GCA_050287605.1). GTDB lineage: Bacteria > Pseudomonadota > Gammaproteobacteria > QQUJ01 > QQUJ01 > QQUJ01. The sequence continues at coordinate 7,629 of JBNKCG010000075.1, read as the reverse complement.
AGCGCGGCGAAATCAGCCCGCGCGCCTACCAGCAGCGGCTGCGCGAACTCGATCAGCGCGATGCCGAATAGGCGCGGGCGATGGCCAGGGCCTCGGCGCTGGGACGGCCCAGGATGCGCCCGTAGAGGCGCTTGCTCTCGTTGTAGTTCAGCCGCTCCACCAGTGCGTTGATGGTCGCTTCGTGGCGGGTCTGCGGGTAGTCGCCCGCTTCCGCCAGCACCTCTTCCTTTTCCGCCAGCAGGGTGTGGACGAGATTGCGCGCGGCCAGCAAATCGGCGCGGGCGCCGCGGAACTCGGGGCGGTAGGTGTAGAGCAGCGTCAAGCGATCGCCGGGCCCCAACACTTGGCGGCGCCCGCACAATGCGCGTACCACCGGTGCCAGCAGGAAGCGGGGACGTGCCCGCGCCGCTGCCGACAGCGTCGCCGCCAGCGCCGTCAGCAGGTAGACGTGCAGCGTGCCGGCCTCCACGTAGAGCCGCCGGTGGCGGGCGGCGAGGGCGGCGATGGCCGCGGCCCGCAGGGTGTCGCGCAGCCGGCCCCGCGCCGCGTCGGCGCGCGCGAAGTGCTGCACCTGCGCCACCAGACCGTCGAAGGCCTCAATCGGGCAGTGCTCGTAGTTGGCGAGCAGTGCCGCACTCCAGCGTTTTTCCATGGCGTAGACCTCGCCCAGGGGCGAGTCCGGGGCGATGTCCGCGGGCTTGTCGCCGGCGGCGAAGCGGGCGTGCAGCGCATCCAGCCGCGTCAGGTAGGGGTCCACCTGGTAGAGCGCTTTGCCGCGGTGGTGCAGGCTGCGGAACAGTTCGCAGGAGCGGCGCTCGAACGCGGGAAACTGAAAGTCGTTGCGGTGCAGGTAGTCGTCGATGGTCAGCGTGCCGTCGAGCATGGCGGCAAAGCCGGGCAACTGCGGCTCCTCCAGCGCGATGGCGTCGAATTCGGCCATCAGCCGGGCCGCCGGGCCCAGGGTCTCGGGTCGGTGGTTGGAAAAGACGACGCTGACGAGTGGGGGGTTGGGTGTGGCCACCCGTTAAGTGTGACCCACTTTGGGACTGGCGAGGTCGCGGGATGAGCCGGGTCCGCCGCCCGCCGCGACGTGCGGCGATCCGCCTACCGTGTCACCCATCGGCAGGGCGGTGCATCAGGTAGGCGATCTCGCCCTCCTTGGTCAATGGAATGACGGTGTCGCGGTAGAACTCCACCAGCGCTTGGGGATCGACGACGCGGCGCAGCCGCAGGTCCACCTGCTCCTGCACCTGGGCGGCCTTGCGGCGGATGCGGGCGATGATGCGCTCTTCCACGTCGCTGCGAGTGAGCTTCGCCAGCATTGTCGCGGTATCGCCGCGGTCGATCAGTTCGCGGTAGCCGTGCGGGTCGTCGCGGTACTTGCTCTCCGCCACGTAGAGCGCTCCGTAGTGGATGCGCCGGGCGATGGCCTGCAGCGCGTAGACGTCGTGTTCCACGCTGGAGCCGTACTGGCCGTCGTCGCCGGCCGGGCAGATCGCCGGCAGCAGCGCCAGGTAGCGCTGCAGGATCGCCGGGCAGAGGTTGACGACGCCGTAGTCGATGGCGGCCAGACCGGTGTCGGGGAGCGTAACGCGGCGCTGGGCGGCGGGAAGGTCCGCGGTGAAGGGGCGCTCTTCGGGAACCTGGAAGCGCCCGAACAGCGCGTCCATGCGCTCCTGGTAGGCGAGGCGCAGTTGGAACAGGCTGCGTGCGCCCTCGCCCTGGAATCCGCTGGCGCCGGGTGCGTATGCCGGCGCGTTGGCGGCGAACTGGGCGCGATCGATGAGCTTGTGGATGATGGTCTCTTCGAGACTCTCCAGCGTTCCGGCGATGGCGCTGAGATCGAGGCTGGCCATGCGCGGGGAGTCGTTAGCGGCCGGAGACTTGGCGCGACGGCGGGGTACCCACCGGGTAGAGTTCGTGACCGAAGCGGTCGCGGTAGGTCTGCTGCAGCTGGCTGGCCAAGTGGCGCAGCGCGTTGGCGGAGAGCTCGCGGCGGTTGATGGCGGCGTTGACCAGGGCGCGGATATCGATGGGGTAACGTCCGTAGCCGTTGAGGCAGGAGGAGAGCAGCGACAGCACGATCATCCCCGCCTCGTGTTCGTTCATGGTGCCGTTGCTCATGGAGGCGGCCAGCTGCTCCAGCACCGCCATGCGTTCGGCCGCAGCGGCCGGCGGGCGTTCCGCGTGTGAGGTGGGTTCGGCGGGTCGTTGCGTACCCTCTGCGTGTTCCGACAGCAGCTGCTCTGCGGTTTCCCGCTCTTCCAGCGCATCGTGCGAGGAGACGGCAGCGCGGCGCGCGCGCTCCACCTGCGGATCGGGTTCGGCCGGAATGCCCCACTGCGCACTGAAACGCTGTTCGTGCGCCAACGGCTGCGCGGTGAGTTCCACCAGCGCCTGCGCCAGTTGGTAGAAATTGCGGCTGGCGGGCGCATCGTGCTTGAGCAGCACCACCGGGCGGCGCAGGCGCACGGAGGTGGCGATGGTGGGGTCGGCGCAGACGTAGCCCAGGTAGGTGATGGCGTTGCGCAGGAACAGGTCGCACACCTTCTTGAGGCGCTGGAAAGTGGCCACTCCGTTGTCGGCGTCGGCCGCGATGTTGACGATCACCTCGATGCCCAGGCCCAGCCCCGCCCGGGTGCTCTCCAGGATTTTGAGCAGCGAGTAGGCGTTGGTCAGCGACGTGGGGTCGGGTGTGACCACCACCAGGCGGTGGTGTGCGGCGCGCATGAGATCGATGACCGTGGGGTCGGCGCCAGCGGCGAGGTCGACGAAGATGACGTCGAAAACGCGCTCCAGCTTGTCCAGCACCGCCACCAGGCGGTGGCGCTGGCGGGCGTTGAGCGAGGCCATGTTGGCCAGCCCCGAGGCTCCCGCCAGCACGTAGACGCCGTGCGGTCCCTTGAACAGCACCTCGCCCAGCCCGGCCTCGCCGTTGAGCGCCTCGGTCAGGCCATGGCGCGGCGAAAAGCCGAGCAGGATGTTGACGTTGGCCATGCCGGTGTCGGCGTCGACGATGCACACCTTGTGACCGCGTGCCGCCACGGCGATGGCCAGGTTGGTGACCACGTTGGTCTTGCCGACGCCGCCCTTGCCGCTGGCCACGGCGATGACCCGTGCGCTGGAGGGCGCGGGTGGATCGCGGTCCCGGGAACCGTTAGAGACGTGCGTGCTCACTTCGGATCTGTTCTCCGCCACCTCGATTTATCAGTTTCTTCTCTTGACCCGATCACATTTTTCTAATTAGATAAGCAACATGCAGGCATCTATTGACAGTCTGCTTGAAAAAGGTCGCCTAACCAGGCTTCCCAGTTTGCCCGGAGTGCTGGCGGAGTTGCTGGGGAGCATCGATTCGGACTCGGTCTCATTTCACCACCTTTCCGAACTGGTGAACAAGGACCCTGTGCTGACCGCCAAGATGCTGGCGGTGGGTAATTCGGCTTTATTCAGGCGCCCCCAGCAGTTTACCTCGGTCGAACGGGTGATGATCACGCTCGGGCTCGATCTGGTGAAAACCCTCATCGTAGCTGCGGCGGTGCAGCAGTTCTTCGAGCAACTGAGCCAGGGGATGCGCATCGATCTGCGCGGCTTCTGGCGCCAGACGCTCACCTGTGCCGCCAGCGCCCGGGTGCTGGCCCAGCTCAGCGGGTACCCGGCCCCGGGCGAGGCCCACGTGGCGGGGCTGATATGCAACCTCGGGCAGCTGATCCTGGCACGCGGTAATCCCGACAGCTACGCAACGCTTTTCGAACTCGGCGACGACGCCGCGGTCCCGCCGGTGGAGCAGGGCCAGTACGGTGCCTCGCACGCGGAGGTGGGGGCCGCCGTGGTGGAGGGCTGGAAGCTGCAGTCGTACCTGGCCGAAGCGGTGCGCTACCACCACGAACCGGCCGAGCAGCTCAGCGACGCGCCGCATCTGGTCAAGATCCTCAGCCTCGCCAGCGGCCTCAGCGCCGCCAATGTCGAAGGGCGCGAGCCCCCCTACGGCGATGCGGCGCTGTTGTTCGATCTGACGCGCGAAGTGACCAACAACGTCCAGCGCCAGGCCAAGGAGCAGACCGCCGAAGTGGCGGCCGCGCTGCACCTGGACTCCGCCCAGCCGCCGGCCGAGGCCGAGGTCATCGACACCCGGGACCCGATGGCCAAGGCGGTGCGCGAGCAGGCGCTGGTCGGCGCGGTCCAGCAGCAGCTCAAACACGCCGACGACCTCGAATCGCTGGGCGAAGCGATCTTCCACTGCACCAACCTGCTGTTCGGCCTGGAGCCGGTGATTTACCTGCACGATGCGGGCAGCGACCGGTTGGTGCCGCTCAAACTGGCCGGGCAGGATTGGCGCATCGGCGATCTGGTGCTCTCCTGCAACGGCAGCAACAGCATGGTGGTGCATGCCTTTCAGGCGGGGGAGATGACCTCCCAACTGGCCGATGCGGCGGCGGTGTGGCCGGTGGTCGACCGCCAGCTGTGCGACCTGCTGGGTGGCGAGGGTCTGCATTGCGTGCCGCTGCGCGGTACGGGCGACAGCCTGGGCGTACTGGTCATCGGCACCAGCCTGACGCGCCAGCCCATGCTCGACGAGATCCGGCCCCTGTTCCGGCTGTTCGCCAGCGAAGCGGCCGGCGCGCTGAAGCTCTTCCATCAACGTCTCGCCGAGCGCGAGGGCGGGAGCGCCGACATGCAGCAGCAGTGGCGGGCGCGTGTTCGCGAGCTGGTTCACGAGACCAACAATCCGCTCGGCATCGTGCGCAACTACCTCTACCTGCTGGGCTCCCAGCTCGACAGCGATCCGCAGGCGCAGGAGAACCTGCGCGTGGTGCAGGACGAAATCGAGCGCGTGGCGGGTCTCATCCGCCGTTTCACCGAGATCGAGACCGAGCAGGAAATCAAACCGCGCGCCGTGGACATCAACCAGCTGCTGGGCGACGTCACGCGCCTCATCGATCCGCTGCTGGCGGATCGCAACATCGAGGTGAGCACCGATTTCGACATTGCGCTGCCGCCCGTCGTAACGCGCTATGACCTGCTCAAGCAGGTGCTGCTCAACCTGATCAAAAACGCCTGCGAGGCGATGGACGAGGGCGGGCGTCTGGAACTGGGCACGCAGGACTACGTCTATTGGCACGATCGCGAGTGCATCGAGATCGTCGTTTCCGACAGCGGACCCGGGATTCCCCCTCACGTGCTGGCCAACCTGTTCAAGCCGGTCTCCAGCACCAAGGGCGAGGGTCACGCTGGTCTGGGGCTGTCCATTGCAAAGAATCTCATGGAAGAAATGGAGGGTTTCATCGGCTGTCGCAGCAGTGAAACCCGAGGGACGCGCTTTCAGCTGCTGTTACCCCGGGAGCTGGGAGACGAGGGAGGCGAAACGAGGGAGGCACACTAACTCAAACTCAACAAGCCCGCGGCCGCTCGGGAGGCAGGGCGGCTGATGCGCATCGGTGGATGCGGGAACGGGCGGGGCACCTCGACAATGAACCGAGAAGCGACACGTATTCTGGTCGTCGACGACCAGCAGAAGGCGTTGGAAAGTCTGGAGCTGATCCTGGCGCAGCATGGCTACCAAGTCACCACCGTGGACAACGGACGGCAGGCCTTGGAGCTGCTGGATCGCCGGCAGTTCGATCTCGCGCTGCTCGATCTGCGCATGCCGGGAATCGGCGGGGCCGAGATCATGGCGGGCATCACTGCGCGCGAGCTGGACACCGAGGTCATCGTCGTCAGCGGCGATGCCACCTTCGATGCCGCCGCCAACGCGCTGCGCCAGGGTGCCTACGATTTCATCCGCAAGCCCTACGCCATCGAACAGCTGCTGCGCAGCGTCTCCAATGCCATCAAGGAGCGCCAGCTCAAGCGCGAGAACGAGCGCATTCAAGAGCGGCTGCGCCACTCGGAGCGCTTGCACCGCTACATGGTCAACAGCTCGCCGGACATCATCTACATCCTCGACGAGAAGGGGCGCTTCGTCTTTCTCAACAACAAGGTCGAGGAGCTGCTGGGCTTCAAGCGCCAGGATCTGCTGGGCCGTCACTACACCGAAATCATCCACCCCGACGACGCCTCGCTGGCGCGCTTCGCGTTTCAGGAGCGGCGCACCGGTGCGCGTGCCACCAACAACTACGAGATCCGGGTGCGGCGCAAGGACGAGAACAGTCGTCCCGGCCACTTCGAGGTGACGGCGGTCTCGGTGGAATTGAGCGCCATGGGCATCTACCGCGCGCTGGAGCAGGGTAGCGACAAGGAGTACGTGGGTACCTACGGCGTGGCCCGTGACATTTCCGAGCGCAAGGAGGCGGAGCGGCTGATCAGCTACCAGGCCTACCACGACCTGCTGACCGGCCTGCCGAATCGCTCGCTGCTTGCCGACCACTTCGAGCTGGCGCTGGCGCAGGCGCGGCGTCGGGAAGGCCAGGCGGCGCTGATGTTCATCGACCTCAACCGCTTCAAGATGGTCAACGATACGTTGGGGCATGCCATGGGCGACGATTTGCTGCGCGCCGTCGCGGCGCGTTTCCGCGAGTGCGTGCGCGCCGGCGACACTCTGGCGCGCATCGGCGGCGATGAGTTCGTGCTGTTGCTGCCGCACGTGGTGGATTGCGACGAGATCGAGTCGGTGGCCCAGAAACTGCTCGAGCAGTTGCGCGAACCCTTCGAGCTCAGCGCCGAGGAGGTGTTCGTCAGCGCCAGCGTCGGCATCGCGCTGTTCCCGGACGACGGCGACGAACTGGGGCAGCTGATGCGCAAGGCCGACATCGCCATGTATGCCGCCAAAGACCGTCACAGCGGCGGCTACCGTCTGTTCGATGCCAGCATGGACGAGGCGCTGGCGGGCCACTTGTCGCTGGATAGCGGGTTGCGCCGTGCGGTGGAGGAGAACCAGTTCGTCGTCCACTACCAGCCGCAATACGACGTGGAGCGCGGGCATATCGTGGGCGCCGAAGCGCTGATCCGCTGGCAGCATCCGCTGCGCGGCCTGTTGCCGCCCGACGAGTTCATCCCCCACGCCGAGGACACCGGCCTGATCGTGCGCGTCGGCGAGTGGGTGGCCGATCGCGCCTGTCGCGCGCTGGCCGGCTGGCGCGGCGTGGGACGCGACAACTTCCGGCTCTCCATCAACGTCTCGGCGCCGGAGCTGGAGCAGGAGGGTTTCGTCGACAACCTGCTTGGCTGCCTGGCCCGTTACAATCTGCCCGGCCACTGTCTTGAGATCGAGATCACGGAGAACACGCTGGCGCGCAACCTGGAGAGCGTCAGCACCAAGCTACGCCGTCTGGCCGTCAACGGCGTCTCGGTCGCCATCGACGATTTCGGTACCGGCTACTCGTCGCTGGCCTACCTGCACAAGCTGCCCATCAACACCCTCAAGGTGGACCGTTCGTTCGTCAACGCCTTATCGCTCGATCCGCGCACGCGCGCCATCATCCGCGGCATCACCAGCATTGCCGAAGGCCTCGGGGTGAGGGTGATCGTGGAAGGTGTGGAGAACGCGCGTCAGTGCGAGCTGCTGCGGGACCTGGGCTGTTCGACGATGCAGGGGTTTCTGTTCGGGCGCCCGGTCAACGACCGCGTGCTGGACGATCTGCTGATGCGCGACTCCATCGCCCAGACCTCGGGGGCGCGCTTCGACCTCAAGGG
>JBNKCG010000074.1:0-8454 GCA_050287605.1 Gammaproteobacteria bacterium | reverse complement strand
AAGGGACGAGCCTGAGCGCTGTAACGTTGTAACGCTGGGGCGGGGTCCATGCCACCTCCTGCGGGCGAAAAGGGTCTGCGCGATGAATGTGACCGAAAGGGACAAAGCATAGTGAGTGTGTCCCGCTGCGGGTGCGTTGGGTCGTCGACCGCCGCGGGTCCGCCTTCGCGCCTTATCCGGGCTATACTGGCTGCCGACCCTTTACCGGAATCTGATGAGGAGTGCGGCGTGGCGTTGATGGGCTGGGATTGGATGACAGGCGTTTTGCTGCTGCTGGCCGGGGGGTTGGCGGGCGGTTTCGCGGTGCGGATCTTTGGCGCTGACAGCGGCCGCGAGAAGCAGTTGCGCCAGGAGCTGGACGATACCCGCAAGGCATTCCACGACTACAAGGGAGAGGTGGAAGCCCATTTCAGGCAGACGGCTGTCGCCGTCAATGCGCTGACCGAAAGCTATCGCAGCGTCTACGATCAGTTGCGCACCGGCGCAGACCGACTGTGCGGCGACGGAGGACGGCTGCTCGATCTGAAGCCGGTGCCGGTGCTGGAAGACACGGCCGCCGAAAGTCCGGAGCAGAAAACGCAGCCCGAAGCTGCTACCGCCGCGCCGCCGTCGCCGCTTGACCCGCCCCCCGAAGCCTCGGAGGCGGAAATGCCGGCCGCGGCGGAGGAGCTCAGCGAGTCGCTGGACGCAACCCCGGTGGGTGCGGACGAGGACGCTCAGGGCGAAGACGCCGCGCCCGAAGAGGTGCGTGCACCGCTCGATTACGCGGCGGACGGCGACGACGAGGAGCACGAAAAAACGCTGCACTGAGCGATGGACAACGCCGCCCTCCAGCGCTTCGTCGAAAGCGAATGGGAAGCCGGGGTCGTTCCCCGGTTGATCGATTACGTCCGTATCCCCAACAAATCTCCCCACTTCGACCCCCGTTGGGCTGAGAACGGCTATATGGAAGCGGCCGTCCAGTTGGCCGCCGACTGGTGCCGCGCCCAGCCGTTGGCGGGGATGCAGGTGGAGGTGGTGCGCCTGCCGGGTCGCACGCCGTTGCTGCTTGTCGAGGCACCGGGTTCGGCGCCCGGCTGCGTGCTGCTTTACGGTCATCTCGACAAACAGCCGGAGATGGGCCAGTGGCGTGAAGGCTTGGGGCCGTGGCTGCCGGTGCGCGACGGGGACAGGCTCTACGGGCGCGGCGCCGCCGATGACGGTTACGCGGTATTCGCCTCGTTGCTGGCGCTGCGCGCGCTGAACGAGCAGGGGGTGGCCCATGCGCGTTGCGTGCTGCTCATCGAGTGCTGCGAAGAGAGCGGCAGCTACGATCTACCGCACTACATCGACGCGCTCGCCGCGCGTCTCGGCCAGCCGGATCTTGTGGTCTGCCTCGATTCCGGATGCGGCAACTACGATCAGCTGTGGCTGACCACGTCGCTGCGCGGCGCGGTATCCGGGGACCTCAGCGTGGGCATTCTCAGCGAAGGGGTTCATTCGGGGGATGCCGGTGGCGTCGTTCCATCGAGCTTTCGTATCGCGAGGCAGCTGCTGGCCCGCCTGGAAGACGCCGATTCCGGCGCCGTCGTTCCCGATTTCTGCCACGTGACGATCCCGCCGCTGCGCCATGTGCAGGCGCAACAGGCGGCCCGCGTGCTGGGCAACGCCATCTACGAACGCTTTCCCTTTGAGCCGGGCTCGGAGCCGGTCAGCAACGATCCCGTGGAACTGATCCTCAACCGGACCTGGCGTCCGGCGCTCGCGGTGACGGGGGCGGACGGGCTGCCGGCGCTGGAGGCGGCGGGCAATACGCTGCGCCCCTACACGGCGTTGCGCCTGGCGCTGCGCCTGCCGCCGCGCGTCAGCGCGCGCGAGGCGTGGGAGAGGCTGAGCGCGCTGCTGCTCAGCGATGTTCCCTACCGTGCCAAGGTCAGTTTCCAACCCGGGATGGTGGCCGACGGATGGGAGGCACCGCCCATGCAACCGTGGCTGGAGACCTCGTTGCAGGGTGCCTCGCAGGCCTTTTTCGGCAAGGAGGCGCTCTTCATGGGCGAGGGTGGCACCATCCCGTTCATGGCGATGCTGGGCGAGCGTTTTCCCGGCGCCCAGTTCGTCATCACCGGCGTGCTGGGGCCCCAGGCCAACGCCCACGGTCCCAACGAGTTCCTGCACCTGCCCACCGCCAAGCGGTTGACCTGCTGCGTGTCGCGCCTGATCGCCGACCACGCGGCGCGCACGGTGGCGTAACGGGGCCGGCAGCGCCGGCCGCTCGCTGGAGGCGGCGGGCTATTCTTGAACAATCTCCACATCGTTGAACCAGAGCGACTTCCAACGCGCGACGCGCTCGGGGTCGTCGAGCTGCTGGGGCGAGACGGTCCGTGCCGGTGCGAGAATGTCGGCGTCGTCCAACGCGAGCGCGTTGACGGTGGCGTAGACACGCCCCCGCTCTTCGTAGGTTGTCACCGCCAACACCCCGCATTCCCGGCAGATCCAGAAATCGGCGATACCGCTTCCCTGGTGTTCATGACCGACCTGTGCCGGATCCGTCAGTGTGATGACCAACCGCCCTCTGGGGTCCGACAGGTAGGCTGCGCCATGACGCGTGCAATAGTCGCAGTCGCAGGCGCGCGGGGGTTTACCCTGCAGCGTCTCCGTAAAGTCGGCGGCGAAGCGGATCACGCCGCAACGGCAGCCCCCGGCGTAGCGATGCGCGCGGTGTGCGGTCAACGGCGCTGCTCGCCCGTTTTGGGCGTGGCATCACCACGCAGCGCCCGGTACCAGTCTCCGGAAAACACATAGCGGGGAAAACTGACCCACTGCTCCAGAAAGATCCGCCCCAGGGCGTTGAAAGGGCCGGAAAACGGGATGGGCGGTGTCGCTTCCAGCGCGTGCCCTCGTCCTTGCAGCGCCATGGCAACAACCATTGCGACCAGCGATAGGCCGACAACCGGAAGCGACAGGCGTGTCACTCCCACCACGACGCCGAGGTTTCCCGCCAGGAACAGCGGGACGGCCACGATGTGAATCAATAGATTGACCCGGTGGCGGTGGTTGTCCGGATAGGTCTGCCACTGCCATGCCAGGAGTTGGACGGGATTCATGTCGGTTTCCGTTATGGTTGGTAATCTTAGGGGGCGGTTGTCGGTGTGGCACCTGTTGGAAGATAGCTTGTGATGTCGCCATCGCAACCTTCTTTGAGCCAATTTGCCGGCGCCGGCGGGCAGGCGGACGGAGCGACGATGCGTGCAGGGATAAGTCGTACCACGATAGCGGTGTTACTGTTGGCTGGCGCTGCGCTGGCTGCCTGCTCGCGTACCGATGAGGCGAGCGCGATCGCGGCACTCATCGCCGAGGGCGTCGAGCAGGCGCAGGCCCATGATCTGGGTGGGCTTGAGGATCTGACCACAGCTGATTTCATCGCCGAGCCGGGCAGCTATCCGTGGGCCGAGGCCAAGCGCTTCGTGTTCCTGGGCATGAAGCGCTACGGCAATTTCCGCATCCACTACCCGCAGCCATCCATTGATGTCAGCGAAGACCGGCGCCGGGCCACGGCCACCGTCCATTTTCTCATCGTCGACAAGGAGCGACCGTTTCCTGAACTGCAGCAACTCTACGACGATCCGGTGGGGTGGTTGGCAGCGGTCAATTCGCGCGCCGACCTCTATACCCTGGCGCTGGAGCTGCGCAGCGATGACGGCGACTGGCGCGTCTACCGGGCGCGGCTGACCCGCTTTTCCGGTCTGCAGGGAGAGCATTGAATGATCGGCTGCGCGCCGTGAGCATTGCCAACGACGATACACGACGCATCGGGCATCGTGATCGTCCAGAGTCGGATTCAGCCCGCCGGTCTTCCGGTGGTTATTCCTCCCCCGATTGAAGGAGTCCGCCATGCGCCCCATCGTTGAGGTCGCCGCCGAACTGGGACTGTCGCCGGGCGATCTGATCCGCTACGGTGACCATATGGCCAAGGTGCGCATGAGCGCGTTGCCTGCGCCCCAGGCAACCGGGAGTGGCAAGGTCATACTGGTGTCGGCCATCAATCCCACCCGGGCCGGCGAGGGCAAAACGACGGTTTCGGTGGGGCTGGCGCAGGGGATGCGCCGCCGCGGAGCGCGCGTCGCGTTGGCGCTGCGCGAACCGTCGTTGGGTCCCGTCTTCGGCATGAAGGGAGGCGGCACCGGCGGGGGACGCTGTGCACTGGAGCCGTCCGACCGGATCAACCTGCACTTTACCGGCGATATGCACGCCGTGGGCGCGGCGCACAATCTGCTCGCCGCACTGGTGGACAACAGCGTACATTTTCGCAGCGAACTGGATCTCGAACACCGTCAGGTCTTCTGGCGACGCGTGCTCGACGTCAACGACCGCGCCCTGCGCAAGACGGTGATCGGTCTTGGCGGGCACTTGAACGGCGTGCCGCGGGAGGACGGATTCGACATCACCGCCGCCTCCGAAGTGATGGCCATCCTCTGCCTGCACGAGGGTATCGCCGATCTCAAAACCCGGCTTGGCAATATCCTGGTGGGGTTCGATCGGACCGGGGATGCGGTTACCGCCGAACGTCTGCAGGCGAGTGGCGCCATGGCCGCCCTGCTCCAGGATGCGCGCCTGCCCAACCTGGTGCAGTCCACCGAAGGCGTTCCCGCGTTTGTGCATGGTGGGCCGTTTGGCAACATCGCTCATGGCTGCAACAGCGTGGTCGCCACCAAGACCGCCATGGCATGCGCCGACTACGTGGTGACCGAAGCGGGTTTCGGCTTTGATCTGGGTGCCGAAAAGTTTTTCGATATCAAGTGCCGCAGTGCCGGCATCTGGCCACACGCGGTGGTGTTGGTGGTGACGGTGCGCGCGTTGCGTATCCATGGTGGCGGGCAGTCGGACGGTGCATTGGACGAGATCGAGCGTGGATTGGAGCACCTCGATCACCACGTTAAGAGCGTGCGCCTGTTCGGTTTTGAGCCGGTGATCGCGCTCAACAGCTTCGACGGCGACACCGCCGAGGAGGTGGCACTCGTTGAGCGGGCTTGCCGCGAACGGGGTCTCGCAGTGGCGCGTTTTCGTGGATTTACCGATGGCGGCGCGGGCGCTGAGGAACTCGCCCAAGCCGTCGTTGCGGCGGCGCAGGGCGATGCGCCTGCACCGCGGTACCTCTACGACGCGGAACAGAAGCCGCAACAGAAGATTGCCGCAGTCGCTGCCTCCATCTACGGTGCGGCGGGATTGGAGATCAGCCGTAGCGCTCGCCAGGACCTGGATCGCATCGACTGCCTTGGCTACGAGGCGCTGCCGGTGTGCATTGCCAAGACGCATCTTTCACTGTCGAGCGATCCGACACGCCACGGCACTCCGCGTGATTTCCTTCTGCCCCTGGAGTCGGTGCGCGTGTGCGCCGGTGCCGGCTATCTGTTGGCGCTGACCGGCGACATCGTCACCATGCCGGGTTTGCCCGCAACACCGGCCGCGTATCAGATCGGATTGTCGGAAGAAGGCGAAATTGTGGGTCTCTGAGGGGGATTTGCCATCGCCTCCAGAGCCCGTAGTGGGATGGAGGCGATGGCAGTGCGATAGGAGGTGTGTCGTTACCTACGCTTACTTTGCTGCTCCCGAAGCGTCGTCACCCCAGTTGCCGAGAAGCGACTTCTCTTCGTCGGGTGAGACCGGTTTCATCCCGTTCAGGTCACGGCTGGAAGAACTGCTGCCGCCCATGCCGTCGCCGCTACCGCTGGACGAGTCGTCTCCGTCCTCGCCGCTGTGGTCATGGTCGTCGTCATCGTCATCGTCATCGTCATCGTCGTCGTCGTCGTCGTCGCCATCGTCGTCATCGTCGTCGTCATCGTCGTCGCCGCTGTCGCTGTCGCCGCCGCTATCATCTCCGCCACCGCTGTCTCCACCGCCATCATCCGCAAATGCGACGTTCGCGGCGGGAAGTGCCCCGAACAAGGCGAACAGCGCCGCCAGCAGCGTGACGAACCCACGACGCCGGCGATCGATCTGCTGATTATCGGCTTCGGCGGCCGAAGAGTCCGTTTCTGGAACGTTGGTGCTAGCATTACGATAGATATCGAGCTTGTCGGTCATGATGTCTTCTCTCCACGGTGACTCCGGGACGGAGTGATAGTGAAATTTGCGATCGTTATGCTCGAATAACGTTTTGCGCGCGAGTTCTTATCCCCGCCACGGTCGACGTATGATGATAAAAACCGAAAATAGACGGCGCGGGGATAAAAGCAACCGCCCAGAACGTTCATAAAGGAGAGTCGGCTGGATACGGGAGGGTGGGGTGTCGCTAGGCGTCGGCGGATTTTCGGCTGAATTTCAACGGGACCTGATCTCGCTGCTGCCTCGTCTGCGACGTTTCGCCTGGGGGCTGTGTGGCAATCGGGACCACGCCGACGATTTGGTCCAGGCCGCATGCGAGCGCGCCATGACGCGCGCCCATCAGTGGCAGCACGGGACGCGGTTGGACAGTTGGATGTTCCAGATCATCCGCTCGCTGTATATCGACGGCCGGCGCAGCGAGGCGGTGCGCGTCCGCCACCTGGAGACGGTGGCATCGAGCGACCTGCATCCGCATGAGGAGGCGGGCCCGGACGTGAATATGCAGCTAGAACAGGCGCGTCGGGCGATCGTGCAACTCCCTGAAGATCAACGCAGCGCCTTTCTGCTGGTCGCTGTGGAGGGTTACTCCTACCGCGAGGCGGCCGCGCTGGTCGGTGTCCCCATCGGCACCGTGGCGAGCCGCGTGACCCGCGCGCGGGATGCTCTTCTGGGCCTGTTGCGCGAGCCGCAGCAGGCGGATCTGGAATGTGGTGGCAACGGAATCTGAGGACAAAGCGTATGGCTACCTATTTGGAAAGACTGAACGCCTATGTGGATGGCGAACTTGACGAGCCCTCAGGCGAAGAGGTGACGCGGCTTGCGGCGTCGGATACCGCGGTGGGTTCGCTGGTGAACGACCTCAAGGCGGTTGACGCCTTGGCGCAACAGGCCCTGGCGCCGGCGCTGGATGACCCGATACCGCAGCGGTTGCGGGATGCGTTGGATCCGCCCCCGGCCCGGCCGCGTTTGGCGTCTGGGGTGTGGCAGATGCGCGTCGCCGCGGCTGTCGCGGTGCTCGCTGTGGGACTGGGCGCCGGCTATTTGGCCGCACGACACAATACGGCAGTGACCATCGCGGAACTGGAACGACATAACGCGCAGTTGGCGGCGGCGTTGGCGGTGGCTACCGAGCGTGCGTTGGAATATCAGCCCAGCGGTCAATCGGTGTCGCAGTCCGCGGGCGCACCGGATTGGCGGGTTACCGTGACGCCGCTGCAAACCTATCGCACGGCGGGCGACCACTATTGCCGCAGTGTACGCCAGGAGATCGTACGCGATGGATCGCTGCAAGAGGTGACCGGTGTCTGGTGTCGTGTCGATAAAGAGCGGTGGCAGGCACGAGCTACGGAGCCGCAAGCTCCGGTGACCCGGGCCTTTTAGTGAACTGGAAGTGTTCTGACAACGGATCACCTTACGGAGGAAACGCAATGTCTGCGCCGTCACGCTATTCGATTGTCTCGCTGCTGCTGATATCGCTGTTCCTTGTTGGTGGGTGCGCGACGCCCGGTGTAGCGATAGTACCGTTGGGTGAACTGGCGCCTGCGCCGTTGCCCCGGTACCAGGTCGGCGACCGGGTGGTCTACGACAACAACCACTGGGAGGAGGTCGTTGCGACCAAGGGCGATAGCGTGAGCTGGCGTCGTGACAGCGGTACCGAGTACACCGCGAGCCGCGATTTCGTCCTGCCTTATCTCGATCGACAGTCGGGATTCAAGGCCAGCCGCTGGGAGACTGAGGTTACCGCGGATGACTTGTGGCCGTTGCGATCCGGCGAGCACAAGCTCGTCTATCGCTCGTACCGGTACGAAGAGTCGTTGGTCGCCGACGCAAGCGCCCCATCGGAGCCGCGACCCGTCGATATTGTCTGCAAGAGTGCGGGAACGGCACGCGTCAGCGTCGCGGGCGGGGAGTTTGACACCTATCGCGTCGTCTGCGACCGGTTCCGCTTTGCCAGAGGCTGGCAACGGTACCGCGAGTGGTACTACGCGCCGAGCGTTGGTCATTACGTGTTGCGCGTCGACTACTCGTCACAGGGAGGATTTCGCAATAGTCTGGAGTTGGTTGCGTTTCTCCCGGCCATGCCGTCTGCTTCCGACCAATGGAGAGAGGGCGCAGACCGACATCTCCAGCAGGTGTTGGGCAACACGGCGTCGGGAACGGCGGTTGCCAGCGAGCATGGCGGTGATGCCAAACTGCGGCTGGTAACGACGCCGCTGAATACGCTGCGCAGCCGCGACGGAGTCTACTGCCGCAATTTCAGCCAAGTGCTAGGCAGCGGGAGCGCCGCGCGGTCGCGGTATGGCATCGCATGCCTCGAAGCCGGCGTGTGGCGCATACCCGGCAACGGATGAGACGCACCAAGTGTTTCCCGCT
>JBNKCG010000073.1:0-3662 GCA_050287605.1 Gammaproteobacteria bacterium | reverse complement strand
CTACCAGGGGGAGACGGCGCGCGTGTCCCTGCATGGACACGACGTGCGGCTGTTGAAGCCGACCACCTATATGAACCGCAGCGGCCGCTCGGTGGCGGCGCTGGCTGGATTTTTCCGGATCGCACCCGAATCGATACTGGTCGTTCACGACGAGATCGACCTCGAGCCCGGCACCGCGCGCCTGAAGCAGGGTGGCGGTCACGGGGGGCACAACGGCCTGCGCGACATCATCGCCGCGTTGGGTAGTCGCGAGTTCTACCGCCTACGTCTCGGTGTCGGGCACCCGGGTCAGCGCGACGACGTCGTCGATTACGTGTTGCGCAAGCCCCCGGCGGAGGAGCGCCAGGCCATCGAGCAGGCCATGGACAAGGCGCTGCGCTGGCTGCCGGAGATGCTCTCCGACCAGATGCAGCGGGCCATGACCGGGTTACACACCACCGGCTGACGGCGCATCTCCCGGTCAGCAATCGTGCTTAACTCCTGTCTATTGGTGGGGTAAATCGAGCAGGAGCGGTGCGGTGTCCGATTTTCTGGTGGTGAACGAAACCTGGGTGCGCCTCGGCGCCTTCTGCGGGGTCTTTGTGCTGATGGCGGTCTGGGAGCTGCTGGCGCCGCGGCGTGCGCTCACGGCGAGCAAGCTGCAGCGCTGGGTGAGCAACCTGGGGATCGTGGCCCTCAATACGCTGCTGTTGCGTTGGCTGTTCCCCGCCGCCGCGGTGGGCGTTGCCGTGGCGGCGGAAAACGGCGGGTGGGGGTTGCTGCATCTGTTTCCGGTCCCGCCGGTGTTCGCCGTTGTCGGTTCGGTGATCGTGCTCGATCTCGCCATCTATCTGCAGCACGTGATGTTTCACGCGGTACCGGCACTGTGGCGACTGCATCGCGTGCATCACGCCGATCTGGATATCGACGTCACCACCGGGGCGCGCTTCCATCCCATCGAGATCGTCCTCTCCATGCTCATCAAGTTCGGTGTGATCCTGGTGTTGGGGCCGCCGCTGGTGGCGGTGATCGTATTCGAGGTGGTGCTCAACGCCACCGCCATGTTCAACCACTCCAACGTGCGGCTGCCCGCCACGCTGGACCGGGTGTTGCGGTGGTTCGTGGTGACGCCCGATATGCACCGCGTGCACCACTCGGTGGAGGACGATGAAACCAACAGCAACTTCGGATTCAACCTGTCGTGGTGGGACCGGCTGCTGGGTACCTACCGGGCGCAGCCACGCAGCGGTCATCAGGATATGCAGATCGGGATCCGCACCTTCCGCGCGCCGCGGCTGTGCGTGCGTCTCGGCGCGATGCTGTGGCTGCCGTTTGCCGCGCCGGTGAGCGACTACGCCATCAATCGGCGCCGCTGGGGTGGGAACGATCCATCGTAAATCGGCGCTGGGTCCGGCGGTGGAGAGTGCAAAAAAAAGCGCCCCCACCCACCGGTGGGGGCGCCGCTGGCCGGTTGCTCAGAATTTCCAGGCCCAGCTGGCTTCGGCCTGCCACTGGTCCATCTTGAGATCGATGTCCTGGGCGGGGACGTCGAGGTTGTTGGTCCCGCTGACCGTCTCCTCAAGCGCGTACATGAAGGCAAAGTTGAACTCGCTGTTGGCGTTGTTGGTTTTGGTGAAACCGAAGGTCAGATGATCCTGGATGACGCCCGGGGCGAGGATGTTGAACAGCACTTCCGATGAGGGGATGGGCTGGCTGCCGTGACTGATGCCGGCGCGCCAGGTCCACTGCGGGCTGGTCTGCCACTGGTAACCGATCTTGAGGATGGTCATGTCGTCCCAGCCGAAGCCCATGCCGTTGTCGCCGCCCAGGCAGTAGCTGGCGTCGCCCCCCATGCACTGGGCGAGGTTGGGCATGATGGGGTTGGCGATGGCGGCGATGTCGCCGTAGCCGATCCACTGCCAATCGACGGCGAGGGTCGTCGAGTTGGAGGTCTTCCAGGCGATACCGATGGTGGCGTTGGCGGGGATATCGAAGTCACCCTGTTCGGCGAACAACCCCTTGTACTTGTCGAACTCGCTCATGTAGACCCGGGTCTGGTAGGAGGCCCCAAAAGTGACCGTCGGGCTCAGTTCCGTCAGGACGCCGATGCGTGCGCCGTACCCGTACGAGGTGTCGTTGCCGCGGTTGCTCAGGTTGCCCGAATCGGTGGAGAGCCCGGCAAACGGGGTCAGCCCCTCGGCGGAAAACCGCTGGTAGGCCACGATGGCGCTCACGCCCCAGGTCAGCGAACTGCTCACCTTTTTGGCGTACGTGGGGGCGACGAAGAGCTGCATCAGGTTGACGCCCGTGTCGCCGCCCTGGAACGTACCCAGTCCGAACGGCGTGTCGGAGGCGTTGTACTCGGTGTTCATGCCGCCGTTGCCGTACACCGATATGCCGAAAGCGGTGGAGCTGCTCTGCATCCAGTTGCGTCCGAAGTGGGGGACCAGGAAGTACTCGTTGTCGCTTTGGACCGTGCTGCCGCTCATTCCCCCGTTGGCGCCGAGACCGCCCCCAATGGCGGAGGCTGAGTATTCGCGGTGGGGGCTGAAGAGCGCGGCACCCAGGTCCATCCGGTCACCCACCCAGGCCATACCCGCCGGGTTGGTGGCGGCCGCCAGTGAATCCTGGGGCAGTGCGACGCCTGCGCCGGCCATGCCGTTGTTCTTGGTCCCGTAGCCGTGGGCGAAATAGCCGTTGGTGGCCAGCGCGGTGCCGGAAAGGCCGATCAGTCCGAGCAGGGTGCCCTGCAGAGCGCGACGTGCGAATCGATGATGCATAGCTCCTCCTACCGAAAAGTACTCTTATTTGTAATGTTGAATGTCTCGATAAGTTTCTCTAGGCGGGGTAATCCATTACATATCCAAAGGTGGATAAACAGGTTACCCCTTTGCGGGGGTGGCGGGGAGGTGGATCGCTGCCCGCCCGGGGCGAGTGGCGGACAATAAACTTGGGCGGGGATTGCTGTTGACACGTCCTTGTTCCGCCAGCAAAATACACGGCTTGCGTTTTCCCGGAGGGGTTCCCGAGCGGTCAAAGGGATCAGACTGTAAATCTGACGGCTCAGCCTTCGGAGGTTCGAATCCTCCCCCCTCCACCAAAGTTGAGTCGTGCGCAGCGAGGGAATTTTATCCGCTGTGCCGGATTTGTCCTCCCGGGGAGGATGAGAACCGAACGAGGGTTCGAGGAGCCGGCGCGTAGCGGCGGAGATGGGTCGGGGGTAGCGCGCAGCCACCGCGCATGCGCCAGGGAGAGCGGCGCCGAGGATCGTTGCGCGGGTGTAGTTCAACGGTAGAACCTCAGCCTTCCAAGCTGATGACGTGGGTTCGATTCCCATCACCCGCTCCAAACGCTGGTTTAGGCAGTTGGCCCACATAGCTCAGTCGGTAGAGCACTTCCTTGGTAAGGAAGAGGTCACCGGTTCAAATCCGGTTGTGGGCTCCATTTTTTTGTGGGTTGTGTACATGGGGCGGTGTGCTGAAACGTTTCAGCTCCCGGTCCGGACGAAAATCTAGCCAACTCTGTCTGGGGAGTTTGTACGATGTCCAAAGGAAAATTCGAGCGTACGAAGCCGCATGTAAATGTGGGAACGATCGGTCACGTTGACCATGGTAAGACGACGCTGACGGCGGCGATTACCAAGGTAATGGCGGAGACGCACGGTGGCGAAGCGAAAGCGTTTG
>JBNKCG010000072.1:0-32427 GCA_050287605.1 Gammaproteobacteria bacterium | reverse complement strand
AGGATGTTCACAAGAAAACTTCGACGAAATGGTCGCGGTTGTTCGAAAGTATATTGATGGACTAGTAATTACGGCACCAATATTACAAAAAGGAATAAAGTTGTATAGATGTCGCGTTTGTAGTGACAAGTTAGAAAATATTGAGGGCTTAGGGCCGCCACCAAAGAAGTTAATAACGAAAAATGGGCGATTAAATTTGATCGGAGAAAGGGTTGGGTATTTTTCGACTTCCCATAGATCAGCAAGTTTTGAAGTGCGTCCAATTCCTGGAGACTTGGTCTATCTTACGGAGTGGTATTTGAATCAAGATATCTACACTATTCACATTGGTTACGCTAGAAAGAAGTTTGAGGAGTGGGGGTCCAACAAAACCGGAGAAGAGTACAAGTGGGTCGTAGATACCATTGAATTAAATGAGCAAGATGCAAATCGGTACACCGCTCTATCGAAAATACTTTCAGGAGATGAAGAGCCGTATCTAAGAAGTAATGCTATTGCGAAAGTTTTTCTACAGAAAGGGCCGCATTCTGGTTTGTTGTACCCAACAGTTGCCATGGGTGGGAATGCTGACAATATCGCAATAAAGGAGGAGTGTCTGGATCAGCTAACTATGCGGTGGATAGAGGTCATGCGGGTCACTAAGGTGGATGGAATGAATATTTCGTTCGATCGTGTAGACAGCTCGGTGGCTTGGAACAAGGATGGTGAGATCAGTTGGAATGGTCGAGGTCTGAACTGGGATCTAGGTCCTGGCGAAGAAGCTATCGCTAAAGTTGAAGACGGACGTTGGGTGTTGTATGGCAGAGATGGAAACGAGCGGTTACCAAAATAAGCTCATAACAAGCGACTGTGATGTCAAATCACGGCAAGCTAGGGACTGTAAAACAAATTGTGTAACTGCTCATTGATCATTACCTTTTAGAGGGGATAACGACGATGAGCGCAGTAGTGGACAACGACAAACTCAAAGCCCTGGTCACCGAGCTGGCCAAAGAGATCAAGACCGAGAAAGACTTGGGATCGCTGACTCAGGAGCTGGTCAAGCTCACCGTGGAAACGGCATTGAATGCCGAGTTGGATGAGCATCTTGGCTATGAGAAACACCATCCTGCCGGTCGCGGCAGTGGCAACAGCCGCAACGGCACCACGCCCAAACGACTCAAGGGCCAGCATGGTGAAGTATCGATCAAGGCGCCCCGTGATCGTCAAGGCTCGTTCGAGCCGCAGTTCGTGCGCAAGGGTCAAACTCGCCTCACCCAGATGGACGATCAGATTCTGGCCCTCTACGCCAAGGGGCTCAGTACCCGCGATATCGTCGACGCCTTTCAGGAGATGTACGGCGCCGAGGTCTCCGCGACGCTGATTTCCAAGGTCACCGACCACGTACTGGAACAGGTCATCGAATGGCAGAACCGCCCTCTCGATGCGCTGTACCCCATCGTGTATCTCGACTGCATCGTATTGAAGATTCGCCACAACAAGCGGGTAGTGAACAAATCGATGTACCTGGCGCTGGGGATTGACCTGGAGGGTCACAAGGAGTTGCTGGGCCTGTGGCTGGCCGAGACCGAAGGGGCCAAGTTCTGGTTGACGGTACTCACCGAGCTCAAGAGCCGCGGTCTGAACGACATACTCATTGCCTGTGTCGATGGTCTCAAGGGCTTCCCCGAGGCCATTCAGGCGGAGTACCCGCAGACCAAGATCCAGTTGTGCCTCGTGCACATGGTGCGCAACTCGCTGAAGTACGTCTCCTGGAAGGACTACAAGGCGGTCACCGCTGATCTCAAGCGCATCTACCAATCCGCCACCGAAGCCGAGGCACGGCAGGAGCTGGAGCGATTTGCCGAAGTCTGGGAGGGGCGCTACCCCAGAATCGCGCAGTCGTGGCGCGCGCATTGGGAGCATCTGATCACGCTGTTCGACTACCCGCCGGAGATCCGCAAAGTGATCTACACCACCAACGCCATCGAATCGCTCAACAGCGTGATCCGTAAAGCCACCAAACGGCGCAAGCTCTTTCCTAGCGATGACTCGGCCATGAAGGTGGTCTATCTGGCTATTCAACAAGCATCAAAGAAATGGACTATGCCAATACGCAATTGGAAGGCCGCACTCAATCGATTTATCATCGAGTTCGATGAGCGCATTAGCACTCATCTTTAATCGCAACCGGTGGGCAGTTACACAGAATTATTTACAGGCTCGGCACGGATACGCACTTCCCGCTCCAAACGATCACCAAGGTTTTCACGCGCTTCTTCCAGATCGTAATCTGCCTGCAAACCCATCCAGAACCCTTCTGAAGTCCCGAAGTACCGACTCAAACGTAGCGCGGTATCCGCCGTGACTGCACGCGATCCATGCACAATCTCGTTGATGCGCCGAGGCGGAACACCAATATCACGTGCCAGCCGATTCTGACTGATTCCCATAGGAACGAGAAAATCCTCCATGAGAATTTCTCCGGGATGCACATTCTGTAGCTTAGCCATCATCTTCCACCACTAGTGATAATCCACAATCTCAACATCATGGACGTCGCCCTGCCTCCATACAAAGCAGATTCTCCACTGATCATTGATGCGAATACTATATTGACCAGATCGATTGCCCTTCAAACGTTCCAGCCGATTGGCTGGCGGAATTCGCAAGTCGCTTAGCGACTGCGCGTTATTCAGCATACGAAGCTTACGACGCGCGATCTGCTGCATATCATCCGGTAGCCGTCTGGAGCGCTGGCCCTCCCAGATTTTCGCGGTCTCCTTTCCCTGGAAGCTCTTAATCATTTCTCGACTATAACGAGTTGCGTTATATAACGCAACTCGTTATACCGGCAATGCAATGAATCATTTTGACCAGACCACTATAGGAACGAGCAATCTAACTGCCGATACTCCAATCAGCCGTTCGATTCGGGCACCTTAAAAGAAAAACCCACCGATCCTGGCTGGATACGGTGGGTCTTCATTCATGATGCCCAGGGACAGACAAATTTGCCGGGAGCAAATTTCGGACTGCCGAAGGCAGGCCCCGAAGGGGTGAGCGCCATGGACGGCGCGAGCAATTTAACTGCCGACACCTCAATCAGTTGTTCGATTCCGGGCACCTAGGTAACAAAAAACCCACTGGTCCGGATGAACACAGTGGGCTTCTATGCTTGGTGCCCAGGGACAGAATTGAACTGCCGACACGGGGATTTTCAGTCCCCTGCTCTACCAACTGAGCTACCTGGGCAATAATCGTGACTTTGTAGCTGCCATCCCTGGCGAGGGCTTAGCGCCTTCGCTCCCTCCCTGCCTCGCCTTCCTGGCTCGGCGCTCCCCGCGGATTCGATTCACTGGATCGAACCCTGATCCGGCTCGCCCAACTGAGCTACCTGGGCGAAATCTGGCGCGGCTGGGTCATCCCCAAGCCGGAAAGCGCCGTATTAAACCGTTATACCCCTCCCCCGTCAAGGGAAGAGGGCTAGGCCGGCTGAACGAATTCGGGCGGCGGGGCGGAACCGTCGCCGAAGAAGAATTTCTCCATCTCCTGCTCGAGGAACTGGCGCGCCTTGGGGTCGACGCCGGAGAGGCGGTATTCGTTGATGAGCATGGTCTGCTGGCGCAGCCACAGCTGCCACGCCTCTTTGGAGACGTTCTCGTAGAGTCGCTTGCCCATCTCGCCGGGATAGGGCGGAAAATCGAGTCCTTCGGCCTCTTTCCCAAGCTTCACGCATTGCACCATGCGGGTCATTCATCCTCTCCTCAAATCGGTGGGTTCACCTGCTCCAGCAAGCGCTGTACCGGCGCAGGGATGCCAAGCCTAACGGGTTTCGCGGGGTTAAACCAGACCTGAGCGGCCCGGTCGGAAATGGCGTCGGCGCCGCCCACCAAATCGAGCACCAGCGGGGCGATGTCGAGCTGGAAGTGGCTGAAGGTGTGGCGGAATCGCTCCAAGGTTTTGACGGCGCGGGTCTCCAACCCGAGATGGGCGAGGCACCAGCGCGTCACCTCCTCGCCCTCGGGACATTCGGGCAGGCACCACAGCCCGCCCCAGATGCCGGCGGGGGGGCGGCGCTCCAGCAGGATCGCCCCCTCGGGGTCGCGGATCATGAGCATGCGTGTGGAGCGCAGCGGGGCCTCGCGGCGCGGTTTGGCGCCGGGGAAGTCCCGGACGCGTCCGGACGCGCGCGCCTCGCAGCCGTCCTGCACCGGACAGGTCTGGCACTCCGGCTGGCCGCGCGTACAGAGGGTGGCGCCCAGATCCATGATGGCCTGGGTGTAGTCGGCGATACGCTCCCGCGGGGTGTGGCGTTCGGCCAGTTCCCAGAGCTGCTTGGCCACCGCGCTCTGCCCCGGCCAGCCCTCCACGGTGTGATAACGGGCCAGCACGCGTTTGACGTTGCCGTCAAGGATGGGGTGGCGCAGACCGTGGGCCAGCGCCAGGATCGCCCCGGCGGTGGAGGGGCCAATGCCCGGCAGTTCGGCGAGGGTGTCGAGGTCGGTGGGCAGTTGCCCGCCGTGGTCGGCGACGATTCGCTGCGCGGCCTGGTGTAGGTTGCGCCCACGGGCGTAGTAGCCGAGACCCGACCAGTGGCCGAGCACGTCGTCCAGCGACGCATCGGCCAGGCTCTCCACGCTGGGGAAGGCGGCCATGAAACGCTCGAAATAGGGGATGACGTTGGCCACCTGGGTTTGCTGCAGCATGATCTCGGAGACCCAGACGCGGTAGGCGCTGCGCTCGGTCTGCCAGGGCAGGTCTTTGCGGCCGCTGTGGCCGAACCAGGCGAGCAGTTGGTCGGCGAAGGGATCTTGGGTCACGTTGGGTTGTTCCGTCGGTGATCGTCGGGTTACGCGGTGCTAACCCGACCTACGTTCTACCTTTGCCCCCAGGTAGGTCGGGTTAGCGCAGCGTAACCCGACGTTATGGGCTCGGGTCGCAAGCCGCTCGAATAAAACACGCGGCGTTCACTATTTGCGTAGATTCTGGAGCTTTTCTTCCAACTGCTTCTGCAACTCCTTCTTCTTCTCTTCGAGCTTCTTTCGCTGCGCTTCCTTGGCGGCCTCCTCCTTGGCCTTCAGCGCCGCCTTGGCCGCCGCCTCTTTCTCGCTCAGCGCCTTTTTCTGGGCTTCCAGCTTGGCCTTCTGTTCGGCGCTCAACGCCTCGCCGAGCTCGACGCGGATGCCCGGATCGGCGAACGGGCCGTGGATGCGCAGCGGGATGGTGAGACCCTTGAGGTCCTGCAGCGTCTGTCCGCCCTGCCCCGACAGCGAGCCCACCACCGCCACCTTGAGCCGGTAGTCCAGGGTCTCTTTGGCGATGTCGGCGGTGCCGGCGCCCTGCACGCGCAGCAACGGCGACTTGGCGTCGAGGTCGCGGTTGTCCACCACGCCGTTCTTGATGGTGAAGCTGCCGCCCAGGGCGGAGAAGTCGGTGGCGTTGGGCTCGTCGCTCTTGGGCGGCTTTTCGCCCTTGAGCTTGGCGCGCGCGTCGCGCAGCTGCTGCGCGATGTTGATCCCCTTGATCATGCCGTCGGTGAAGGCGAACGAGGCGGTGCCGTTCAGCGTCTGGCGGATGGCCGGCGGGGCGGCGCCGCGCGCGGTGATCTTGGCCTGGAGGTTGGCGGTGCCGTGCAGCTTGTCGTCGCCCATCAGGTCCTTGAGCAGGGGGCCGACCTGCACCTGGTCCAGCTTCTCGTCCAGGGCATAGGCCGGCTCCTTGCCGGTGGCGTCCAGGGCGATGTTGCCGCTGTAACTCCCGCCGTAGAGCTTGGCGGTGGCGGGGTGGATGACGATCCGGCCACCCTTGGCGTTGAGCGTGATCTGCACTGCCTCGGAGTGCAGGTTGGAGGCGATCAGCTTGCCGATGCTGAGCTTGCCGGCGATATCCAGGGAGCGCAGCAGCTCCATGGGCAGCTCGGCCGTACCCACGGCGGCGCTGCCGGCGGTAGGCGGCGGCGGGGCCTCGCTGGGCGGCGGCAGGTAGCGGTCGAGGTTGATGCCGTCCACCGCCAGGTCGAAGCGCAGCGCCTGCTTGGCGAAATCCTCGACGGCCAGCGTGCCGGTGAGCGCGGTGTCGTCCAGCAGCAGCTTGAGATCGCTCAGCCGGGCGTTGGCGGTGGTGGCCTCGAAGGCGGTATCCAGCGACGCCTTACCCAGCACGCCCTTGTCGGCCGTTTCAGGCGCGGCCTGCCCCAGGCGGGTGAGGAGATCGCGCGGGCTGAAGGGCTCCAGGCGCAGATGCCCGTTAAAGCGCGGCGCCTTGGTCAAACCGCTGCCGCTCACCTCGCCCAGCAGTTTTACCCCCAGGGCCTGCAGTTCCAGCTTGCCCAGGGTCACGGTGTCGGCGGCCAGGTCCAGAGCGATGTCGCCGTCCAGTTGGGCGGCCAGTTCGGGCACCGGCAGCACGGCGCCCTTGCCGTCGACCTTGAGGCGCGTACCGGCCAGGGTGAACTGCTGCAGGGCTGGCGCCACGGTGATGCGCGAGGCGAGTTCGACGTTGGCGGCAATCTGCGGCTGGTTGGCCTCGGCCGCGAAGGCGAGCGTCACGTCGGTGGGCTGGCCGAGGGCGATGGCGCCGCTGGTGAGGGAGAGATCGCGCACCGCGTAGCTGGCGCCGGTGACGGCATCGCGAAAGCTGACCTGGGCATCGCTCACTTCCAGCCCGCCGATGGCCAGCGCGGCGAGACCGGGCCCCTGCGCCGCGGGGGCCGCCGGCTGCTGGGCCGAGGGCGCGGGAGCGGCCGCCTCGCCGCCGCCGGCCAGGTCCGCCCAGTTGCTGTGTCCGCTCTTGTCCACCTGCAGGTCGAGGCGCAGCCCGCGCAGGCTGAGCTTGCCCACCTCCAGCCGCTTGCGCAGCAGCGGCAGCAGCTTGGCGCGCACCTGCGCCGCGCCCACCTCGGCGAAGGGGGAGTCACCAAATCCCGGCGCGTTGCCGAGGCTCACCCGGCCCAGCTCCAGCCCCAGCCAGGGGAAGACCGAGAGGCGCATGTCGCCTTCGATGGCCAGGGTGCGGCCGGTCTGCTCCTTGACCGCCGCTTCGATCTGGCCGCGGTAGGCGTTGGGGTCGACGAACACCAGCAGGGCAACCATGCCCACCACCACGATGAGCACCAGGGCCAGCACCAGGCCGACGATGATCTTCAGAGCTTTAGCCACGATGCACACTCCTTGAGTACCTGTCCCGACACCCCGCGCATCCTAACAGGCGGCGCGCAGCCGGCCTACGGGCGCGATCACGCCTCGTCTGCCTACTGCCCGTATCGGGCAGCAGCGATATGCCACGAAATACAACGGCTTGGCTTAGACAACGGGACGATGCGGCGCGATCCGTCGCGCCATCTGCTATACGTTGATCTATGAGACTCGTCCTGCTGCGCGCCTACCTCGCCCGTCGAGGAGGATGGATTGCGCCCCTTCTGGTATTGGCTTGGCTGCACGCTGCGCCGGCCGCCGAGGTGCCTCCCGACACCGATTTCAGCGCGTGGGAGCCGAAGATCTTTGCCGGCAAAACCCGCTACCAACCCGTCCAGTACCGAGGTCGCACCGCCCTGCAGGCCGACGCCATGGGAACCGCCTCCGGCCTGGTCCGTCGAACCCGTATCGATCTGCGCACCACCCCCTACCTCAACTGGTCGTGGGCGGTGCGCGAGCGTCTGGCCGGTGTCGACGAGCACACCAAGGCGGGCGACGATTACCCGGCGCGCGTCTACGTCATCTTCTCCACCGGGCCGTTTTTCTGGCAGACGCGCGCCATCAACTACGTCTGGTCCAGCAACCAGGCGCCGGGCACGGTGTGGCCCAACGCCTTCGTGTCGCAATCGACCATGGTGGCGGTGCGCGGGCCGGACGACGCGCTGGGCGAGTGGCACAGCGAAAAGCGCAACGTGCTTGACGATATCCGCCGCTTGAGCGGGGAATCGGTCGAGCAACTGGAAGCGGTCGCCATCATGACCGACACCGACAACTCCGGGGGCAAGACCCGGGCCTGGTATGGAGGGCTATTTTTCTCGGCGAACTAGGGCCGCAGCGCGGTCATCATCAACTTCACCGGTCCGGTGTGGTCGTCGGCCGAGATTCGCCTCGCTGGCCGACAGCCCGGAACCGCAATCCACGGGAGCCAACACCATGAGTGAGTGCTTTGTAGTCGTAGCAGCCGGAAGCTGCGCCCGTTTCTTCACCCTGGAACCGGCAGACGTCCCTGAGATGCAATCGGGACCCAATCTCGTCGAGCAACAGCGGCTGGACAACAAAGAGTGGACGAGCCACGGCGACGAACTCTGGCGCGACGTCAAAAGCGGACGCAACCGTGGACGCGCGGGCGCCGGTGCTCATGGCTACGACGATCATCGCGGCCAGCACCTGGAAGAGCTGGAGCGGCGCTTCGCCCGTGACATCGCCGACCAGATGCAGCGTTTCACCCAAAAGCACCACCCCAAAAAGATCATCGTCATTGCCCAGAAACACATGCTGGGCAACCTGCGCAACAACGTCTACACCAACGGCTCCGAAGTCGAGGTACACGAACTGGCCAAGGACCTGTGCAAATTCGGCCCCAACGAGGTGCACCAACATTTGGCCAAGGCAAAACTGATTCCGCCGCGGCGCACCCCCAACTAAGCACACGCACAATGCACAAACCACGTTCCTCCGGCCGCGGGTCCCAACCCGCGGCCGGACAGCAACCGGCAGCCAACAAACGGACAGTGACCGAATTCGACGACCGCAGCCGCGAGGAACTCATCGACGAGCTGGTCGCACTGCGCTGCCGCCTGCTGTCGCTGGAGCGCAGAAACGGGGCCTCGAATACCGGCGCCCAAATCGACGCACTCGAGCTGCCACCCGACCCACCCGGCGCATGGCATGCGCCGCTGGACGCGGTGCACGACAGCGATGCCGAGCTCTACGACTTCGCCTCGGTGGGCTACGTGACGCTCGACCGGCAAGGCGTCATCGAGTGCCTCAACCTCACCGCCGCCCGCATGCTGGGCCTGCCGCGCCCTAACCTGGTGGGACACTCGTTCGCGGAGTGGCTACGCGGCAGCGACATCGACCGGTTTCACGATTTTCTGCACGAGCTGCGAGACGCGGAGCACCGCGCCACCAGCGGGCTGCGGCTGATCAGCGCCCAGAACACCGAGCACTACCTGCAGTTGCACGGTTCGCGCTTGGACGGCGGCCCCGGCGCGACGCTGAGCTATCGCATCGCAATGATCGACACCACCACCGGGCGCATCGCGGAGCGGGCGTTGCGTCACAGCGAACACCGCTATCGCAGCCTGTTCGACGATTCGCCGCTACCGCTGTGGGAGATCGATCTCTCCGAGGTGCGCGACTACCTCAGCGAAATCGCGCACGACCCGACCATCACGCTGGCTGCCGACCCGCGCCGCTACCGCCCCATCATCCACCAGTGCATCCGCAATCTGCGCATCCCCAAGGCCAACCGCGCCGCGCTGGAACTGTCGGGTATCACCAGCAAGGAGGCCATGAAACGCGAGTACACGGCGCTGCTCACCACCCGCCTGTGGCGCACCCTCGCCGCCATGACGGATGCGCTGTGGCGCGGCGCCAAACAGTACGTGGCGCAGACCACGCTGCGTCGCTGTGACGGATCGATTCGCGAGATCGTCCTCCACGTCAACGCCGCCCCCGACTACGGCGGCCTGCTGAACCGCGTGGTGATCGCCATGATCGACGTCACCGAGCATCAGCGGGCGGAACGCCGGTTGCGCGCATCGGAACAGCGCTTCCGCGCGTTGGTGGAGCAGTCCCCCACCGGCACCCTGCTGTTCCAACCGGACGGGCTGCTGAAAGAGGCCAACCCGAGCTGTCTGAAACGCTGGCAGGCGACATTGGAACAGGTGCGCGGCTACAACATCTTCGAAGACCGCCAACTGCTGGCGCAGGGCCTGATGCCGTTGATGCGCCGCGCCTTCAACGGCGAAGTGGTGGGCGTCACGGAGTTCGAATACGATCCCAACGAGCAGTTCGGCAGCGGCGGCCAGCGCGCGTGGATACGCCGTCACATCTACCCGGTGCGCATCGGTAACACCATCGCCGAGGTGGTGGTGCGCGACGAGGACGTCACCCAGGAGCACCGCGCGCGCGAAGAGGCCCGCCGCCGCCAGGAGGAGCTGGTGCACGTGGCACGCCTCAGCGTAATGGGGGAGATGGCCAGCAGCCTCGCCCACGAGGTGAGCCAGCCGCTGATGGCCATCCTGACCTACGCCGATGCCTGCCTTGAGATGATCGAATCGGCCGATCGCGATCCCGCGGTGCTGAAACGGCCACTGCTGGAGATCGCGGCCCAAGCCTCGCGCGCCAGCGAAATCGTGCGCCGCATCCGCGGCTTCGTGCGCCGCGAGACGCCGCGCCGCGTCCCGGCCGATCTCAACCGCCTGGTCGACGAAGCGCTGCAGTTCCTCGACAGCGAGGTGCGCAGCCGGGGCGCGCAGGTGCGCCGCGACCTGGAGCCCGATCTGCCGTCGACCGCGGTGGACCCGGTGCTCATCATCCAGGTGCTGGTCAACCTGATGCACAACGCGCTGGACGCGCTGGAAGAGGTCTCCACGCAGCAGCGCAACCTGACGCTGCGCACGCGGCTCACGGAGGCGCACACGCTGCGCGTGGAGTGCATCGACACCGGAAACGGCATCACCGACGATGCCCTCGATCGGCTCTTCGACCCCTTCTACACCACCAAACGACGCGGCATGGGCATGGGACTCTCCATCAGCCGCACCATCATCGAGTCGCACGGCGGGCGCTTGACGGCGCAGACCCTGCCCGAGGAGGGAACCATCGTGGGCTTCGAACTGCCGGTGGACCTCTCGCCGGTGCCGCTGACAGAGGAGTCACGCGGCAACTGAACCTGCGCCGCCGCGGCGTGCAAACCCGCGACACCCGCCGCTTACGTAGTCTTGCGCATAGGCACGGTTACGCGCGTGCTCTAGGCTCAGCGCTTGGCGCACCGGGCCCGCCGCAACCACACCCCTGTCATCCCCCCGACAGCGCACGCGCAATGCCCTTGATCCCCGCCCCCTCCACGGCCGCCGATCCCTACTGCACCCTGCCCCCCGAACACCGCAGCCCGGATTCCGTACCCGCCCCGCTGCGCTATCTGGCAGGGGTTGCCCTAGTGGGGGTGGGCTATGTCCTGGCCGGGCAGCTCGATCTGGTTGCGGGAGTCCCAGAGGGTGGTCCCGCATCCGTTCCGCTGTGGCCGCCCGCCGGGGTGGCGCTCGCGGTCCTGCTGCGTTTCGGCATCGGTCTGTGGCCCGGTGTGGCGCTGGGCGCCGTCGCACTGCATTGGGGTCAGGTACCCCAGGTATCTGTAGCGGCGACCGTCCTGGGCGCAGTGGCGGCAGCCGTCACCGGCGCTTGGCTGCTGCGCCGCAGTGGGCGCTTTCACTGGCCACTGCGCCATCCGCGACACCTGTTCACGTTGTTTCTCTACGGCGGCGTCATCGCCAATCTCGTGGGGAGCGCCATCGCCTTTCCCGCGCAATTGCTGACCGCCTCCGATCCCGGCGCGGCAAGTCTGCGGGCGCTGCTCGACTGGCTGGGCAACGCCGGCGGGGTTCTGCTGGTAACGCCGTTGCTGCTGCTGTGGGGCGACCGGGACCGCGCGCACCGCGCCGCCGCAACCGATGCGTCCAGTCTGCGCCTCAACGCGATCGTCAACGACAAGGTGCTCACACAGTCGCTGAACGCGCTGTGCCTGTTCGACCTGCAGTCTCGGCATTTCGACGACGTCAACCCGCAGTTCACGCGCCTGACCGGCTACACCCTGGACCAGCTCAACACCCTCGGCAACGACCCGCTCCTGTCACTGCTGCACCCTCACGACCGCGGCGCCTTCGTCCGCCACCGGCAGGTACTCGCCGGGGCGGGCGATCAGGATGCCGTGGATATCGAATTCCGCCTGCGCCGCGCCGACGGACGCTGGGTGTGGCTGCTCTCCCAAGAGTCGGTCGTGGAACGCGACCGCAACGGATCGGCGCGCCGGGTGCTCGGTAATCTCATCGACGTCACGGCCCGCAACGAGGCACAGTTCCGGCAGCGGCGACGCGACGCTGCCTTCGCCAGCGCCCAGCAGCGCATCGTGGTCGCCGAGGTGACCACCAGCATCGCGCACCAACTCAACCAGCCACTCGCGGCACTGACCAACTACTGCGAAGCGGCATTGTCTCTGGTCCGTGACGAGCGTAGCGGTCCCGCCGCCCTGCTGCGCAACGCCCTACGCCAAGCATGCGACGAGGCACAGCGCGCCAGCGCTGTGGCGCGCAGCCTAGGCGCGCTGGTGGAGCGCGAAAAACGCCATCCCGCCGAGCTGGTGCTGGAAGAGGTGATCGCCAGCGCCCTCGCCATGATCGAACCCGACACCAGGCACAACGGAATCGCGCTCAACCACCGGCCCGAAGCGGGTGCGGTCCGGATCATGGCCGACCGGCGCCAGATCGAGCAGGTGGTGCTCGCGCTGCTGCACAACAGTGTGGAAGCGATGCGACGCGCCGCCAGCCCGGTGCGCGAAATCGTCGTACGTACTACGCTAGTTGATCAGGGCGTGGAGGTGGCGGTGGAAGACAGCGGCCCCGGCTTGGCCATGACCCCGGGCAACGAGGTCTTCGACCCGTGGGATCCCAACCGCCACCACGGCCGCGGGATCAACCTGGCGGCCTGCCGATCGATCGTCGAGGCCCACGGCGGCCATCTGTACGCCGGCATCGGCGAAAAGGGAGGGGCGGCGCTGCGCTGCACGCTGCCGCTGGCGACCCGGGGGGAGCACAAAAAATCCGCATGAATCTACGAGCGAAGATCTACATCGTCGACGACGACCGCGCGGTACGCGAGTCGCTACGCCTGATACTCGAAGTGGCGGGGTACACGGTACACAGCTTCTCAACCGCCGAGGCCTTTCTGGAGGCGTACGACGACGAATGGCACGGCTGCCTGCTGCTCGACGTGCGCATGCCGGGTATGAGCGGCCTGGAGTTGCAGAAGCAGCTTGCCAATCGCGGCCTCACGCTGCCCATCATCTTCATCTCCGGTCACGCCGACGTACCCACCTCGGTCTCCGCCATGCGCGCCGGCGCCGAGGATTTCCTTGAAAAACCGTTTCGCAAGGAACAACTGCTGGAGCGTATCCACGAAGCGTTGTCTCGCGACGAGCAGCTTCGCGCCGAACGCGAAGGCCGCAGCAGCGCGCTGAAGCGCATGGCGCTGCTCACGCCCCGCGAGCGCGAAGTGATGGCACTGGTCGTCGCCGGCAAATCCAACAAAGAGATCGGCCGCCTGCTGGGAACCAGCCACCGCACCGTGGACGTCCAACGGGCCCGCGTGATGGAGAAGATGCGTACCGGCACACCCCAGGAACTGACCGCCCTGGCGGTGCGATTCGGACTCTGCGATACGCAGCAAGAGTAACGCCGGCCACGCACCTCCCGTGCGGGAAACTGCGCGCTGGGAACCGATCGGCGACGCATGGTCTTCGCAACGCCTCGCCGCAATTCCATCGCCATACGTTTTTCTACGTATTTATCCCCTTTTCCTTGCTCGCGTAACCTAATTGCACGGTGCGAGGGAGGGGGCATCGACGGTGAAGGTGCGAACCCACTCGCCTCTCCGCGCTGGCATCCCCTCGCGATGGCCCACCGGCCGCCCCTGAGGAGGAGAGATGGTAGCCACCGCAACGCCACATCCCGCCAGTCGCTCAACCCTGAAAACCGCCCGCGTGGCATTGGCCGTCGAGCAGCGACTCAGTCGCTGGCATCGCGATGCGGCCAACCGCGCGCGCCCCTTCGATCTCGGCGTCAGCCGCCTGCTGGACAGCCTGGCAACGGAACGCGAGCAGCAGTACGGCCGCTTGTTGTCGCTGGCTCGTGCCATGTTCGGCACGCTGTGCGACAGCGGCTCCGCCTGCCGTCGCAGATTACGCCACTCGCTGCGGGGGAATTTCTTTGCGCTCGACCGCCGCGACGCGGTCTCGTTGGTGCAGTGGGCGGCGCGGCTGGAGCAGCGGGCCGGGCGGTTCTACGAACGCTGCGCGCTCGTCGAAGGACTCCCTCAACTGCGTCTGCTCTACCAGGAACTCAGCCACAGCGGCACCCAGCGCGCCGAAGTGCTGCACGAAGCCGTCAGCGGCTTCGAGAGGCCATGGCGCAATCACACGCCCAGCCAGTGAGTTTCGACCGTGGGAAAGCTCTTCGTTATTCACGCCGATACCCTGCAACCGGTGGAACGCAACGAATACGCGGCGTTCCTCAACCGCTTGGGCAGGCACAACGTGCAATGCCGAATCGATGACGATCGCCTGCGCACCGTGACCGAGTACACCCGCGACCAGGTCGTGGTCGCACGCAGCGTGTGCCGACGCACCCCGCTGGGCCGCATCGTCGACATTTACTACGGGATTCTGAAGGGTGCGACCAAGTGACGGCCTCGAAGCCATACCTTTCACCCACGCGACCGCCGCACGCCGACGCTGAACTGACGAAGGGTCCCTCGCGATGAAAGAGACACGCTACGGAATACGCACCCGCGTGCAGGCCAAGGCCCTCTTCCATGGCGCCGGAGGCAGCGAAGGACGTGGCATCATACGCGACGTCAGCCACAACGGCGTGTACGTCCAAACGCTGTTGCCGCACAAAATCCCCTCCTGCGTGGTGATCAACCTGCTGTCCGAAGACGACCCCGAACGCTGCCTCTACCAAACGGCCGCCATCGTTGTGCATCGGCAGAGCGACGGCGTCGGCTTCATGCTGCCCGAAGGGGCCGGTGACATCATCGACGCCTTGTGTCAGCACTAAGATGCGACGACGACGACCAACACTCGCCACCACCAACGCTGAATCAGGCCCGCGTAAATCAATCGTTTCGAGGGAATGCATCCGAGCCCTTAATCGATCACCAGCAACGCCTGGCCACGCTTACGTGTTCGCACGTATTGTCCCGAAAAGCGCGGCACCTACCATGAAATCTCACGCGATTCGTTCCCCGTCGTCCGCCCTCAGCCGCTGCGCAGAGCGGCGCTGCACCAAAGGATCTGACGGGGAGACCACGGCATCGACCGACAAGGAAGGGAAGCGATTTCGTGGCTACACGCCAACCACATTCCGGCACACCAAATCCCAACAACAACGCCGGTATATGACACAACGCCAATAGGAGGGGGCAAACGCCCGACCGCAGATCACAGTCCACCCATACCACCCACGACCCACGAAGTCCCTCGTTGTCCAAGAGGAGAATGAAATGCTGGACCACCGCTGCAGCCAAAGAACGGATACCCGCATCCCCGCGCTGCTGCGTCTGAACGGCTACTGGGTACCGGCCGTAATACGCAACGTAAGCGAAGGCGGGTTTTTCGCCGAGACACCCATTCAGATCAGTCACAGAGAGCACGCCGTAATCGGTGTCCGGCTGCCCCGAATCAACGGGGGCAGCCAGGAATTCGATGTCCTGGTGATACACCGCGATCAGCGCGGTATCGGCCTCATGGCGATGGACAGCGACGAGGAGCGACTGCTGTCGGACTATCTGAGAAATCCACGCGCAACCGGCACGGCGCTACCGGCGGCATACCGCTGACCTTTCATCGACCGTCGATCAGGAGTCAAGCAGACCATGGCAAAAGCAACGTCCACCCAAGGCACCGCCACGCCGGCGAAACGCAAACCCGCAACACGCACCACTCGCAGCCGCCCCGCGGGCTCCGGCGCAAACCCGACCGGCACGGACGACACCCTGCGTCAGCGCATGATCGCGGAAGCGGCCTACTACCGGGCCGAAAAGCGCGGATTCGAGCCCGGCTACGAAGATGCCGACTGGCTGGCCGCCGAACAAGAGATCAAAGCGAGTTCCCCGAGCGCCGGCTGAACCACCACCGCGAGGAGCGGAATGCTAAGACCAGGGAGTCGAAATAGGAGATGACACCCAAGGCACACGAAGGCGGGTCGCACACCCCGCCGCCGCGCCTGTTCGACGAGTTGGAGTAACTGATGGTAACGCGCTGGCCCACCGGCTCGCTGCGTCCGTTCCCATGGAGAGCGCCGCTGATGCGTGATCTGTCGACGCCGCTTGCCGAACGCTCACCCTGCATCGACCTCGTCAATCGCGACGACGAGATCATCGTAAGTGCCGGACTACCTGACATGGAAGCGAGCAGGCACCGCACCATCAAGATCGCGTAGACCTACCAATCCCGTTGGTGCTCAAGCCCTCTTGAGCCTTTCGCGCCGGCGCCCTGCCGGCGTTTTTTTGCGCCGCGACGCATGCTCGCAACCCGTCGGACCGCACGGAGAGTAACCCCGCCGTCGCCGGTCGCGGGCTAGCCCGGCTTGACCGCCTCAATAGTTGCCGAGGTGATGTAATCCTCCAAGCCACGATCGCCGGCCATCTCGCGGATCACCTCACGCGCACCTTCACGGGGTTGGACGGCGATCGAAACAAAGTCGGCCTCGTCCAGCATCCGTTCAAGCTCGGCTGCCAGCGCTGCCCCCGCCACACAGCCGGTGTAGTGGCTAATGTCTTCGCGGATCGCTTCGGGCAGTGGCTGCAGCGCGACGATGTCGGACACCGCCAGGCGCCCTCCCGGTTTCAGCACGCGATAGGCCTCGCGAATCACCTGCCCCTTATCGGTGGAAAGATTGATCACGCAGTTGGAGAGAATCACGTCCACGCTGGCGTCCGCCACCGGCAGATGCTCGATCTCGCCGAGACGAAACTCCACGTTGGCGTAACCGCCCTTGCGGGCGTTGCCACGCGCGCGGCTCACCATCTCCGCGGTCATATCGACGCCGATCACGCGCCCGTCGGCACCCACGGCACGGGACGCCAGAAAACAGTCCACGCCGGCGCCGCTGCCCAAATCGAGCACCACCTCTCCTGGCTTCAAGGCAGCGATCGCCGTCGGATTGCCACAGCCCAAGCCCAGCTCCGCACCCTGCGGAAGCGCGGCCAGCTCCTCGGCGCTGTATCCCAGCTTCTGCGAGTAGTCGCTGCCGTTGCACGACGACGGCAGGCAACAGCCGCCCTCGTTGCGGGCGATACCCGCATAGCGCTCGCGCACTTGTTCCCTGATATCCACCGGCTGTTCTTCGTTCATGGTTGATTCTCCGTATCGGCCGGGCATCCGACGCTGCCACAGCAGTTGTTGAAAAACGACGCCAGCAGCTCCACCGCCTGCGGCGACACACAGCAATCCACCCGCTGACCGCGGCGGTTCATCTCCAGCAACCCGGCGCGGTTGAGCTCTTTGAGGTGATGCGAAAGCGTGGAAGGGGCGATGTCGACCATTTCGGCGAGCTCGCCGACGCATCTACCCAGCGCTTGCGGCGATTCGGCCGACCAGCGCTGGCCCGGAGCGCAGCAATCCACCAGTTCGAGAAAGATCTTCAGGCGATGGGGATGGGCCAGCGCCTTGAGGGCATCGCTGACGGCGTTGAGTAGCTTATCACTATATTTCGACATATTTCGAATAATAGAACTTATCCGGCGCCCGTCAAGGGTGCGTGGAAAAGATTTCTGTTATGGAAAATCAGGGAAGTGGAGCGGGTGATGGGAATCGAACCCACGTTAGCAGCTTGGGAAGCTGCAGTTCTACCATTGAACTACACCCGCATAACTTGAAACACCATCGCTGCCATCCCTGGCGAAAGCTCACCGCTTCCGATAAACACCGGCCCGGACTTCCTGTCCGGGCGTTCGCATCGCTGCCAAGGTCCACTGGACCTTGGGTCGATGCTCACCCATTGAACTACACCCGCATAACTTGAAACACCATCGCTGCCATCCCTGGCGAGAGTCCCGGCTGCCGGCAAACCCGCCGAGGACGGAGATTCTATGCGCAGGCGACACGCCGTCGCAAGGCAACGGCGCTTCCGCTCGCACACCTACCCGGCGTTTGAACCTCTCCGTCTACGCAAGCGACCCATCCAACGACACGGGCTGCACACCCCTCGACCGCGATACCGCAGCCCGCGCAAACAACCCTCGAACCCGCACAACCAGGAGATCCCACAATGAAACGGAAGCTGTTCTACACCCCCTTCGTCAGCGTCGCGGCACTGCTCGCACTGGGCTTCACGGCGCCCGGCGCGTACGCCCAGACCCTTCAGGCCACGCTCAGCGCGTCGCCCGCCAACTACAGCGGACAGTGTCCGGGCAAGATCACCTTCAGCGGCCAGATCACGGCGCAGCAGCCAGGCAAGGTGCAGTACAAGTTCATTCGCAGCGACGGCGCCTTTGCGCCCATCAAAACCCTCAACTTCGACCACCCCGGCAGCAAAGCGGTGAGCACCACCTGGACGCTGGGCGGCGACCAGCTGCCCCAGTACGACGGCTGGCAGGCCATAGAGATCGTCTACCCCACCTCGCTCACCTCCAACCACGCTGCCTTCCACCTGCGTTGCGCGCAGCGCGAAGCGCCGGCGCCGGTAATCACCGGCTACCGCTTCGACGGCCGCTGCGTGAAGAAAGGCGAACGCTTCACCATCATCGGGCGCAACTTCGGCGCCCATTCCGGCAAAGGCGTCGCGCTGGGCGGACACGGTATCCACGTCGATCTGCCGGTGCACTCCTGGAACCCCAACCGCATCCTCGCCACGCTCCCCGACGACACCCGTATCCAGG
The DNA here is from genome assembly GCA_050287605.1 of Gammaproteobacteria bacterium. GTDB lineage: Bacteria > Pseudomonadota > Gammaproteobacteria > QQUJ01 > QQUJ01 > QQUJ01. The sequence goes on along the minus strand of JBNKCG010000072.1, from coordinate 13,813 downwards.
GTAACGAGTGGTACTACACGGGAGTCGAGCGGGCCGACCACGGCGCCTGGCTGAGCAACATCAGCGAACGCCTCACCGTGTGTGCCGACCCCGAGCGCGGCGGACTCTCCGGCCGTCTGGGCCCGCGGGTGTTCACCGATCTCAATGCCCGCGGCAAGCCGGACCTGGTGGTGAAATCGTTCGGACTCAAGCGCTGGGGCCGCTGCGCGCCCAACAACGCCGTGTTCACCTTCCAGGTCACGGTGGCCAACGTAGGCAGTGCCGCATCGCCGGCGGTCTCCGACCACGCCCTGGTGCAGGTGATGGACCAGCACCGCAACTGGGGCAACGGCGCCAAGCTGGGCGCCATCGCACCCGGCGCCGCGCAGACGGTGGAGATCCCGGTCTACTACCTGCAGGCCGATCCCGGCCACATGACCGACGGAGCCCCCCACCCCTTCCAAGCCAAGGTGGATCCCGGCAACCGCGTCGCCGAGAGCAACGAACTCAACAATCAGTCGGCCATCGTCAAGGTCGGTGCGCCCAAAGAATGCCAATGAATCATCGCACGGTGGGGCGGAGGCGCACGTGCCACCGCCCCACCGTGCCCCCCGAACGTACTCGCGCAAGGCATGTGCGGGTGATGTGAACAGGCACTAGGAGCGTGCGACGAAAAAACCTATAGTCTGAGGGTCCTTAGGGCCGCACCCGATGCTGATGGAAAGCGACAACCGATAAAAGGAGCATCGATGTTCTCGCACTGGTCGTTTCTGCGCGGTGTTGGTCTGGCCACCATCCTGGTCGGCGTGGCGCTGCTGGCCAGCAGCGCACTCCTGGCACAGGGACGCCTGTTGCCGCCCGGCACCCTGCGCGTGGAGTCGGTCACGCCCAACACCCTCGCCCCCGGCCAGTCCGCCACCCTGCGGCTACGCGGGCACGGGATGCGCGACGGCCTCACGGTCAGCCTCGGCGACGGGGTGAGCGCGGGAGTGTTGCGCATGGTCAGCGACACCACCGCCAGCGTCGGCGTACGGATCCATCCCGACGCAACCCCGGGACGACGCACCCTGGCATTGGTGATCGACGGCGTGGCACGCAACCAGTCGGTCACCGTCACCATCGCCGCGCGCACCGCGCCCGGTGACGCGGCTCCGGCCACCACGCTGCACGAAGGTCCCGCGCGCATCGTGCGGGGCACACCCGCCGACACCCCCGCTGACGCCGCGCCGCCCGCTGCGCTGCGCCTGCTGCGCATCACCCCCAACCGCCTGCACATCGGCCAGCGCTACGCGCTGACCCTGAACGGCGAGGGATTCGCCAACGGCATGAGCGTCGACTTCGGCGACGGCGTGGTGCTGCGCGGGACGCTGCGGGTAATCAATGCGCGCACCGCCAGTGTCCGCGTCCAGGTGATCACCGACACCCTGCCGGGCTATCGCACCGTCACCATCACGCAACCCGGCAGCGCCAGCGCGACCGCAATGCTGGCGGCACCGGCCGCCACCCAGCAAGCGCAGGCGCCTCGCGCCTTGCAGATCCTGGCCGCACCGCCCACGGCCAGCGCCCCGCCGGCGGGCGGTCTGACCCCGCCACCGCACGGCGGCTTCACCGCACCGTCCGTGCCCGGCGGGTTCGTTCCACCCGCAGCCACCGCACCCGGGCCAGCGAAGCAACCCCGCATCACCCGCCTCTCCCCCAGCCGCCTGACGGCGGGCAAACGCTATACGGTCACGCTGGAGGGCGAGCACCTCGACCCCGGCCTGAAGCTGGATCTGGGCAAAGGCATCACGCTGCAAGGCCCCCTGGTCAGCGCGGGTGTCAACCGCCTGCAGGTCCCCATCGCGTTGGACAAGGTCGCGCCGGCGGGTACCCGCAAGGTGATCACCACCCCGGCGCCCGGCGCGCGCGGCGTGCAGCACCCGGCGCAGTTCACGGTGCTGGCGGCACTGGCGACTGTGAAACCCACGCCGCACCTCGTGAAACCCAAGCTGCCCCGTCCGGATCTCGGCCGCATCCTCAAAGCCAAGATCGAGCTGCAGGGCCCCATCTGGCGTCAGCAGGCCGGATCGCAAGCGCCCATGAAGGATCCCGTCACCGGCAAGCCCCTCGCCCCGCCGACGCCTATCTACAAAGTGGACGTGCCGCTGATCAATGACGAGGTACTGTTCACCTGGAAGGAGTCCAACCCCGGTACCGCCGAGTGGTTCGAGATCCGCTTCTACGCCAAGGGCCAGCCGATCGCCAAACGGCGCATCGATCCCGCCACCTTCAAAGTGCTGGGCAAGAGCGTTCCCCTGCTGCCCACCTGGTTCCGCCCCGACGCCGCGCTGCTGGCGCAGCTGCTCAAGCACGGCCCGTCCGCGGCCGGCGGTGCCGGTTCGCTCGCACTGCAGCAAAACCTGGTGGTGCAGACGACGGGGAGCGGGCTCGGCGCGAACGTGACCTCGCCCAGCTCCGGCAGTCTCGACCAGGCCCTGGCCACCTCGCCCCTGTCGTGGGAAGTGGCCGGGTACCGCAAGTACCACGCCTCGGGCGTCGCCAAGAGCGCCTTGGCCGAGAGCTCTCTACAACTCGCCGCGGCCCAGCAGCTGGCCCCCGCCACCGTGACCGACGCCCCGGCCGCCGCGTTGGGCGGGAGCTTCGTCGAGACCGAAATTGCGCTTTCCGAACGCTGGCCGCTGGCCACCCCCGCCGCGCCCACCGGGCTCGGCTGCGGCAGCGAACACGGCTCGCTGAGCCTGGTCAACCTGGACAAGGGCGCCACGAGCCAGGGCGGCGCCGTGGTGGTGGAAGCCGGTGACGGCTACACGGGCGATCGCTTCCGCCTCACCGGCACCTTCAAGCTCAACACCAGCCCCTACGCCAGCCATCCCGAGACCCAGCAGACCACGTTCCAGGAGCCTCTCACCCACCACACCCAGGTGATCGCCACCACCTGGCAGTTCGACAACCTGTTCGTCGACTGGGGCGACGGCGCGGTCACCCCGCTGGCCATGACCCAGATCGGCGACACCGGCAGCTACGCCAGCGGCGACACGCTCTCGCTCGGGGAAGGACACCTCCACAGCTACGCCGGCACCGGCCCCTACACGGTGCGCATCTACCAGCTCTCGGCCCAGGACGTGCAAAGCGGCGGACAGCACGTGGCGGCGCACGCGGTGGACAAGGACCAGAGCCTCTACGCCCAGGTCGCGCTGCTCACGCCCGGCGCCAACACCGGCCAGCAAAAATCCCCATGGCCGCAAGCGGTGGCCGACCGCGCTTTCATGCTCTACTGCCACAATCTGCGCATCGAACCGCGCAGCGATCCCGCCAGCCACGGCCCGCTGCATCTGGTGGCGATCGGTATCGACGGCTTTGCCGGCGACACCACGTCGCCCCAGCGCGCCGCCGGCCCGCCGAAGAAACAACCCAAGAAGCCGACGCCCGCGGCGGGCGCCCCCGTATCCGGCTCGCTGAGCCTCAACACCGCGGCGGGCAGTCTCCAGACGCAGCCCCAGCCGCAGCTCTCCTTCGGCAACCTGCCCAGCTACTCCACCTGCAGCTCAGAGCTCACCGGGCTCGCCGCGCTGAGCTACTACGGCCACGGCAAGGCGCGCCTGCGCTGGCGTCTGGACGGCGTCGCCATCGGCGACGACGAGCGCATCCTGGGTCCCTCGCAGCCGCGCAGTCAGAAGGAGCTGGCCAAACTGGCGGGCAAAAAGAGCTGGTTCGATCTCACCCCGGTGGCACCACCCAAGGTGGAGGTGGAGGCGGGCCTGCCCTCACCGCCCGTCGGGCTGACCGCCCCGGGCAAGCGCAGCCTCACGGTGGAGGCCGAGGTGATCCCGGAGCCCAAGTCCAACCAGCTCTACGCCCACCTGGCCGCCGCCTTCGGCGCCAACGGCGCCAAACCCGACCCGGCACTGGCCAAGGCGCTGGCCGGCCAGTTCAAGAACGCCCCCAAGGTGGGGGTGTTGTCGCCTTCCAAGGTGGCGCCGCCCGGCGTCGGCCCGGTGAGCTACCTCAACGCCCCGCTGCAGCAGTTGGCGGCCAGCGCCGAGCCCGTCCAGGTGGCGGCGCTCTCCCTCAGTCCCACCGGTACCCAGATCTTGAGCGACGCCCAACTCTCCGCCGTCGGCAAGCTCGCGCCCAAGAAAGGCCCGCCCAGCTACGTGGTCTCGGCACCCCACGACTTCCTGGTGGTGGGGGCGGACGCCAAGCAGGCGTGCACCTTCCAGTTCCCGGTGCCCGGCGGTGCGTTCACCGTGGCCGGCCTGCAGACGCCGGGCGGCGCACCCAAGGTGGCCGAGAGCAACGGCCGTTACTCGGGCAGCGGCACGTTGCTGGTGAAACTGCCCAGTGGCGGCGACGCCGTCAAACAGTGGCCGGTGCCCATCAGCTTCAAGGACTGGGTGCTTAAGCCCGACGGGGTGACGGTCGCCAAGGGCGAATTCAGCATCGCCAACACCGGGCTCACCGACCTGCCGCTGCCGGCGCTTACCGCCTCGGTGGCCAAGCTGGAGGGCAAGGCGGGCAGCGGCGTCAGCGCCTGGCTCAACGCGCGTCTGGCGCACCCCGAACTGCTGGAAAACGCCAGCGGCAAGGCGCCCTCTTGGCACAACGTCCAAGGCACCCTGTCGCCCCAGGGCGATTGGTATGCCGCCGGGCTGCCGATGACCGATACCCTGCTCTACCTGGGCGGCTACCGCATCGACCCCGGCAAGGTGGCGCTGGATCTGAGCCTCACCGAGGGCGACGGCGCCGCCAGCGGCTGCGCGGGCGCGGCGGGCGCCGGCTTCCTGGGCGTGCACCTGGGTCAGCAGGCGCTGCTCACCGCCTACGACTTCGGCCTCACGGGCACCCCCACCGCCAAGGTCAGCGACTGGGGCATCGACGCTGCCGGCGTCTGCGGCAACGCCAACCTGGGGGCGTTCCAAGCCGCCCTCGACAAGGGCAAGATCGCCTGGGACAACGTGGCGGTACAGGCGGACAGCGGCAAACTCAAGGCCACCTACCACAACCTGCGCGTCACCGTGCCGTGGATCAAGGCCGAACTGAAGGGCAACGGCGATCCCGTGTTCCACGCCGGCCAGGGTGCCGGCACGGTCACGCTGGCACTCAAAGGCAGCGCCGCGCCGGTGCATAACGGCCCGATCACCCTGGAAGCGACCCACCTCGCGCTGACCCAGAAACAGGGCATCGGCTGGGCGGTGAGTTCCGACACGCGCTTCGACTTCGCCGGCGCCGACAAGACCTTCGCCAAGGACGTGTGGCTCGCCGGGTTGCTGTTCGGCATGGACGGCAAGGCCTACCTGCTCGATGGCCCGCAGACGGCCACCCTGACCAGCACCAGCGGCTTCATCGCCCAGGGGCCGGTGACCCTGAAATCGGCCAAGGTGTCGACACCGTCGGGCGGCACCAACGCGCGGCTCAACTTCGACTTCGTGGCCGACCTCAAGCTCTCCCAGGCCCTGGAGGCCAAGGGGATGCCGGTGAGCTACCGCATCACCGAACCCACCAGCGGCAGTTACCAGGGCAGCGGACCGGTGATCGGTTCGGTGCCGGTCACCTTCGCCTTCCCGCTCACCGACACCATCACCAAGGGCACCATCCACCCCGAGTACGTGGGCGGCACGGGCGCCTCGGCGGCGGCCGACCCGCCGCCCCCGCTGGGTTGGATCACCCCGGCCAACGCCGCCACCAAGCAGGTGATCTACCACGGCACCACCAACATGGACTTCTTCAAGAGCGCTGCCCTGCCGGTCACCGGCGCCTTCGAGCTGGGCTACTTCGGCAGCAACGACTACTGGGCGGCGGTGTTGACCTACGACATCCCGCCGCCCGGCCTCACCATGGTGCCCAACCTGCTCAACCTCTACGGCCTGGGCGGCGGGCTGGGCTACAACGTGGAGCCCGGCTCGCTCAGCCACAACCTGGCCAGCGTGGTGCCCAAGGCCTCCGGCACCAGCGTCTACGGCGCCAACCTCACCATGGGCTCGGCCTTCGACGGCGGCTTCGCCTACACCATGAAAGGCTACTTCAACGTCGATCCCAAGAACCCGGCGCTGAAGATGGACTTCGGGCTGTGGCTGCTCTCCAACAGCCACAACGGTAACGCCCCCATCAACGGCTCGCTCACCTACGGCAGCGGCATCTTCCACGCCGAGATGGGAGGCGAGCAGACCTTCCTGGGCGGCTTCGGCCGGGTCAAGGCCAACCCCGGCGCGCTGCAGGCCCACTTTGAGGACAGCGGCGACTGGCACCTCTACGCGGGCACCTTCGACAACCCGGTGCAGGGCGACATCGTCAAGCTCATCAACGGCGGAGTGTGGCTCAACCTGGGCCGCGACGAGGGGCTGAAGGTGGGCGCCAAGGCCAACGCCACGCTGGGCAACAACCCCTGCGACGGCGGCACCTGCGCCAACGTGAGCGGCGACGTGAGGGCCGACGTGACCATCACGCCCCAACCCCAGGCTACCGCCAACAACGACGTCAAACTCTCCGCCAAGGGCTGCCTAGAAGGCGGCTGCCTCTCCCTGGGCGTCAACGCCGACATGACCGTCGCCGGGCCGTCCCCAATCAAACTCGGATTCGGCTTCGGGCTCAACGGCTGCCCCATCGGCAAACTGTCGGTGAACATGACGGTGCTCCCGGCACCGCCCAGCCCGGGGATCTCCGGCAGCTTCTGCAGTCCCGGAGAAATGGGTAAAGCGGTGGTGGAAGGGGCCGGCAAGCTGATGGAGGGGATCGGCAACGCCGCGGAAGAGACCTGGGATACGGTGACCTCATGCTTCGGACTGTGTTGACCCTGCGAGCGCTGCTGCCGGCCGTCGCGCTGGGGCTCGCCCTCGGCGGCGGCGCCCAGGCGGCCTCCTCCCCCACCCAGGTCTACCTGGCCGCCGACGGCCGGGGCGGGCTCCAGATGCTGTGGTGGATCCCGCCCGAACGCTGGCGGGCGGGCGGCTTCCGTCTCGAAGACGATCACGGCCGCGTGCTGGTGGAGCGCGCCGCCCCCGGCGCCGATGCCGGTGCGCTACGCCAACTCAACGCAGCGGACCAGGCCACCGTGCGGCGCCTGGCAACGGCGAAGGGCGGCGGCGACGCGATCGCCCTGGGCATCCACGCCCTGGGCAACTGGTCCTTCGCCCGCGCCCTGGGACTAGGGGTGGAGCTGGAGGGCCTCACCCGACGCCCCACCGGATTCGTGCTGCGCGGCCTGGGGCGCGACGGCAAACCCGACGGCACCCATCTCGAAACCCGCCCCATCGATCTGGCCAAGGCGACGCCGCTGCACACGCCGCCCGCCGAACTGCGCGCCGCGAGCGAAGCCGACGGCGTGCGCCTCTACTGGCGCCGTCCGCTCCACCACCTGCTGCCGGTGCTGGCCTACGCGATCGAACGCGACGACGACGAGGGCACGCACTCGTTGACGCCGCAACCGCTGGTGACGGGCCTGGAGTGGCCCGCCGGGCAAGCGGTATTCACCGACCCCGGCGCACCGCTGGAGAGCGAGGTGGGCTATCGCGTCTACGCCATCGACGCGCTGGGACGGCGCAGCCAAGCGGCTGAAGTGCAGATCTTCGTCCCCGATCACCGCGCGCTGGAACCGCCGGCAGGGGTCACCGCCCAAGGCAGCGGGCAGAACGTCGAGATCCGCTGGCAGGCCAACGCCAGCCCGTACACCGTCGGCTACGTGGTGGAACGCTCGCCGCTGCTGGCCGGTCCCTACGAGGCGCTCACCCCCGACGGCATTCCGCGCGACCGGACCCGCTACCGCGACACCCCGCCGCCGCGTGCCGCCACCCTGTTCTACCGGGTGCGCGCCATCGACCCGCGCGGCGGCGTCGGGGCGCCTAGCGAGGCCGCCCTGGCACGCGTGGCGGCCGCAGCTCCGCCCGCCCCCACCGGTCTCAGGGCCGACGCGGGCCAGACCCGCGTGCGCCTGCGCTGGGACCCGGCGCCGGGTGCCTACGGCTACCGCGTCGAGCGCCGCGTCCCCAACGGGGCGTGGCAGGCGCTGGACAATCTGCTGACCCGCGAGCCGCGCCTGGACGACCAGTTGGGCCCCACCAACGGGGTGCGACTGGAGTACCGCGTCAGCGCCGTCGCCTGGGGAGACGCGGTGGGACCGGCGAGCAAGCCGGTGGTGGCGGAGATCCCCGACACCCAGCCGCCGTCGGCACCGGAGATCGTCGCCGCCGACAGCGACGACGGGACCGCGCGGCTCCGATTCCGACCCGCCGCCCCGGAAAAAGAAACGGTGCGCCTGCTGGTGCTGCGCGGCGGCCCCGACGATCCCGGCCTGGTGATCGGCGACCCGCTGCCCGGCGACGCCCGCGAGTGGCGCGACACCTGGGTGCTACCGGGCGAAACCTACTGGTACCGGCTGGTGGCGCTGGATGCCGCCGGCAACCGCAGCGACCCCGGCGCCCCCGTCAGCCTGCGCATCGGTGCCGCCGCCCTGCCCGCGCCGCCCCAACCTCAGGCGCGCTACGAGGCAAAACCCTTCCCGCGGGTCATCGTCCGTTTCGCGGCACCGCCCGCGGACAGCGAGGCGCTGCTTGAGGTGCGCCCCGCCGGCGATCCGCGCTGGCGCCAGGTGGCGGCGGTCGCCACCGGCGGCGAAGCGGTGGACACCCACCCGCTGCCCGGCACCTCCCGGTACCGTATCCGCTGGCGCGGCCCGCACGGGACCTTCAGCCCGCCCTCTCCCACGCACGAGATCACGATTCGCTAACAGATCCCGGCCAGATAATCACATTTTCGTCCCAGCCCTTGCGGTTGCGGCCCACCATTGGCCAAAGTGGTGACAACCCCACCCGCTCAAAGATTTGAGCTCCGTAGGAAGTTCTGTAATGATCCCCTCCACTCTCCGGTCTAATGGTATGCAAGCGACTATGAATCAGGCGGATACCACCGCCCGGCAACGTTACGAGGCCATGGTGCGCGAGCTGTCGCCCGACGTGTACCGCTACGCGTTCTGGCTGTGCAGGGACCGCAATCTGGCTGAGGAGCTGGTGCAAGAGACCTTCCTGCGCGCCTGGAAGGCCTTCGACAGCCTGCAGGAGCAGGCTGCCGCCAAGAGCTGGCTGTTCACCATCGTGCGCCGCGAACACGCGCGCCACTATGAGCGCAAACAGCTGGACATCGTCGACGACGTCGATTTCGGCGGCGTCGAGGGCGGCCGCGGCTACGACACCAGCACCGAGGCGTTCGCGCTGCGCCGCGCCCTGCAACGGCTGCCCGAGGACTACCGCGAGCCGCTGATCCTGCAGGTGATCGGCGGCTATACCAGCGAAGAGATCGCCGAGCGCATTGGATGCAAGCCCGGCGCGGTGATGACCCGGCTGTTCCGGGCCCGGCAGAAGCTGCGGGAGATGTTGGAGGGCGACGGCGAGTTGGCCGAGCCGATCACGAGCGAGCAGTAAGTATGAAAAGCGACATCCACGGCGAAAACGAAATCAGCGCAGCAGAACTGCAAGAGGCTATCGCCAGCGCCCCGCAGTTCGAAGCGGCCCTGCGTGAGGCTGCAGCAGTGCCGGTGCCTGAAGGACTCGCCGACCGCATCCTGGCACGCCAGGCCATCGCATCCGTCGATCCGGGCGCGAACGACAACGTCGTCTCCTTGGATCGTGCGCGAACCCCCTCGGCCGGACACAGCAAACCGCTGGTACCGCGCTGGATGGCCGTGGCCGCCAGCGTACTGATCGTCATTGGTCTGGTGGGCGTCACCTACTTCGGTCGCGACCCCAGTACCGTGCTCGAACAGCGCATCGTCGTCGCGCTCAACAACACCATGCCCATGTACGACAAGATGGTGGTCAACAACGAGATCGATCCCAACATCCAGCAGAACCTGCACGAGTTGATGCAGATGGTGGGTTTGAAAAAGGTCGGCGACATGGGGCAGATCTACTACTGCGAATCCAAGAGCATCAGCGGCTCGACCAGCGCCATCATGGTGGTGCCGGGCAAGATGGGGGCGATCACCGTCGTCTACCTCATGGACAAGCAGGTCAAGGAACGGCGCAACATCGACAGCCCCTCCATGGCAGGGGTGTTGTGGCCCGAACCCAAGGGTACCGTTGCCGTCATCGGCCACAAGGGCGATCCGATGCTGGGCGACGTCGAACAGCAGGTGAAGCGTTCGATGCAGTGGTTTTGAACGCCCACCTGGTCAGTTGACGCGAACACCACTGGAACACGGAAACGTCTGCTGTCGGGTTACGCTGCGCTAACCCGACCTACATCTACGAGCCGGGTTTCAGTATCTCTTCGATGGCTTGCAGTTCTTCCTCACTGAACGCCAGGTTCTCCAGCGCCGCCACACTCTCCTCGATCTGACCGACCTTGCTGGCGCCGACCAGGGCGGAGGTCATCTGCGGGTGACGCAACACCCACGCGACGGCCATCTGCGCCAGGGTCTGATCGCGTTGCTGGGCGATGCGATCCAGCTTCTGCGCCCGGCTGACCCGTTCATCGGTCACTTTGTCGCCCCAGTGCAATTCGTTGTTGTATTTCCCGGCACGGGACTCGTCGGGGATCTTGTTGAGATATTTGCTGGTCAGGATGCCCTGGTCCATCGGCGAAAAACAGATGCAACCGATGCCTTCGTCTTGCAACGTTTCCAGCAAGCCACCCTCAATCCAGCGGTCGAACATGTTGTAGCGCGGCTGATGGATGAGACAGGGGGTACCCATCTCGCGCAGGATTCGTGCGGCCTCACGGGTCTGTTCGGGGGAGTAAGTGGAGATGCCCGCGTAGAGCGCCCGGCCGCTGCGAACGATGAAGTCGAGCGCCCCCATGGTCTCCTCCAACGGCGTGTCCGGATCGGGGCGATGGCTGTAGAAGATATCGAAATAGTCCAGACCGGTGCGTTTCAAACTCTGATCGCAACTGGCGACCAGATACTTGCGCGAGCCCCACTCGCCGTACGGGCCGGGCCACATGTTGTAGCCCGCTTTGTTGGAAACGATCAGCTCATCCCGATAGGTGACGAAGTCTTTGCTGAAAATCCGCCCGAACGTCTCCTCGGCGGAACCGGGTGGTGGGCCGTAGTTGTTGGCCAGGTCGAAGTGGGTGATCCCCAGATCGAACGCGCGGCGCATCATGGCCCGGCAATTCTCCAATCGATCCACTCCGCCAAAGTTGTACCACAGGCCTAACGAAACGGCCGGCAACTTCAGTCCGCTGCGGCCGCAGCGGTTGTAGCGCATGGCGCTGTAGCGGTTCTCTGCTGCTGAATAGGGCATGGCTCACTCCAGATCACGATACGGGACGATGGGCACGACCGGGCTCAATTTACAAGCATAGCAACAGGATTTTCCGCTACCGCCACAAATCCTCACCGGCCCGGCGGCCTCCCACCCGGCGGCGGCGCTGGCGGCGCCTCATCCTCGGTCAGATAGCCGTCGTGGTTGGTATCGTGGAAATCGAAACGGTCGGGGGGACCATCGAATTCGGCGCGCGATACGCGGCCGTCGCCGTCACGATCCAAGTGCGCGACGAAGCCTCCGCGCCGGTTCCGATCCGGCTGCCCTTTCCGACTTTGCGATATCGTCGCTTGCGGCCCCAAAGCCCGCCGGCCGCTGTTGTCTTCAACCTTCACCAGCCGGACTTTGTCCGGATAGCCGCCGCTGGGCACGACGGCGTCATTGCCTGCGAACACAACCGCGCCGCCACGCACGCAGCGAGCGTAATTGCGCCCGCGCCGCGCATCCCCCTGCGGACCGTGCCCGATATCGGCAGTGCCGCTCTTGGGATCGCCGCGCTGCGCCCCCGCGCCGTGCACATCCATGATCCGACCCTGAAGCTGTCCGATAGCGCGACCGAAAGCCACGTAGGCCGCATCACCGCCAGGACGCGGCCCATCGAGATGCGTTGTGGAACTCCAGAAAAAGGGGTAGTCCTCCTGCCCGGCTTCGTTGGTAATCGTGCTGGTTCGGAATAGCGGATCGATCGCCGCCGAACGGGTGGTATCGGGAGAGCGGCCGTAGTCGACGATGTACTGCAGCGCCTTGACGTCGGGCAGGCGCCAATCGTCATACCCTCCTGTTGTCAGGGCTTCGCAGTATCCTAACGCCTGTTCCCACTTCATGGCCTTGCCACTGTCCTGCTTCGTCCACATCAACCCGCTGCTGCGATCGGTCACGGTACCGTTGCCGTTGTCGACAAAATCGTTTTCGCCATAGGAGATGCCGCGCACGTAGCGGGCGTAAAAGGTCTTCACCACCCGCGAGGTTCCGTGCCGTTTGTAGCCGTAACCCTTGATGCGCCCGTCGGCGAAATTGACGCCGAACACGGTATCCATGCCACCCATGGTGGTGGAGACGTAGTGGGTGGAGGAGAGCCACTGGGCATCGATATAGCGTTCGCCAAAGGCGGTGTCGCCGTAGGCGAAATCGAAATAGTCTGTATTGATGAACGGCACCGCGTTGTCCGGCACGCTGGTGAACTGACGGCGGCCGCTGAAGCCGGTGTAGCCGCGGAAATCGATCAGCGAATAGAGCTCCTTGATGGTGGGCACGCGCCAGTCGTTGTGACCGCCCAGAGTCATGCCACGCGCGATCTGCTCCGCCTCCTCCGGCGTCACCTTGTGGCCGTCGAGCCCCTTCGACCACATCAGACCGGTGTTGAGATCGGTCACGGTGCCGTCGCCGTTGTCGCGGTAGGCGGGTTGCGCACCGCGGTACTGTGCATCCTGACCGTAAAACGGCCGACCCGGCGCTACGCACGCGCGTTCTCCATGGTCATCGTAGCAACTGCCCTGCCCGGTATCGGGGATCACCGCCGCGCCCGCTACCCGGAACAGGCAGACCAGTCCGCATAGCATCAAGACGATTCGTGTCACAGGAATCATAGCCGTTGTCCTCTTTGTTCAACCCATCTGTCACTTCACACTAAAACAGACAAATGTGGAGAAACGATGGAGCGTCGCGCATCTCATCACCCCGTAGGAGCGAGCGCGATGTCCATGGATGGACAAGTGCCGTGGGCGCATGGATGCGCAAGAACGGCCCTGCTCGCGATTCAAAACCCTTCGCGGCCAGGCGGCCGCTCCTGCAAATTGTGCTATTCAACCGGTAGACTAACTTCGGCCAGCAAGGAACTCATCCTCAGGGAGGAATCGTCATGCCAAAGGCGCACGCCCATCGCCTGCGAACCGGACGCCACTCGGTTCCGGGACAAACCTACCTCGTTACCACCGTCACGCATCAGCGTCGGCCGCTGTTTGCGGAGTTACAACCTGCCCGAGAGGTGATCAAGACGCTCTATGCGCCACACCGGCGGAAATACGCGCAAACGCTGGCTCATGTGTTGATGCCGGATCATTTGCACTGGCTGTTTACGCTGCAGAGTGGAAACCTGGGTGATGTGATGCGGCGGTTCAAGAGCTATAGCGCGAGACGGGTGAACCAGCATTCCGGAACCACCGGTCCGGTTTGGCAGCAAGGATTTCATGATCACGCGTTGAGGACGGATGAAGAATGCAAAACCGTTGCGCGGTATCTCGTCGCCAATCCGCTCAGAAAGGGAATCGTCGCGCATGTCGGCGATTACCCCCATTGGGATGCGGTTTGGCTCGAATCAGATCTGAATGAGATCGCATGATGACGTGGGAGCGGGCGTCACTCGCGACAAAACCCCTTCGCGGCCAGCGGCCGCTCCTACAACACCGTGCCACCGAACCTGTAGGAGCGAGCGCGATGCCCATGGATGGACAAGTGCCGTGGGCGCAAGGATGCGCCGGAACGGCCCCGCTCGCGATCAAAACCCTTCGCGGCCAGCGGCCGCTCCTACAACACCGTGCCACCCACCCGTAGGAGCGAGCGCGATGTCCATGGATGGACAA
>JBNKCG010000071.1:0-24834 GCA_050287605.1 Gammaproteobacteria bacterium | reverse complement strand
CGAGCCGGCTATGTTGCCATTGCATCCGTTTGATTATGTGGCTTAAACGGCTGGTGTTTGAACTCACGGATGCTTATTGGATCGATCTGGATTTATTGAAGGCTTTAATAGTTCCTCCCCCAAGTCGTATGACCATTCTCTCCATTCACCAGCAGCTCGCGTAAGCCAAGCCTTGCAACAACCAAGGCGCTGATTTCTAGGTATCTTGTGGGAAACCGGCGAGCGACTACTTCGGTTGACCTTGCGCTTCGCGATGTAGTCGATATCGGAAATGCCTGTAGGTAATTTGCTGACATTTCAAGCCGTGCGGATTTTTTAACCGCAAACAATACAAAACGATAGCTGGGGGAGCTCAGCAAAATACTCGATGTTACGATCGTGTAATTCTGATATTTGCGATTTACACACACTCTCCTGCACAGAAATAATGCCCCCGGCAACAAGGTCCATTGACTCACGTGAGCCAGGACCGACAACCAGAACAATCATCAATTTTGTCAAGCATTGCGTTTGATAGCGCACAGGCGCTCTCGGTGGTCGAACGACCGAGTCATTGACGCCGTTGTGCGCATAAAGAGGGGGTGTAGTCCAGATAGCCATTGGCGTGTGCTTATGGGGTGTACCCCAGGCGCGTGGATGTTCTGCCCGACTACGTAGTGATCCAAGACAACAACAGGGAAATCGACAGTGACGACATTCAATGCGCGGCGGTTTTTTCGTCGCACCACTTTCCGTGTATTGCTCGGTGTCCTAACTCTGCTGTTGCTGCCACAGGAACATGTCTGGGGTGCGGCGGATACGTTCGACGTCAACGGCGAGCAGTACCGAGACATCGAACAAGATCTGATTGCCAACATCATTGGCAGTGTGCCGGGCGAGCACTACGACGCAGTATCAGGAGCGATGCGCTACATCGCGACCGACTTCTACCTCCCCGGTAACGGCGATCTTCCCATTTTTATTGAGCGAACGCTCGATTCGGCTCAAGGTGGAGATCACGAATTCGGCCACATGAAGATGTTGTACAACAAAATTGAAATGGAAGGGCAGTTGTTTTACCCGTGGCGCAGCACGATTACCTGTCACCGTGAGACCAATAACTGTCACATGTACAGTCAGGACACCGCCGTCACGCATGTACTCAATGCATGTTCTGCGTTGCGACATACATACTCATACATCGACTGGACGAGTGGCATTTCAAATACGATAGATTATGTTGGCGTCCTGTTCCCTGCCCCGAAGTTCTATGTCGGTGACGGAAAGTACGTCAAATTCTATTTCAAGACACCGGCCGACACACGGTTTCCCGCCAATGCAACATTAGTGAGTCCCGACAACTGGTTTATCGATTGCGTCGATTCGGCGACCATGAACGTGCACTCCCCGGATGGCGTCGTTTATGAGATCAAACGCCAAATCTTGACGGGTAGCTACTTCGATACGCAGACGTGGGCAACAACAAACTACGGTCCGGAAGACAACTACTATACAAACAGGATCACGGACAAATCGGGCAACACTATTACTTTCGAGTATGACAAACCCCTCTTGCCCACCGTTCAGCTCAGCCCATCCAGTAATAGCGCATGGGATGATTATGGGAGACCCAGACTCACCCGGATTGTGGCCTCTGTACGGACGGGAACTGTCGCTGTACTACCACAACTTGATACCCCTTTACAAACACGTTGATCTAATCCAAGACAACAGCAATCCGCCCCGTTCTTTGCATTATCGCTATGGGTCGGCTCACGGCGAGCGGGATTTGGAGCGTGTCACCCGGCAGGATGGTCGCGAGTGGACGTACACGTACGATTACCGGGTTTTGTGGCAGCACGATTTTGAAGCGGGTTCCACGGTTCTCTTGAGTCATTTCACGAATCCCGAAGGCCTCTCGGTCAACTATACCCACACGATGCGGCTGTCCT
Organism: Gammaproteobacteria bacterium; assembly: GCA_050287605.1. GTDB lineage: Bacteria > Pseudomonadota > Gammaproteobacteria > QQUJ01 > QQUJ01 > QQUJ01. The sequence goes on along the minus strand of JBNKCG010000071.1, from coordinate 22,903 downwards.
GCGAGTTCTACGACACGGACAGGAATTACGCGTCGCATTCGTGTACCAACGGCGAACAGGTTCCGGTCCTCGAGTCGCGTACCGTGAGCGGTCCCTCCTTGCCGGGCGGCATGCACTATGGGTTCAGTTACGGTAAGTCCGGCAACCGGGCGGTGACCACGATATCCATGACCGATCCCGACTACGTTACCCCTCCGGGTCAATACACCCCGCTCTATCCACGGCATCGCCTGGAGTTCGGGCGCCTCAACTTTTTCGACAGACCCGACACGATGCCGCCGGAAGCCGGGAAGCCGGTGCGGCACGTGGTGTATCAGGTCGATGGGTCGTCCATCGCGCGTGAAACCACCTGGACGTGGTCGAAGCTCTACGATGTCATCGACATGAGTTGGCATAACACGAACTGGAATAATTGGCCTGTTTTTCCGTTGTCGGGTACGTCAACCATGTTGCGTGGAACGACTCCACGAAACCTGTACTTCCAAGCGGGTCGTCGAGTTGCCACCGAAACGAGCATTACCCAAGAGGCAAGCCAGTTCCAACGCACGAAGAGCGATCACGACAACTACGGTTATCCGCAGACGCTGGTAGAGACCGCCACGCTTGCCAACGGCGGCGGCACGCACACCCGTACCGCCACCCGAACGTATCACAACGATGCCTCGGAGTGGCTGATCGGTCTGCTCGAAGATGAGACGATCGAGGGTGAAGGGACGATTGACCGCGGCTACTACGCGAATGGCAAATTGCGCTACGAGGACCGCTTCGGTACGCGGACCGATTATGCGTACCACGCCAACGGCGAGCTGGCGGAGAAATCGTGGCTCAAAGGCGGTGTCACACAGACTTACCAGTACCTGGACTACTATCGCGGTATTCCGCGTCAGGAGATCGATGCACTCGGCCATCCGATGTCACGCACGGTTGCCGACTATGGCAAGGTGTTGACGGAGACGGACTTCAACGGTGCGACGACCGGCTACCAGTATGACAACCTCTACCGTTTGAGCTTCATTGACTCCCCGGAGCCGGGATACGCGGACACCACCATCGCGTGGTCGCCCGACGGGTTGACCCAAACCACCACTCGCGGCGACTACCGCAAAATCGTTACCTACGACGGGCTGATGCGCCCGATCCTCACCCAAGAACGGGACAACACCCGGCCGACCGAGGAGGTGTTCACCCGGACGCAATACAATGCCTTGGGGCAGGTACGATTTCAGTCTCTTCCGTCCAACGACTCTGCCGAAACCGCGGGATACACCTACACCTACGACACCCTGAATCGGGTGCTGACCAAGACCTTCACCGAAGACAACCGAACGGTCAGTAACTGTTACGGACCGAACTGCAACACCATCGCGCCCTACGATCGGCTGGGTGGCGTGACGTTCGGCGTGATCAGTGCAGACGAAAGAGGCTATCTCGCCACGCAAAACTTCCGCGCCTACGGTTCTCCGTCGCAGAGTTCGGTGGTGACGATCCTCCAGGAGACCGAGACCAATCCCTCTCACCACATCACCACCACCATTGATCGCAACCTGCTGGGCCAGATCACTCAGGTCGATCAGGGAGGTTACACGCGCCGCTACATCTACAACGGGCGCAAACTGCTCGAGCGGGTGGAGCAGCCCGAGATTGGCGATACCGTCTACGGGTACGACGAAGCGGGTAACCGGACCAGCCGCGCCGTCGGTACCGAACCCGCCGCGATCTACGGTTACGATGCCAACAACCGCCTGACCAGCATCGACTATCCCAATGGCACCCCGGATGTGGGTTATGCCTACGATTTCAACGGCAATACCGAGACCGCCAACGTCGGCGGCGGTGACTGGACCTACACCTACAACGCCGAGAACCAACTCGATAGCGAGAGCCTCAGTGTCGACGGCCGCACCTTTGCCCTCGGCTACCACTACGACCCCCTTGGGCATCTCGATCAGATCATCTATCCCACAGGCCGCACCGTTGCACCGGTGCCCGATGCGTTGGGAAGAGTGCGCAGCATCGGCGGTTACGTCACCGATGCCGATTACTTCCCCAACGGCCAGGTCCAGTCGATCACCTATGACAACGGGCAAGTGTTCAATGCCACCCAAAATGTCCGCCGGCTCCCCGAAGCGCTGCATACTGAGCGTGGCGGAACAACGCTGGTGGATCTCACCTACACCTACGACGACAGCGGCAACATCCTCCAGATCGCCGATCCCATCCTGGGCAACAAGGACATGGAATATGACGGGGCGAGCCGTTTGGTTACCGCCGTGGGGCCCTGGGGCAACGGTGACATCCGCTATGACGACGTCGGCAACATCGTAAGCAAGTCGATTGGGACGAAGAGCCTCACTTACCACTACAACGCCACCACGAACCTGCTCGAGTCCGTCAATGGCAGCGAGACTTATACCTTCGGTTACGATGCCTATGGCAACGTCACGAACAACGCGCGCCATGCGTTCACCTACGATCACGCCAGCAACCTGGTGCAGTCCGGATCCAACACCTATCAGTACGACGCGCACAACCGGCGCATCAAGGTAACCCGCCAAGGAGTGGATCAGTACTACGTCTATTCCAATGCCGGGAAGCTGATGCACCGGTTTGCGCCGAGTAGCACCAAGACCACGGATTACGTCTACCTGGCCGGACAGCTGATTGCCCGGCACGACGAAGGGCCGGATCTGGATACCACGCCGCCGGTGGTGGTGGCGCCGGCCGGTGTCACGGTCGAGGCGATCGCGTTGCAGACACCCGTCACGCTGGGTGCAGCCTCGGCGACCGACAATGTCGATGGCGCACTCACGCCGACGGCAGACAACACCGGTCCGTTCCCGCTCGGCATCACCAGCGTCACCTGGAGTGCCACCGACAGTGCGGGCAATGTCGGCACGGCTACCCAGACGGTCACCGTTCAAGACACCACCGCCCCGGTACTCACCGTCCCGGCGGATGTCACGGTGACCGCCGCCGCCCCGGTCACTGTCGCCATCGGCAGTGCCAGCGCTATGGATATCTTCAACGTCACGATCAGCAACGACGCCCCGGCCACCTATCCGACCGGCACCACCACCGTCACCTGGACGGCCACCGATGCCAACGGCAACAGCAGCACGGGCATACAGAGCGTCACGGTCAACGCACCGGATACCACAGCACCCGTGGTCACCGCGCCGATCGGCATCACCACCGAAGCGACGGCCGTTCTGACGCCGGTCACCCTGGGCACGGCCACAGCGATCGACGATGTCGACGGCGCACTCACCCCCAGTGCGGACAACCCCGGTCCGTTCCCGGTCGGTATCACCAGCGTCACCTGGAGCGCCACCGACAGTGCGGGCAATGTCGGCACGGCCACCCAGGCGGTCACCCTCCAAGACACCACCGCCCCGGTGCTCACCGTCCCGGCGGATGTCACGGTGACCGCCACCGCCCCGGCCACTGTCGCCATCGGCAGTGCCAGCGCCACGGATATCTTCGGCGTCACGATCAGCAACGATGCCCCGGCAACCTATCCGACCGGCACCACCACCGTCACCTGGACGGCCACCGATGCCAACGGCAACAGCAGCACCGGTACACAGAGCGTCACGGTCAACGTCCCGCCGCCGGGCAACACCATCCCCGGCACCTCGGGCGATGACGCGCTGGAGGGCAGTGCCGGTGACGACACGATCAACGGCGAGAGCGGCAACGACTGGCTGTACGGCTATGCCGGCAACGACACCCTAAACGGCGGTGATGGCAACGACTGGCTCGACGGAGGTACTGGCGCCGACACCCTGATCGGCGGTGCCGGCGATGACGTCTACCTCGTCGACGACGTCGGCGATCAGGTGATCGAACAGCCCGGCGAAGGCACCGATGAGGTGCGCAGCACGATCAGTTACACCCTGCCCGAGGCGGTCGAGGCACTCAACTTGCTGGAAGGTGCCATCGACGGTACCGGCAACGCTCTGGACAACGGCTTGGAAGGCACGGCGCAAGCCAACGTCCTGTCGGGTCTGGCGGGTAACGACTGGCTATACGGTGGGGGAGGCGACGACACCCTCGACGGCGGTGACGGCAACGACTGGCTGGACGGCGGATCGGGGAGCGACACCCTGATCGGCGGTACCGGCGATGACGTCTACCTCGTCGACGACGCCGGCGACCAGGTGATCGAACAGCCCGGCGAAGGCACCGACGAGGTGCGCAGCACCGTCAGCTACACCTTGCCCGAGGCGGTCGAGCTACTCAACCTGGGGGATGGTGCGATCGACGGCACCGGCAACGCCCTGGACAACGGCTTGGAAGGTACGGCGCAAGCCAACGTCCTGTCGGGTCTGGCGGGTAACGACTGGCTGTACGGCGAGGGAGGCAACGACACCCTCGACGGCGGCAGCGGCGACGACTGGCTGGACGGCGGCACCGGTAACGACACCTACCGCATCGCCGCCGGTGACGGCCAAGACAATCTCAACGAAGCGAGCGAGGCGGGCAGCGATGACCAGCTCCAGTACCTGGGCGCCATCACCCGCCAAACGCTGTGGTTCCAGGCTAGCGGCAGCGATCTGGTGATCTACCGGCTGGGCAGCAGCGATCAGGTCACGCTGCGCAACTGGTTTGTTGATCCCAACACTTGGGTCGAGCGCATCACCGCCTCAGGCGACACGCTCCTGAGCGACGACGTGCAGACCCTGGTCGATGCCATGGCCGCGTACGGGCCACCGGTCAACGGGGCAGTAACGCTCACCCCGGAACAACAACAAGCCGTCAATGCCGCCATCGACGCGGCGTGGCAATAGGCCAGGGAGGGAAAGCGATGATCACGACCAAGAGACGCATACGCTCCATGCTGCTGGTTGCGGCGGGGATCGGATTGACGTTGCTCAGCGCCCAGACCTACGCCATCGAAAAGAAGGTCTTCTACCACAACAACCTGCTGGGCTCACCGGTCGCGGCGACGGACGAGAACGGCAACCTGTGTTGGCGGGAGGACTATCGGCCCTACGGCGAGAAGATCCGCAACGAGGATCAGGGGTGCGGGTTGGACGGGAATGAGGTGGGATACACCGGGCATGTGCATGATCGGGATATTGGGCTGACTTATATGCAGGCTCGGTATTATGACCCGGTGGTGGGGCGGTTTATGGGGGTGGATGCGGTTGGGTTTGGTTACGACAATACAAAGTCATTTAATATGTATAGCTATGGGAACAACAACCCTTACACTTATGTCGATCCTTCGGGAAAAGAGGTGTTCTCATGGGCCGGACAAGCCAATGCGAATGCCGGATACTCCGGGTCAACAGCCACCGGTGGATGGGTCAATTTGACATGGGGGGGGGTTGGCTGGGGTACATTCTCAAGTGTAGAGGTCGGAGCTGCTGCAGCGATTCCAAGTGCGGGAGCAGGATTTGAAATATCGGTCTTCAATACTAATGATCCCAGTGCCGCTTTAAACGGATTTTATTCCATAGGAGGCATTGATGCGGGAGCGGTATCCGGGGACGTATCGGTGACTTTATCGGAACCTGGACAAAATGCGGTGGTTGGCTTCCAACTGTCGGTGGATTTGACTCCTACTGGGGCTACTGATATCGGTGGGCATTACAGAACTGGAAGGGGAGTTGTTTTGTCGTCGAACTTTATGACATGGGGAGACCTTGGGAGGAATGTTGGCATTGGATTTGTGAGCAATGTTAAAAAGTTCAGAGATGCCCTTGATAATTGGTGGTGCGACGTTATGGCACCAGATCAAAGCGGAGATAGTGGGGGTGCTACTAGTGGAAGTACCAACGGATGGCTTAATGGATTCGGTGATACCAATGCGTCAGCTATCTCACCTTAACCTCAACGCACATGATAAGTGGCGACGTGTCCGAATAGTCGTGGGCATTCTAATTGTGGCATATATTGCATGGATAAATTTGGGGATAGTTTTTGGAATTAGCAGAAGTGAATTCTATGCGGATTTAGATGCTGCCATAGAAAGGAGCGAAGTAGGATTATCCATATACGGGGATATTAATTATGAAACTCTGTTGAAAACTGCCAGTCAACAGAACGCTGAAGAATTTGCGTTGTGCATACTCAATGCAAAAGTAAGTATGCCAACTTATGGGGAAAAGACGCCTGACGACAAAGACTACTACATACGACTGAATACCCGTCACTATGTTTACGAACTTGGCTTGAGGTGGTACGGGATTTCAAAAATAGTGTACATCGGAATTCCAGAGAGAAGAATAAACAAGAAGACAAAAGAGGTATCTGATGTAAAATCGTACACAACGCCAACGAGTATATGTGCGTACGCTATTGTAAAGGCGATTATGGGGGGCGGATAGATTAAAGGGGTCAGAGCCCTTTAATAGAAATCCAGTCCTTGATAAGCTCAAACCCTTCCCGTAAACAGGGGCAGGGGATGCCAAGAAAACCACGTTTCATCTTGCCGGGCGTTCCGGTTCACATCGTCCAACGCGGGCATAGCCGCGAGCCCGTGTTTTTCGAGGATGCAGACTATCTGGCCTATCTATCCTGGTTGGGGGAGGCGGCCGAACGGTATCGGTGTTCGATACATGCCTATGTGTTGATGACCAACCACATCCACATTCTGGCCACACCTGCCGACACAGAAGGCATCACCCGGATGATGCAGTACGTTGGGAGGCATTACGTGCCTTACGTCAATTGCACCTATGGCACCAGCGGCTCGATATGGGAAGGGCGCTACAAGGCCAGCTTGATCCAGGCGGAGAGCTATCTGTTGAGCTGCATGCGGTACATTGAGCTGAACCCGGTTCGGGCCGATATGGTGCACTCGCCCGCCCAGTACCGCTGGTCGAGTTACCGCTTTAACGGGCAGGGGAAGCCAGATCGGCTACTCACAGCGCATCCCCTGTATCAGGCATTGGGTAAGGAAGTGAAGGAACGAACCGCAGCCTATAAGGCGCTATTCAAGGCGCATGTGGATGAAGGTGCGTTGGATGAGATCCGGACCGCTTGGCAGAGTGGAACCCCCTTGGGCAACGAGTATTTTCGGGACAAGATTGAGAAGAAGCTGGGTTGCAAGGTGGGGCAGGCAAGGCGAGGGCGGCCTAGCGGATGGCGTCGCGAGGGTTAGAGTAAAGGGTTCTGACCCGTTATGGACCCCGGTCCGCATTGCTTGTGCGGACCGGCTGCAGACTGCAGTCAGACCACCACGCCCTTTTTGAGAATGATGTTCGCATAGAGCGCCGTCTCGCTTGTCGCAACAACGGCAAAGGCGTTCTTGGCGCGTTCGTAGAATGCGAACCGCTCTACCGATTCGAAGTCGGTGAAAAACTCCTGCTTCGAACAGATGGCGCGGTAGGTATCCCATATTTCCGGTTTGTAGGTCTCACCCGGTACCAGTTGCATGAGCGCCACCGGTTTGGGAACGTACTTATCGAGTGGAAAGAACTGCAGGATCGCTTCGAGTAGTTCGGGTACCCTATTGCCGTCGCTGCGGACCAGGCGCTGCGCAATCGCGGCAGCGGGAAAGTTGCCGTCGGCAATGACGATCTCGTCGCCGTGCCCCATCTCCATGAGGATCTTGAGCAGTTCGGGAGAGAGAATGGAGGGTATTCCCTTTAGCATACGGATACTCCTTTGCAATCGAGTGTTCGGAAACCTTGTGCCGTACGGCTATGTACCACAAACCTACGATAGGTGAATACCGCATTGCGGTTTTCGTCGGCTGAGCTCGGCCGCTAGCGACGCACAAGGGATACTCGCGCGCAATGGAGTGATGTTTTGGGCGGTCTACATTTCTCCCGTCTATTATTTCATTTGCCACGCATGGGTCGCAGAAACCCCGATGTCTCCCGGTATCACTCCGACGCCGATGGCGCCGTTCAAACCAAAGCCCTGAAACACTTTGAAGGTTTCGTCGTACGATACGTCGATTCCGGCGCTGACGATTTTTGAAGGCGGTCCTCCGGAGATGCCGATACCCCAGCCCCAGCCCTTGAAGTCATCGAGATTGACTTTGGGGAAGAACTGCAAACCGATGGGCGAGGCGTCGACGGCTACGTTGCTGACAAGCTGCGGGCCCACGGCGATGAATTTTCCGCCGTTGCCCCGGAAGTCGGTCACGAATATCAGCGATATATCGAGTCCGAGGCCCACGCTTCCCGATACCCCCACCTGATATCCCATATAGAAGTGATCGTCGCTGCCCGCATGGGCGCTGCGGAAAAAGAAGCCGCCGTCCGGCAACGATGCCTGCGTCATGAAGCCGGGCTTGAGGCCCAGCGCGGCTATCCGCTTTTCCTGCTCTGCGTTGGACAGGATGCAGAAGCTGTCGCTGTCGAACAGCGCCTCCAGCTGGCTCTTCTTCGATTTCATCAAAGCCATGACACGGTTCAGTTCCGGAACCATCGCCTTGTAGCGTTCGATCTGGGTGGTGATGGAAGACATCAGCGCGTCGCGATTGCTCCCGCTTTTGACCTGCTCGCGCTTTTCCTCGGTGCGCGACTTGGACGCCGCGATCATGTTGGCAAATCCTGCGACGGACTTGCCGGCTTTCAGTGCGGCGACGGTGGCTTTGCAGGCTTCGGCCTGAAGGCTCACTTTCACGCATTGGTTGTGGAAGTAGTCGGGGAACAACCCGCTTTCGCACGGCAGGATACGCTCGGTAATCTGGCAGGGGCGTTCGCCCGCGCCGCCACACGCCGCGCTCTGACAGGCGTTCGCCGCCGTGACTGGGGTCAGGGGGGTACGGGTTGGGGCGTTGGACGGGCATGTCCAACAGGTGCCGCCTTGCTGGGGGCTGAAGAACCCTTTGCTGCAGACGAGGCTTCCACCGCTTGCGGTGGCCTTGGCGTAGCGGTCGCTCGATGGCTTGTAGCAGACGCCGCTGACCGTGCCGAATTTGCTGACGTCGTGTTTGTAGCCGCTGGGGCAGGTGTAGCACCTGCCGTTGTTGAGGCTGACCCAGCCCTTCTTACAAATGCCCAATACCGATTTGCCCACCTCGGTACCTTTGCGGTTGGTTCGGGTGCCGGGCTTTTTGCACGCTTTGGCGTTGGTCGGGGGAATGAGAATGTTGTGGTGGCTGTAACCCGTCGGACAGGTCCAGCACTTGCCGGTGATATCGGAGAAACCGTTGTTGCCGCAGCCCGGGCCGTGGGCCTTGCCGATCTTCTGGGCTTTCGCGTAGGTGGTGGCGGCGGCTGCGGATTCCGCGGTCACCATCGCCGCGATGCTCATCAAGCCCAATGCCACTAAAACCAGCGCGGATTTTGGGAGGGGGCTCAGCGCGCCGACAAGAACAGAACGTACCCACCCGTCGGCAGCGGACAAAACCGTCGATGCACGTCCATGTCCTGCCTTGTTATTGTTCATTCGCGCTCGTCCCCGGGTTTTGTGTTGTCCGTTGAACTGTAGCAGCCAAATCCGTCCAGTACCGGAAGGTTGCTATCGGCTGGGTACGCAGAAATTCCGCGTTAATTGCGGGGTATCGTCAGCCATGGGGCACGTGGTGTGTTGCCGGTCGATCCCTCGCCGGAGTTAGCGCTGCGATCACCGGCGTCGTCGTGCCAGGGGTGTGTTGGTGGGCCGTTCGGGCGATAATTCGCGTTTTCCACGCTCGGAGCGAGTCGATGTTGCGGTGGATAGTGTTGGGATGGATGCTGCTGGCTTCCGGTTGCGCCTCTTACGGCGTGATCCAAAACCAGCCTCAAACGGATAGGGCGGATGGCGCTTCTTACTCCATACGCGATATCTACGGTAAGCGTCCGGTCGGTGAGGCGACGATATTTCTGACCTTTTCCGGTGGCGGCACCCGAGCGGCCGCGCTGGCCTACGGCGTGCTGTTGGAGCTGCGCGATACCCGTGTCGTCATCGACGGCGACGCTCACTCCCTGCTGGAATACGTCGGCGTCATCAGCTCGGTGTCGGGCGGCAGTTTCACCGCCGCGTACTACGGGTTGTTCGGCGACCGGATATTCCAGGATTACGAACAGCGGTTTCTGCGCCAGGATGTCAGCGGGGCGCTGTTGCAGCGCCTGTTCTACCCCAGCCGTTGGTTCTCCAGTACCGGTCGTACCGAGATGGCCATGGAGTATCTGCAGCAGACGGTGTTCGGCAAGGCCACCTTTCGCGACATGCGGGCGCGCGGAGGCCCGATGGTTCTCATCAATGCGTCGGACTTGAGCAGCGGCGCGCGCATCTCCTTTGTGCAGGAGTATTTCGATCTGCTCTGCTCGAACGTGGATTCATTTCCGGTGGCCAAGGCCGTTGCCGCTTCGGCGGCAGTTCCGGTGGTCTTCGATCCGGTCGTGGTTGAAAACTATGACCGTTGTGATCCAAGCGACTATCTCGAGGCACTGGAGCGCGTGAAGAACAACGCCAGCAGCCCGCAGGTGATCGAGACAGCAGACAGTTTGAAAAAACTGGTGGTCAACAAAGCGCGGCTCCGCTACCTGCACCTGGTGGACGGCGGTATCACCGACAATCTCGGGCTGCGCACCTTTTTCGACGTTATCGAACTCTACGGGGGTATGGAGGCTTTCGTCCGGACAGTGGGCAGACGCCCTAGCCCCAATTCGGCAATCATCGTTGTTAATGCCTCAACGGATCCGGGCTACGGCATTGCCACCAGTAAGAAGGTCCCGACTATCGAGCAGACCATCAATGCCGTGACGGACATTCAATTGCATCGCTACAACGCCACCACGCTGGAGTTGATGCAAAGCAGCCTGAAGCGCTGGCGCAAAGAGCTGTCGGAAACCGAATCGCCTCGCGAAACGCCTCTCATCGAGGTCGATCTGCGTGACGTCGGTTCCCCGGAGCAACAGCGTGTGGTGAACGCGATCCCTACCAGCTTTTCGCTTTCCGATGAGCAGCTGCGGGTGGTGATCAGAGCAGGACGGACGTTGTTGCGGAGCAATCCCACCTTTCAGGAATTTCTCAGGACTCTTCAGAGCAGCCGGTAGACGAGATGCCGGATGCGGCGCGCATGGTTTATGTATTGCGGACGAGCAAGCCGTAGCACCTTTGCAGCCCACCACGATATGCCGGAGACGTTGAGGCGACCTCTATTTGCGTGTCCCGCTGATACCGCTGAACAGCACGGCGTTGTGCTCCAAGGTAATGCTGCCGGGCGCCGCAAGGGTGACCTCGCCATCGCCTTCGAAGGCCGGTTGCTCGGAACCGGTTTCAATCTCCACGGATTTGGCGCGAGACCAATGGACGAAGGGCGCATGCAGGTGCTTTCCGAAGTAGATGGTGGGCAACCACGCGAGCACCAGCGGTTTGGCGGCCGCTTCGATGGCCACCACGTCGGCCAATCCGTCGCGCGGATCGGCGTGCGGCGCGATGTGCATTCCCTTGGCGAAATGGCCGCCGTTGGCAACGACGATCAGATAGAACTTTCCTTCGCGCCACGGTGTTCCGTCGACGTGGATGCGTGCCCATTGCGGGCGGTAGCTAATCAGCCCGCGCAGTGCAGCGGCGAGGTAGGTGGCGGTGTTGCGCCGGGTCAGCGCGTTGACCCGCGCCGCAACCGGGGCGGAAAGGCCGAGCGATGCGACGTTGATGAAGTAGCGGGTCTGCCCGCCGGCATGCAGACGCAGGGCATCGAGCGGCGACGGCGGCGACTCCAGCGCCTGGGCCAATGCCAACTCCGGGCGGGTCTCCAGTCCCAACCCGCGCGCCAGATCGGAGCCGGTGCCGATGGGCACCAGCCCCATGCTGCGCGGGGCTCCGTTCGCATCCGCCCGCAGCAGGTTGAAGGTGAGGTGCAGCGTTCCGTCACCGCCCACAGAGACGACCCTCCGCACGGCCGGGGTCAACGCGGCACTGATGGCTTTGGCCGCTGCTATGTGATCGGTGCACTCCACCACCGCCGCGCTGCGCAGGCTCTGGACCCGGTCGCGCAGCGTCGACCAGACGCGCGAAGCGCGACCGGATGCGGCGCGGGGATTGACGACGAACAGTACGTCACGCATCGGCGGGTGTCCTTTGGCGAGTGGCGCCGCGCGGATTTTGCGCGGGCGTGGCACGACTGCAACCGTTGTGATGGTACCGGTAACCGCGATGCGACAAAATGGTCGCGGGCCGGCGATAGGTTCCGGCCCGCCATGAATGGGTAGAATGGGTCCATGGAATTTGAACAGACCGACATCACCGGCTGCCGCGTCGTCGGCGCCCTGACTCGCCTGGGGTGGCTCGGCCCCAAACACCACGGCATCGTGCTGGGGCGCAGCACCGCTGACGGCCAAGTCTACATTGCCGAGAGCACCCGCGAAGCGGGCTATCGGCTGACCACCTACGACCGTTTCGCCGAGGAGCATGGGCGCTACGGACCGGTGCGCATAGAGCCCAATACGGGCAAATTCAGCGACGTCGAAGTGGCGCAACGCGCGCTCGACGAGCTGATGAGCGGCGGCGACGGTCCCTACAACCTCGTTACCAACAATTGCGAGTCCTTCTCCAATCGGGCGATGAACGACCATTCGCTGAGCGGGCAGGTGCTGCGAACCTGCGCCGGCGCGGCGGTGTTCGTCGCTGCGCTGGCGCTGCGGCGTTACACGCGGCGGGTGTGAAGCGCGATGTATCGGGCGTGCCCCAAGTGCGGTCACGTGCGCGGCGCGCACGAGTCGTCGCCTCCCGATCGCTGCCCGGCATGCGGCGTCTACTACGGCGAATGGATGAAACAGCGCTATCGCTCCGCGCGGCGCCCGGCGTCGCGGGACGACTCGGCGTCTGAAATCGGATTCTGGTCGCGCTGCAAGGCGATCGCCCTGACCCCGCACGACGACGGACGCGCGGAGTGGTCGGGGCGGTTGGCGGTTTGGGCAATGCTGGCGTGGCTGGGGTGGCTGAGCGCCTGGACCCGCTACGACGACGTGGTGAACCATACGCTCTCCGGCGCCGTGGCGTTCATGCACCGCATCGATCTGGTGTTTCACGAGGCGGGCCACGTCATCTTCCGTCTGCTGGGCGATTTCATGACCGTGCTGGGCGGTTCGTTGATGCAGCTGATCATTCCCGTCGCGGTGTTTCTGGTGTTTCTCCTGAAACGCGGCAACCCCTTCGGTGCCAGCGTGGGGTTGTGGTGGAGCGGACAGAGCCTGACGGATCTGGCGCCCTACATTGCCGATGCGCGCGCGCTGCGCCTGCCTATGCTGGGCGGCGGTACCGGTGCGGATCGACCGGGTTTTCACGATTGGCAGAACATCCTGGAGCGCCTGGGCCTGCTCTCCTACGATCGCGTCCTGGGCGGCATCGCCGACAGCGTGGGGATCGCGCTTATGGCCTTGGCGCTGATCTGGGGGGCGGCGCTGCTGATTCAGCAGCATCGCCGCTTGGGCGGAAGCTAGCGCCTGTCCGGATCGCGCGAACAGGCCCTAGGCGATCAGTCGGGCGGCGTTCTCTGCAGCCACTCGTCCAGCGCCGCGGTGTGTTCCTGCTCTTCTTCGGCAAACTCCTCGGCCAAGCGTTTGACCTCAGCGGCGTCGCTCTTTTCCGCCACGGAGCGATAGAATTCCATCGCGCGTTGCTCGTTGTCGCGGGCGTAGTGCAGGGCCTGGTAGGGCGTCAGCGTGTAGTCGAACGCCTCTTCGTCGCAGACCTCCGGCGGCGATTGCCAACGGAACTGCCAGGAGTGGGGTTTGACCAGCGGGGTGCTGCCCGCGCGCTCCTTGATGGAGTCGCGGTGCAGTTGCGAATAGCGGCACATGTCACGAAACACAGCCGCGACGTCGAGGTTGTTGTGCGCCTCCATCATGTCCGCCAACTCCAGGTAGCGCTCAGCGGCTTCGTCCTCCATGGCAACGGCGTGGGCGAGAAAATCGGATAAGGTGTAGTTCATGCGACCATCCTCAGGCGGGCGGAGACGGGGGTCGGTTTCGGGGATCCATGCGTTGTGACCACCGGGGTGAAGCGATGACGCGTAAATGTTTTTGGCAGGATCCGTACCAGACACAACTAGACAGCGTCGTGCAATCCGTCAAGGGCGACGAGATCGCCGTCGACCAGACCATCTTCTTCGCCTTCTCCGGCGGGCAGGAGAGCGACCGCGGCACCATCGGTGGCCGCGAAGTGCTGGAGGCGCGCAAAGCGGGCGCGGAGATCGTCTACCGCCTTGCCGAGGGACACGGGCTGCAGGCGGGGGATGCGGTCAGCATCGAGATCGACTGGGCGCGGCGCTATCGGCTGATGCGCCTGCATTTTGCCGCCGAGCTGGTGTTGGAGCTGGTCTACGGCATGCTCGATTTTCCCAGCAAGGTCGGTGCGCACATCGCCGAAGAGAAGGCGCGCATCGACTTCGAGTGGGACGGCAATATCGCCAGTCTGTTTCCCGAGATCGAGCGGCGGGTGCGGGAGCTGGTGGCTGCCGATGTGGCGATCGTCAGCGCCTTCAGCGACGAGGTGGCGGAGCGGCGCTACTGGGAGGTGCCCGGTTTCGCACGCGTGCCCTGCGGCGGCACCCATCTGCGCCGTACCGGTGAGGTAGGGGAGATCCGCCTCAAGCGCAAGAATCCCGGCAAGGGCAAGGAACGCATCGAGATTCAGTTGGTGAATCCCTGATGACGACCTTGTACCGTTCTTGGCGCCAATACGCCAATACGCCAATACGCCAAGATCGCCCAGAAGCCCCTATAATGCCCCCATGCCCGCAACCTTCGACGGAAAACTGGTAGTTGCCATCTCCTCGCGCGCGCTCTTCGATCTCGAGGAGAGCCACCGCGTGTTCAACGAACAGGGGATCGAAGCCTACTGCCGCTACCAGATCGCCCACGAGGAGGACATCCTCGAACCGGGCGTGGCCTTCGGTCTGGTGCGCAAGCTGCTCGCCCTCAACGAGGGGGAGCGCGAACGCGTGGAGATCATCCTGTTGTCGCGCAACAGCGCCGATACCGGGCTGCGCGTCTTCAACTCCATCCGCCATCACCAACTGGCCATCAGCCGGGCCGCCTTCGCGGGTGGTGGATCACCCTACCGCTACGTGGCGCCGTTCGGGGCGCACCTGTTCCTCTCGTCCCACGCCGAGGATGTGCGCGCGGCGTTGGAGGCCGGCTATGCCGCGGCCACCATCATGCCCTCGATGAAGGGGGCCAATCCCAGCGACGAACTGCGCATCGCTTTCGACGGCGATGCGGTGATCTTTTCCGACGAGGCCGAGCGCGTCTACAAGATGCAGGGATTGGACGCCTTTCAGGCCTCGGAGGCGCAGTCGGCCAAGCGGCCGCTGCCGGGCGGGCCGTTCCAGGGTTTTCTCGCGGCCCTGCACCAGATCCAGAAGGAGTTCGGCGCCGAAGGCTCACCGCTGCGCACGGCGTTGGTGACCGCGCGCTCCGCGCCCGCCCACGAGCGCGTGATACGCACCTTGCGCGCCTGGAACATCCGCATCGACGAGGCGATATTCCTCGGCGGGTTGGACAAAGGGGCGTTTCTCAAGGCGTTCGGCGCCGACATCTTCTTCGACGACCAGGCGCTGCACTGCGATTCCGCGGCGCTCCACGTTGCCACCGGCCACGTCCCCCACGGCATCGCCAACGAAGGGCGCTGAATCCGGCGCTGATTCTCCGTAGGTAGCGTCGGCGCCGGTGCAGATCCCGGCGTCGGCATGATCCGCAGTTTCGCTTAACCACGCGCTTCTCGTATCGGATATCCCGGTTAACCCGTTCTGGCGATGGGATATTCTCGTCGTTTTCGCATGATGAAAACGTTGTTTCATTGTGAAAGCGAAACCCTTGGCTAAGCTCAATTAACCGTATGCACAACAATGGCGCACAAGCGCGGCAGACGGCGAGACCGATTGTTCCAACCAGAAACGCGGAGCGTGCCATCGCAAACCACCTCTTTGGATGACGGGTTTGCCACGACAGCGTCTCCCACGACATCCGCAGTACGGCACAGGCAAACAGAGGAGGAGAGTGGGCATGACAACGACCGATTCCGTAGTGAGTGAAACCGGGGCTGCCGATACGGCAACCGCCGGACGACGCAAGTTCCTCAAGGGCGCGGCGGTGGGCGGTGCCGCGATCCTGGGCGCGCCGTACGTCCGCAACGCTGCCGCGGCGCAGACCACGACCTGGAAGGTGCAGACATCGTGGCCGGGCGGCATCGGGTTGGACATCTTCAAGGAGTGGTGCCACAGCATCGTCGAAAAGACCGGCGGCGAACTGGCCTTCACCCCCTTCGGTGCCAAAGACGTGGTGGGCGATTTCCAGCTCTTCGACGCCGTGAAGAACGGCGTGCTGGATGCCATGAATCCGTTCACGCTCTACTGGGCGGGACGCATGCCGGCGGCGGTGTTCCTGAGCTCCTATCCGCTGGGTCCGCGCTATCCGCACGAGTGGGATGTCTTCTATTACTCGCTGGGCGGCCTGGAGATCGCGCGTGATCTGTTCGCCAGGCAGGGCATGTACTACGTCGGGCCCATCCACCACGGTCCCAACATCATTCACTCCAAGGTGCCGATTCGTTCCATCGAGGACTTCCGCGGCCGCAAGATGCGCCTGCCGGGCGGCATGGTGGCGGAGGTGTTCCAGGCGGCCGGCGCCAAGACCACGCTGCTGCCGGGCAGCGAGATCTTCCCGGCGCTGGAGAAGGGCACCATCGACGTGGCGGACTACGTGGGACCGGCCATCAACTACGCGCTGGGTTTCCACCAGGTGACCAAGTTCATTTCCATGGGACCGCCGGGCTTCATGTCGCTCTACCAGCCGGTGGACCTGATGGACCTCACGGTGGGTCAGAAAAAGTGGGATGCGCTGTCGCCGCAGATGAAACAGTTCGTGGAGATGGAGGTGCACGTCTACTCCGACATGCATCACGCGCGCATCCAGAAGGCCGATCAGGAGGCGTGGCCCAAGTTCGAAGCCGCCGGCACCATCGTCACGCGTCTCGGCGAGGAAGACGTCGACAAGTTCACCAAGCTGGCCGTGCCGCGCTGGTACGCGTGGGCCAACAAAGACAAGGATGCGGCCCGCATCTTCAAGATCCAGCTCGACTACATGATGTCGGGTAGCCTCGGCTACGTGACCCCCGACATGATCAAAGGGCAGACGCTCAAGTACACCTGATACCCGATGGCGTTGACGCGCCGTCGCCACCCCGGGGCCGAGACGGTTCCGGGGTGGTTCGACGGCGTCGTTTTGCGGAGTCGACCATGCCGAATCTCACCTTCGTGCTGCCGCACTGGCTCTACTGGGCGGGACTGATCCTGTTGCCGTTGATCGCCATGTACCTGACGCGGCGTCAGGTACAGAGCAAGCGGCTGCGCGTCTCGCTGCCCACTGCGTATCTGCTGTGGCTGACCGGCGGATTCGTGGGTTTGCACCGCTTCTACGTACGCAGCCTCTACGGGCTGATCTTCATTCCGCTATTCGTCGGCATCCTCTACGCCAACACCGTGCAGCGTGATGCGCGCAACGCGGTATCGGCCGCACACAACGAAATCTCGGTGGCGCAGTTCATGGTGGAGCGCGCCGCCTCCGGACCGGCGCAGCAACTGGCCAATGCCCAGCGCGATTTGCAGCGCGCCAAGGAGGACGTGAGCACCGCGGAGGCAACCTTCAACCGTTGGGACAACGCGGCCATGTGGCTGTTCACCGCCATCGTGCTGCTGTTGCTGGTGGACGGTGTCTTGCTGCCGAAGCTGACGCGGCGTTGTGCGGAGCGCGAACACGAAAGTCTGGGCGAGGATGTGGCCGACTGGACCCATGCCCAGGCCGAGGTGCATCACGATCCGGCCACGCAGGTTCATACCCGCGCCACCGATTGGATCGACAAGCTCAACGGCTACGCCGGCGAGTTCGTCGCCTTTTGGTCGGCGATCGCGGTGTTCGTCTACTACTACGAAGTCATTGCGCGCTACGTGTTCAACTCCCCTACCAACTGGGCGCACGAAAGCATGTTTCTGATGTTCGGGATGCAGTACCTCATCGCCGGGGGCTACGCCCTACGCGAGGATGCTCACGTGCGAGTGGACGTGGTCTACCTGCTGTTCTCCGATCGCTTCAAGGCGCTGGTGGATGTCATCACCTCGGTCTTCTTCTTCATCTTCACCGGCGCATTGATGTGGACCGGGTGGACGTTTTTCAACGACGCCTATTCGGTATTCGAAGTGTCGTTCACCGAATGGGGTATCCAATACTGGCCGGTCAAGCTGGCGTTGCCGCTGGGCGCCGCGCTGCTGCTGTTGCAGGGTGTGGCGCGCTTGACCAAGGACATCGTGCTGGTGCGCCAGCACTTTTTTGCCAATCGGGGAGCCTGAACGATGGGTCTTGAAATCGGCATCGGTTGGCTCACCTTTTACATGTTCGGCTCGCTGGCCGTGCTGCTCATGGCCGGCCTGCCGCTGGCCTTCGTTACCGGCGGACTGGCCTGTGTGTTCCTGTTCCTGTTCGGCGATGCGCAGATGCTCAACATCCTGCCGTCGCGCATCTTCCCCATGATGACCGACTACCAGCTCTCGGCCATTCCCCTGTTCATCTTCATGGCCTCCATGCTGGAGCGCGCCGGCATCATCGAAGAGCTGTTCGACGTCATCTACAAAATCCTCGGCGGGCTCAAGGGCGGCCTGGCCACGGCCACCATCATCGCCTCCACCATTCTTGCCGCCATGGCGGGGGTGATCGGCGCCACTGAGGTGACCATGGGCATCATCGCCCTGCCGGCGATGCTCAAGCGCAACTATCACCCGACCATCGCCTGCGGTTCGATTCTGGCGGGCGGCACGCTGGGCATTCTCATTCCGCCGTCGATCCTGGCCATCCTGTTCGCGGTGGTGGCGCAGCAGTCGGTGGGCGAGCTGTTCATCGGGGCGGTGATTCCCGGCCTGCTGCTCTCCGGTCTGTACATCCTCTACGTGACGGCGCGCTCGTACATCAACCCCGCGGTGGGTCCGGCGCTGACGCCGGAGGAGCGCGTCGATCTGCGCCAGAAGTTTCGTCTGCTGCGCGGCATCATCGCGCCGCTGATTCTCATCATGCTGGTGCTGGGCGTGATCTTCTCGGGGGTGGCGACGCCGGTGGAGGCGGCGGGCATCGGCACCTTCGGCGCGCTGGTGGTGGCGGCGCTGTCGCGGCGGCTCAACCTGCGCGCCTTGCACGAGGCGGCGCTCACCACGCTCAAGGCCACCGCCATGGTGCTGTGGATCGTGTTCGGCGCCACCATGTTCGTCGGTTTCTACATCGTGCAGGGCGGGCAGCAGTTCGTCAGCGAGGCGCTGATCAGCACCGGTCTCGGACCCTACGGCATCCTGTTCGTGATGATGATCCTGCTCATCATCCTCGGCATGTTCCTGGATTGGGTGGGCATCCTGCTGCTGGCGGTGCCCATTTTCGTGCCGCTGGTGAAGACGCTCAGTTTCGACGGCGTGTTCGGTCTGCCAGGCGTGGCGCCGGACGAAATTCCGCTGTGGTTCGCGGTGGTCTACATGGTCAACATGCAGATGTCGTTCCTCAGTCCGCCGTTCGGCTACGCGCTGTTCTATCTCAAGAGCGTGGCGCCGCCGGAGGTGACCATGTCGATGATCTTCCGCTCCTCCCTGCCGTTTCTCTGCCTGCAGGCGTTGGGTTTGACCATCTGCATCCTCTTCCCGGAGGTGGTGCTGTGGCTGCCACGCCAGTTTTACGGCGCGGGGCAGTAGCGGTGCGCGATCAGTCCGAACCGTAACGCTGCGCGATCTGCTCGCTGATCTCGTGTCCCGCCGCCACCAGCAGCGGCACCCAGTCGTCGCGGCGCCGCTCGATGGGTGAGGAGATGGAGAGCCCACCCAGCGCGGCACCGCTGCCGTCGCGCAGCAGCACGCCGATGCAACCCACGCCGATCTCGGCCTCTTCGTCGTCGAAGGCGTAGCGCTGCTGCTGGCAGCCGTGAATGTGCTGCAGCAGCTGGCGGACGTCGGTGAGGGTGTTGGGCGTGAACGCCGGCAACCCGGTGCGTTGGGCGTAGTCGCGCACGCCGGCGTCGCCGCTTTCACCCAGCAGCAGCTTGCCGACGGCGGTGATGTGCAGCGGTGCGCGGCTGCCGATGATCTGCTCGACGCGCATCATGCGGTTGGGCGTGGCGCGTTCGATGTAGATGATCTCGTCGCCGGCGCGCACCGTGAGATTCACCGTCTCGCCCACCTGGTTGCGCAGCCGTTCCATGATCGGCAGCGCGCAGGTGCGCAGATCAAAATCGCGCGGAATGCGCGTCGCCAAGCGCCGCAGTTTGGCGCCCAGACGGTAGGCCCCGTTGGCGTCGCGCTCCACCAGGCCGATCTCGCCCAGCGAGGCGAGGATACGGAACGCGGTGGAGGGGTGCAGCCCGGTTTCGGCTGCCAGGATCTTGAGCGAGGCGGCATCGCCTTGCTGGGCGATGGCATCGAGCAGGGCGCCGAGGCGCTGGATGACTTGAATGGAGGCCATTTCGTAATGTGAAAATAATTATGTATTGTGAAAAGTGTAGGCAAAGTCTATTCTGAAGGCCAGTCTCTTTTTTGGATTCAACTCGATGTCAGCTCACCCTTCACCGGCCCCGGATCGTGCGGCGTTGCTGAGCGTTTTGCGTTCGCTGCTGCCCGCGGACGCCGTGCTGGAGGCGGAGGAGGAGCGCCGCCCTTACGAGTGCGACGGGCTGTCCGCGTATCGCCAGTTGCCGATGGTGGTGGTGTTGCCGCGCACCGTGGAAGAGGTACAGGCGGTGCTGCGCCTGTGCCATGAGCGCGGCGTGCCGGTGGTGGCGCGGGGTGCCGGAACCAGCCTGTCGGGGGGCGCGCTGCCCCACGAAACCGGGGTGCTGCTGAGCCTGGCGCGCTTCCAGGCCATTCTCGACATCGATCCCGTCAACCGCACCGCGCGGCTGCAGCCCGGGGTGCGCAACCAAGCCATCTCCGAGGCGGTGGCGCCGCTGGGACTCTATTACGCGCCCGATCCCTCCTCGCAGATCGCCTGCACCATCGGCGGCAACGTGGCGGAGAACGCGGGCGGGGTGCACTGCCTGAAGTACGGGCTCACCGTGCACAACGTGCTCAAGCTCAAGGTGGTGACCGTGGAGGGCGAGTTGATCGAGATCGGTGCCGACGCTCTCGATGCCCCCGGCCTCGACTTGCTGGCGCTGATGATCGGCTCCGAAGGGATGCTGGGCGTGGTGGTGGAGGTGACCGTCAAGCTGCTGCCCCAGCCGCGCAGCGCCCAGGTGGTGTTGGCCGCTTTCGACGACGTGGCCAGGGCGGGCAGCGCGGTGGGCGAGATCATCGCCGCCGGCATCATCCCCGCCGGCCTGGAGATGATGGACGGCCCCGCCATCCAGGCGGCGGAGGATTTCGTCCACGCCGGCTACCCGGTGGACGCCGCGGCCATCCTGCTGTGCGAAGTGGACGGCACCGCGGAGGAGGTGGCCGGGCACATCGAGCGTGTCTCCGCGCTGCTGCGCCAGTGCGGTGCCACCGAGGTGCGTGCTGCCCGCGACGAGGCGGAGCGCCTGGGCTTCTGGAAGGGGCGCAAGGCGGCGTTCCCGGCGGTGGGGCGCATCTCACCCGACTACTACTGCATGGACGGCACCATTCCGCGGCGGCGCCTGCCCGAAGTGTTGGAGCGCACCGCCGAGCTCTCGCGCCAGTACGAGCTGCCGGTGGCCAATGTCTTTCATGCCGGCGACGGCAATCTCCATCCACTCATCCTCTACGACGCCAACAAGCCCGGCGAGCTGGAGCGCACCGAGGCGTTGGGCGGCGCCATCCTGGAGCTGTGCGTGGCGGTGGGCGGTACCATCACCGGCGAACACGGCGTGGGCATCGAGAAGATCAACCAGATGTGCACCCAGTTCACGCCGGAGGAACTGGAGCAGTTCCGCCGCGTCAAGCGCGCCTTCGATCCCCAGGAGCTGCTCAATCCCGGCAAGGGGATTCCCACCCCGCGGCGCTGCTCCGAGTATCGTGCGCTGCCCACGGCAAAGGTGCAGCCGTGAACGTGGATCTCAGCGGTGAATTGCAGGAACGGGTGGTGGAGGCCGCCGCCGCACGCACGCCGTTGCGGATTCGCGGCGCCGGCAGCAAGAGCTTCTATGGCCGAGCGCGCAACGGTACGCCACTGGATGTTGCGGGTCATCGCGGTATCGTCAGCTACGAGCCCAAGGAACTGGTGATCACCGCCCGCGCCGGTACGCCGCTCGCCGAGGTGGAAGCCGCGTTGGCGGCGCAGGGCCAGATGCTGCCCTTCGAACCGCCCCGGTTTTCCGACGCCGCCACGCTGGGCGGCGCCGTGGCCGCCGGCCTCGCCGGACCGCGGCGTCCTTATACCGGCTCGGTACGCGATTTCGTGCTCGGCGTGCGCCTGCTCAACGGGCAGGGCGAGGTGATGCGCTTCGGCGGCGAGGTGATGAAGAACGTCGCCGGCTACGACCTGTCGCGGTTGGTGACCGGGTCGCTGGGCATGCTCGGGGTGATTCTGGAGGTGAGCCTCAAGGTACTGCCGCGGCCCGAGACGGAGATCACCGTGAGCCGTCAGTGCGGCGCCGCCGAGGCTGTCGAATTCATGAACCGCACCGCCGCCCAGCCGCTGCCGCTGTCGGGCGCCTGCCACGACGGCGCGCGGTTGCGGTTGCGGTTGTCGGGTTCGGCGCAGGGCGTCGCCGCAGCACGCGCCGAACTGGGTGGCGACGAGGAACCCGACGGCGCCGGATTCTGGGACGGACTGCGTGAGCTGGCGTACCCGTTTCTGCGGGCCGGCGACACGCCGCTGTGGCGCCTCGCCGTCCGTCCCGCCACGCCGCCGCTGGGGCTGGGCGATGAGTGGATCGACTGGGGCGGCGCGCAGCGCTGGCTGCGCACCGGAGCGGACGCCGCGGCGGTCCGCACAACCGCCGCCGGCGCCGGCGGCCACGCGCTGGTGTTCAGCGATGGCAACCGCGCCGGCGAGGTGTTCAACCCGCTGTCGCCAACGCTGGCACGGCT